>JAILCU010000055.1 GCA_024690405.1 Bacteroidales bacterium
CCCATCTTAGGACAGATCAACAGCAATGAGTTAACAGACATCCTTATCATCGTGGTGCGTTATTTCGGCGGTGTGAAGCTGGGTACAAGCGGTCTTATTCAGGCCTACAAAGCCGCTGCCGCTGAAGCAATCGCTGCCGCAACTGTCGTAGAGCGTACCGTTGATGAATGCATAACGGTCACCTTTGAATACCCTTTGATGAACGCAGTAATGCGCATTGTTAAGGAAGAAGAGCCCACCATTGTAGCGCAGAACTTTGACAACGACTGCATAATGAGGCTTTCCATTCGGGCTTCCTTGATGCCACGACTACAGCAGAGATTGGAAAAAGTGGACGGAGTGAGGATAGAAAAAA
This sequence comes from Bacteroidales bacterium, assembly GCA_024690405.1. Classification (GTDB taxonomy): domain Bacteria; phylum Bacteroidota; class Bacteroidia; order Bacteroidales; family Bacteroidaceae; genus Physcousia. The sequence goes on from JAILCU010000055.1 coordinate 356, forward strand.
AGGAGGGATGAGAGGAAAGAAGAGAGAGGGGAAGGCATGGGCGACGATGCTATGGAAGGGACAGGAGAGGGGGAAAAGAGAGGAGGGATTAGGAACCTTTGTGGGTCATGATGTCAAGGACGAAGCGGTCGGTCTCGTCCATACCCCGGCTTCCGATGGAGGTGAGGTTGTGGATGCTCTTGTCCACATCATCATCGATGATACCTTCGGCAGAAGTGACGTAACGATGCTGGATGGCGAGCATGGCACTCATCACAGCGGTGCTAACGCCGGTGGTCAGTTTCAGGGCACAGGACGGTTTGGCGCCATCACAGATCATACCGGTCAGGTTGGCAATCATGTTCTTGACGGAATGAGCAATCTGGTTGTAGTCGCCTCCCATGAGATAGGTGATGCCACAACTGCTGCCTGTGGAGGCAACGACGCATCCGCAGAGGGCGGAGAGACAACCGAGCGACTGCTTGATATACACGGCCGTGAGATGCGAGAGGGTGAGCGCACGGATGAGTTCTTCCTCGGTATTGTGGTTCTCGCGTGCAAAGACCACCACGGGCATCGTGGCACAGATACCCTGGTTGCCGCTTCCGCTGTTGCTCATGACGGGAATCTTGGCACCGGCCATACGGGCATCGCAAGCACAACTGGTCTCGCTGAGCACCTTGGCAAAGATGCTCTCGCCCATAATCCCTCGCCCCAGGGGGCTGCACATCGTCTTACCGAGTTGGTGGCCGTAGTTCCCGCGAAGTCCGTCGGCTGCAGCAGCCTCGTTGAGCCGCTTTGCCTCGAGGATGAAACGGATATCGTCGAGGGGTGCGGTGGTGGCGAAGGTATAGACGGTGTGGAGCGTCAGCATAGGTTGCTGTTCCCGGCACTCTTGCTCCTGCACCTGTGGGCTGCCATCCTCGAAATGAGTGTGCGACCCTTTGATCGTCGCTTCCTTCGTCCGACCTTTTGCATCGCTGACGACCGCATGGATAAAGAGTTTGTCAGGGTCCTTTTCCTCCAGATGAATGTCAATGTGGTCTTCGGCTATGTATTGCCTGGCTGCTTCAAGATCAGTGGTCGTGCAGTCGCGCAGCACCTCCAGTCCGAGACACGATTTCCCTCCGATGGCCCCCATGGCGACGGCAATCGGCAGACCAATCATCCCTCCGGTGCCCGGGATGCCGACCCCCATCGCATTCTTGAGGATGTTGGCACTCAGATGGAGGTCGATGTGCACCGGTCGCTCCCCCAGCATCTCGGTGGCACGCGCCACGCATAGCGCCACCGCCATCGGTTCGGTGCAGCCGATGGCCGGCACCACTTCACGGTGGAGCAGTTGCAGGATCTCTTGTCTCTCTTCATCCGTAAGAACGGGGATTTCAGTATTTTCCGACATAGTTTTCTCTTTTATGTTGCTGCAAAGATAATGCTTTTGGATTGTTTTGCACCAAAGGTAGCCCAAAAAAGAAGACCTCTGCATGCTTTTTCAGCATAAAATCACACTTTTCCCACTTTTTCGCGCTGAAAAGCATCGAACTGAGTCGCCATCGGTGATAAAAGAAGCCAAGGACAACGGGAAACGCTCCCGGCCCTTGGCTTCGACCTAAAAACACTTAACAATTATACTTCAATCATTTAATTTTAACCTCCTAATTATGTTTTTGAGTTCCGCTGCAAAGGTATGCCTGTTTTCCTATTCCTGCAATACCCAAATTCGGTGATTTTACAATACCTAAAATTGATGAAAACCCGTATCACCGACTCAGTTCTTCACTTGCTTATACACTTTTTTACATGAAAATAAGTATAGTTCGAAAAAAATAAATAACTTTGTACCCGTGTTTGAGGTTGAGGTTGTGAGGTTTTAAGGTTTTAAGGTTTTAAGGTTGTGAGGTTGTGAGGTTGTGAGGTGGCTGCGAAGAAATGATTGGGTATCATTTCTGAAGCAGACTTCTCAGCGCTCGGCTGGTGCAAGGCATGTTTATCATAGCCGCAGCAACAGACGGAGAAGCGCGTGAGGGCAAGTGAGGTTTTAAGGTTTTGAGGTTGTGAGGTTTTGAGGTTGTGAGGTTGTAAGGTTTTACTGAAGTTGCACATGTTTGAAAGGATCTACCTTAGAGGGCCAGCGTGGCGAAAGCATACGGGGCGGGGGAAAGGCCCCTGCTTCTATTGTATTGTACTCTGCAACGTACTCTGCAACGTACTCTCCATTGTCCTCTGCAACGTACTCTGCATTGTCCTCTGCAACGTGCTCTGCATCGTCCTCTGCGGTTTTACCGCTCCCCCATCAATCGACCGCCACGCACTGGTCACGAGAAACGACCCAGTGGTGACGTATGCCGATACACTGGCCTCGCTCAGCGTGGGCAACGGGGACTTTGCCTTCACCACCGATGTCACGGGTCTGCAGACCTTCCCGGAATACTACCGCAACGGTGTGCCGCTCGGCACACAGAGCACGTGGGGATGGCACAGTTTCGACAATCCAGAGAACTTCCGGATTGAAGAGTCGTACCGAATGTATGACTTCGGTCACGGCCACCGCGAACTCTATGCCACCCAACCCTCGACGCCTCGCGCCAAGGCTGCTGCCGACTGGTACAGGAGCAATCCCCACCGCCTGCATCTGGGATGCATGGGCCTGGAGATGCCAGGGCTGACCCCCGCCGATATTCGTGAGGCACGACAGCAGTTAGATATGTGGAACGGCAGCATCCGCTCCCAATTTATGGCAAAGGGCTCGAAATATGTCGTGCGTACCGTTTGTCATCCCGAGCGCGACCTCGTCAGCACGCAGGTACAAGGCAGACACGCCAGTATCAATTTCCGCTTTGCCTACCCCACGGGCAAGCACTCCGACGATGCCTGCAACTGGGAGGCCGATGCCCTGCACACCACGGAACTGGTGAGTAAGACGCCCAACAGCGCCCTGCTCAAGCGCACCGTGGGGCAGACGGTCTATTATACGGCGATACACTGGGAGGAGAAAGCGGTGCTCACCGAGAAAGCCAAGAACTACTGGGTGCTGAGCGCCAAGGGACGGCAACTCACTTGCAGTTGCGAGTTCGCTCCCGAACCGCCCGTGGCCCCCGCCGAAAACCATGCCAGCGTGACGGCCCTGGCTGCGGAACACTGGAAACGATTCTGGACGGAGGGGGCTGCCGTCAGTTTCGAGCGCTGCACCGACCCTCGGGCCCGCGAACTGGAGCGGCGCGTCGTGCTCAGTCAGTACCTGCTGGCTATCCAATGTGCCGGCGATACGCCCCCTCAGGAGACCGGACTCACCTACAACTCGTGGTTCGGCAAGTTCCACCTCGAGATGATCTGGTGGCATCAGGCGTGGTTACCCTTATGGGGACATGCCCCACTGCTCGACCGTACGCTCAGATGGTATGAATCTGCTGCACCCCGTGCCCGCGAGATTGCCTCACGTCAGGGATTCCAGGGCCTGCGTTGGATGAAGATGACCGACCCCAGTGCCGAGGAGGCCCCGTCCAAGGTCGGCAGTTTCCTCATCTGGCAGCAACCTCACCTTATCTATCTGGCCGAACTCCTCTACCGCTCCGCCGAGAGCGAGACCCAACGTACAGAACTGCTCGACCGCTATGGGCTGCTCATTGACCAGACGGCAACCTTCATGGCCGACTTTGCCACTTACGAACGCCAGCATGACCGCTACATCCTCAAGGGAATGATTCCTGCACAGGAGACCCTCAAGGCCGCAGAGACCTATAACGCCCCCTTCGAATTGGCCTACTGGCACCTGACCCTGCAGATAGCACAGAACTGGCGACAACGACGCGGACTCGACCGTATACCCTTGTGGGACGACATCGTCAACAGACTCCCGCAACTGGCCAAGGACGATGCAGGGCGTTACCTCGCAGCCGAATCAGCACCCGACACCTACAACACCCTGGCACTCGTGAGCGATCATCCCGCCGTACTCGGTGCCGTAGGGATACTCCCCTGGAGCCGTCTCGCCGAACGCGCCGACATGCAACGCACTCACCAATGGATATGGGACAACTGGAACTGGGACAAGACTTGGGGATGGGACTATCCGATGGTGGCCATGAACGCAGCCCGGCTGGGCGACGCTGAACATGCCGTGGCAGCCCTCTTGATGGACAAGCGCACCAACACCTATCTCCCCAATGGCCACAACTACCAGGACCAGCGCCTCCGCTGCTACCTTCCCGGCAACGGCGGACTGCTCACGGCCATCGCCCTGATGTGCGCCGGCTGGGACGGCAACAACACCCCCACCCCCGGCTTCCCCAAAAACGGACAATGGGATGTGCAATGGGAGGGGCTGAAAACAACACCGTAGGCGTACGTGCGCGTGCGCGCTCGTACTAATGAATAATTATACAGCGCAAGCGCTGTTTAAGGTCGGAACGCTCGACACTTGGACTAAAAGAAACAACTTGTCAACTAAACAACCAACTTGTCTACTCGTCAACTTGTCAACTAAACAACCAACTTATCAACTTGTCTACTTGTCAACTCGTCAACTTGTCTACTAAACAACCTACTTGTCTACTTGTCAACTAAACAACCTACTCGTCTACTAATTTATGAAAAAAATCCTCATCCTAACACTAACCCTCTTCACCCTATTCGCCTTTCTCGTAATCGTAGGTAATATCATCGTCATCGGCGAGAAGATGACGGCCGTGGTAGGCACGCCTTATCTCGAATACGCCTTCTATGTACTGCTCGCAGTACTCCTCCTGTGGCTTGTCTACCTCGCCATCCTCCAACCTATGCTGCGCATCCATCGGGCCCCGGAGTTCCCCGTGCTGTCCGTGGAGGAGAACGAGGGGAAACTCAACGAGGAGGTTTACCGCAAGAGGCTGACCGCCTTCGGCAACAAGTTGTGCGACAACTGCTACTACCTGCCCGCAGCCCGCCGCGGAGAGCATCAGGAGGCCCTGCGCAGCGAACTAACGCGCGCCAGTGCAAGCGCCGACATCAACGAGGTCAAGAACCTGCTCAACAACGAACTCAAGCAGCGCTACAGCGCCGTAGACAAACACATCATCGCCTATGGTAGCAAGGTGTTCATCATCACCGCCGTCTCATCCAGCAACAGGCTCGACACCCTCGCCACCCTCGGACTCAACTACCGCATGATTGCCGACATCGTACGCGCCTCCGGTTTCCGTCCCAACAAGTTGCAACTCCTCAAGATCTACTACTACGTTATCAGTTCGGCCTTTCTCAGTTATTTCTTCCAAAGTGCGGCCGATTCCGTCGACGATATGCTCGACGGCATCACCGACGCCCAAATCGATGCCACCGACATTGACATGACCGACATGGACGTTCCTGACATCGATGTGCCGGAGGTTGAGATACCCGACGTCGATGCCTCCAATGTCGATTTCACCCAATACGTGAAGAACCTCAACCTGCCCGGCATACCCATTGCCCCGCTGGCCGACGGACTCGCCAATGCCGTGATGACCATCGCCATCGGATTCATCACCAAGCACTACCTTCAGCGGGGTTCCAAGGAACTCAAAGGAGCCAAGGGACGGCGCGTGAAACTGAAAGCCAAGATGAAAGCCCTCGGACAAGTGCCGACCCTGCTCGTAGAAATCCCCAAACAGATTGGTAACACAGGACTCGCATGGGCCATGAAAGGGTTCCAGAAAGCCTACAGCAAGATGGCCGGACAACCAGTCAATACCGACGAGGACGCTGCTGCCCCATCTGCCAACGGCAACCAAAACGCCTCACCCCTCGACGACCTGGATGCTATCACTCCCGACCAAGTGGTGCCAGAAGAGGAGCAAACCCCCAAAAAGAGGAAAGGAATCTTCAGTTTCTGGAAATAAGGTACGGACAATGCCCGATTGAAGGCGCGTTCTTCTTCACCCTCCCCGATTTAACAAGTAGGGCACCCTCACAATCTGAGAGGGTGCCCGTTTCATAAAAGCCCTGGAACCGGAGATGGTCAGAGGTCGTGATGGAGGAGACGGTACCGGGCCATCTCTTCGTACTTGGTGCCGGGACGTCCGTAGTTGGCATAAGGATAGATGCTGATGCCGCCACGAGGCGTGAATAGCCCGATGACCTCGATGTACTTGGGGTCCATGAGGCGGATGAGGTCCTTCATGATAGTGTTGACACAATCCTCGTGGAAATCGCCGTGATTGCGGAAACTGAAGAGATAGAGTTTCAAGGACTTGGACTCGACCATTCGCTCACCGGGGAGATAGTTGATGCGTATCTCGGCGAAATCGGGCTGGCCAGTGATGGGGCATAGGGAGGTGAACTCGGGGCAGTTGAAGCGCACCCAGTAGTCGTTGTCCGGGTGGCGGTTCTCGAAGGTCTCGAGGACCTCGGGGGCATATCCAAAGGTGTATTCAGTCTTCTGACCGAGGGATTGGAGGTTGTCTTGTGCGCGGTTCATTGATTAACGTGAAGGGAAAAAGGGATGTTGAATAGAGAGGGGGGGGAGGACAAGAGAGGGCCCTCGGGAGAACCCTCGGGAACGGTAACCGGGTGCCAGAGGGGACGGTAACCGGGTGCCCAAGGGACGGTAAGGGGGGAGGCCCGAGGGGACGGTAACGGGGGAGGCCCGAGGGAACGGTAAGGGGGGAGGCCCGAGGGGACGGTAACGGGGAGGGCATTTATGGGCAGGCCATCGGGAGAACCCGAGGGAACGGTAACCGGGTGCCAGAGGGGACGGTAACGGGGGAGGGCCGGGAAGGGAAGGGGCCTTTGCCTTGTTCTGTGTTAGTTGCGGGTGGCGAGGTCGTCGAGGATTTTCCAGACGTTGAGGAGGCCACGGGGGACATGAAAGCAGCCTTTCCACTTACCACCCTTGAGGGGCAGAAGGACCTCGCCCTGACGGCTGAGATAGCCGTACCACTCGGGGTAGTCAGCATCGCGGAAATGACTCCAGGTGTAGTCATGCACCTTCTCAAACCACTTGATGCAACGCTCATCGCCGGTGAGTTGGTAGCCCTTGACGAGGGAGATGAGCGTCTCGAGATGAACCCACCAGAGTTTCTGGTCCCACTCCAGTTCGTGACGCGGATGTCCGAGGCGGTCCATGAAATAGAAGACACCGCCGAACTCCTTGTCCCAACCGTACTCGACTTCCTGAAGGCAGATGTCAACGGCCTGCTGGATGAGTTCGGGCCGACCGAGACGCTTGCCAAGGTCCATGACAAACCACATAGCCTCGATGGCATGACCGGGGTTGAGTTTGCGGCCATCGAAGCAATCGACGAGGTTGCCATCCTTACCAAGGGCCTCAACGATGAGACCGAGTTCAGGGCGATAGAAGACATCCATGACCTCGTGGAGGCAGTCGTCAATGGCTTTCTGCAGGAAAGCGGGTTCGAGCAGCGGCTCAATTTCGAGCGCCACGTTGCAGAGAATCATGGGGAGGTCGAAGGTCTTCATGGCACGGGCACCAGGGGCAGCCTTGCTCCAACGGCCCTTGGGGTTGTCGGTCTTGGAGAGGACGATATCGAAAGTGCGCTTGGCGATGTCGGCATACTCGGCAGCCTGTTCAGTTTGACCGGCAGTCTTCAAAGCGATGGAGAGTTGGCCGAAGGCGATGACGGCGAAGGTGTAGGAGAAGATGTTGTAGGGTTCCACGAGGGGATGTCCTTCGCGGTCGAGGGCGAAGTACCAGTTGAGGTTGCCGTCGTGGCCGTGGGCCTTGAGGAATTCGGCACCCTGGATGGCACAGTCGAGCCATTCCTGACGGTGCTCCACATTGTTGTAGAGTTTGGCGAACATCCAGACTTCGCGACCTTGCAGCCACACAAATTTGTCGGTGTCGTAAACGCTGCCGTCACGGTCGAGGCAGGTGAAATATCCGCCGAATTCAGTGTCCTGACTCTTGTTGAGCCAGAAGGGGACGACACGGTCCAGGAGTTCAGATCGATAAAGCTGTGCAAGGGCCTCAAAGGACCCTCCCCCCTGCCCCTCCCTTGTAGGGCGGGGAGTAAGATGATTTTGACTGGTTGTATTCACCATGATTATTTAATGATTAATGATTTAATATTAACTATTTTACAAGCTCCCCCCACTTGGGAGGTCTTAGGTAATTACTCCCCTCCATACAAGGGAGGGGTAAGGGGGAGGGTCTGGGGATGGATAGGTTGTCCGTTATTCCTTTGGTAATGTCTTCCACGTGAGCCCCTTCTGCTCCTCTTTCTGCGGCATGAAGATGCTGAGGATGAGGGCAACGACGACGCTGACAAGCATAGAGACGAAGCCGAAGAGGAGGAAGTTGGCCTGAGTGCAGAAGTTCATGTAGAAGACCGTAGCAGTGCCGCAGAGGAAACCGATGAGGGCAGCCCTGGAACCAATTCGGGGGAAGAAGATACCCATCATGAACAGACCACCGATGGCACCACTGAGCAGACCCAGGATGGTGTTGAAGTAGTCGAGGAGCGACTGGATGTCGACGGTAGCCATCAGCCAGGCGATGGACATGCCGATGAGTCCGGCACAGATGCCTGCGATGCGGGCAGTACGAACATCGGACGAGGTGTCGGTGGCCTTGACGGCAGAAGCCGTAGCACTGCGGCGCTTCCACTTAGACCACAGGTCGACGGTGAAGGCCGTAGAGATACTGTTGATGTTGGAGGCGATGGTGGACATGGTGGCTGCGAAGACGGCAGCGATGAGGAGTCCGGCCAAGCCTGCGGGCAGTTGACTCATCATGAAGAAGGGGAAGATGGCATCGCCCTTGGCCATGGTGATATCGAGTTCAGCAGGATGCGTCTTGAAGAAAGTGTAGAGTCCCGTGCCTATGGTGAAGAAGGCGATGGTAACGACCACGGACATCAGACCGTTGGTGAGGATACCGCGCGCAGCACTCTTCTCGTCGCTGGTGGTAAGGTAACGCTGGATGACGGTCTGGTCACTGGTGTAGGAGATGAGGTTGTTGGCCAGACCACCGAGGATGACAACCCACCACGTAGCGTTCACAAAGTCGAAGGGATTCTCGGCATCGAAGAGGAAGAGGCGGAACTTGTCGTGGTCCGTGGCAATCTGCCAGAAGTCGCTGGCTCCGTTCTCGCCCGTATTAACGATGAGGTAAACGGCTGCCAAGATGGCGCCTCCCACAAGGATGATACCCTGGATGACATCACCCCAGACCACGGCTTCAACACCACCCATTGTGCAATAGAGGATGGTAATGAGCGCCATGAGAGCGATGCAAATGTAGATATCGATGCCTGTCACAGCGGTCATTGCCAGCGAGGGCAGGAAGAGCACGAGGGCCGTGCGTGCCACCATGAAGACGATGAACAAGATGCTGGCCATGAGACGAGTGGCGCTGTTGAAACGGCGCTCGAGATACTCATAGGCAGTGGTCACATTCAAGCGGCGGAAGAACGGGAGGTAGTACTTGATGACGGGGAACGAGACAATCAGAATGCAAATCTGCATCGGATAGTAAGTCCAGTCGGTAGCATAAGCCTTGGCAGGGATACTCATATAGGTGATGGCACTGAGCATCGTGGCAAAAATGCTGATGCCGGCAGCCCACCAAGGGATTCGTCCGCCACCCTTGAAGAAGTCGTCGGAGGAATTGCTGGCGCGCTTCATGAAGTAATAGCCCAGATAGACCATGCCCAAGAGATATAGGATGAGGACGGTCCAGTTGAGCCAACCGAAATGAGCCTCGTAGTTGATGTCGACACGGGTCACATCGGAACTGCGAACACCGGGCTTCTCTTCGCCGTCGATGACGAGAGCAGAGAGGCTACCGGAAGGCGAAGCAAGGGGCACAACAGCAGCACCTGCACGAGCGATAAGGTCGGAATCGAAAACCTTGGCCCATGAATCGGTGACGGTGTGGTAGACGATGATCTGACGGGAGAAATTGTACCACGCAGGCTCTTGCGTCATGTAGGCATAGGCTTCCTCGCGAAGTTGAGCGAGATGCCCGGCCGTGGTGGTGGTGTCTGCAATGAGGGCGTTACGCGCAAGGGCCGCCTCAAAGATTTGCTTGTTGACGCCGCCGAAGCAGAGGATGTGGGCAGCACCGGAGGGAACAGCAGAGGCACCAACGAGAGAGAAGAGGAGGGAATCCTCGGGAGAACCCTCGGGCACTGTAACGGGAGAAGGGGAGGCCTGACCCTCGGGAGAACCCTCGGGCGATGTAACGGGAGAAGGGGAGGCCTGACCCTCGGGAGAACCCTCGGGCACCGTAACGGGAGAGGGGGCGGAGGGAGTGGGGTCAGAAGAGGTGCTATTGATGGCCAGGGCGGGGTCGGTGGTCATCAGGGATGTGGCAAACCAGTTGTCCTTGCGGGGATCGTAGTAGATACCGTTGGAGACGGCTTTACCATAGCGGGGATCGAAGCCACCGAGGAGGTAGAAGTTGGAACCAATGGCCCCCTTCTGGACGGCAGCAGCAGGCTGGACACGTGCCGGGCCGGGCATGTCGGGCAGTGATTCCCAAGCCGCACCAGATTGTGATTCAAACCAACTGGAGGGCAACGGCCAACTGAGGCGGAAAGCCTTACGGTTGAGCATTCCGTTGTGCTGACCGCCAGCGACATAAATGAAGCCGTCGCCATAAGCGGCCGCAAAATTGTCGAGGCCAACAGGAAGCGGAGGAAGGTCCTGTATTTGAAGTTGTGCACCCTCTGCAAAAGAAATGAGGGCTGCAAAATTCTCACTCTTCCGGCCATCGGCGGTACCACCTAAGCAGACAACGCCCTCGGGGGTTGTGACACTGGAGCCATAGGCCAAAGCACAGGGGAGAGAGCCAACTTGCTTCCACCCTTCAGAAGTTTGGCCATAGCCAGAGGATTTGACACTTGAGAGAGGAAGCGCATAAATATCAGTATAGAAAGCCTTTCGCCCACCATCGGCTGCTGCCGTATCGGGGAAATTGCAGCCACCAGCCACAAGGACCTGATTATTGGCTATGCCGGCGAAAGATCCGCTGACACCCTGGTCGCCATGGAAGGAGAGGAAGGGCATCTGGGTGAAAGAACTGGTGTTAAAACGATGCGACTGGGCAAATAAAGCAGACCCTCCTATCTGTACGATGAAGAGAGTGAGCAGAGCGAGCAGTTTGTTTCTGGTCTTCATTTTTATTTAAGAGGTCAGTTAAAGGATTTTGGCATGAAAAGCCATCCCCCTCCCTCAAGAGGGAAGGGGTTGGACAGATGATTACTTGTTGCAATGATTGAAGAAGTCGATGGCCTCGAGTTCGGCCTTCAGTTTGACCTCCTCTTCAGGGGTGATATTCTGGAAGGGCGTACGGTTGGGACCGAGGTCCAGTCCGATGAGTTTCATGATGCGCTTGCCTCCGACAATGTTGCCACGGAAATGGCAGATGACATCAATGACGTCCTGCGCATAGTTCTGCAACTGACGAGCCTTCTCGAGGTCGCCATCAGCCCAAGCCTGCTGGATACCGGTGAGGCAGCGGCCGTTGTAGTTGGTAGTTCCGCCTATGCCACCCTGAGCGCCACCCATTGCCAGACAAGGCAGGATGGTCTCGTCCTGACCATGGAGCATGTCGAACTTCCCGTCCTTGTAGCGACGGCAACGGTTGTACTCATAGAGACTCTCGAAGGTGTACTTAATGCCGGCGAAGTTGGGAATGCGTCCGTCTACGGCCTGCAGGAAGTCGTACATTGAGAGGAAAGCACCGTTGAAAGCAGGGATATGATAGAAATAGAATGGCAACTGGGGAGCACCGCAAGCGATTTCCTCGCAGTATTTCACGAGTTCCTCAATCCGACCCACCTTGGGGAATGGAGGAGCCATGGCACCGATGCCGAAGGCGCCGATCTGCTGTGCGTGCTGCGCCATCTTGAATGAAGAACGTACACAGGTGGAGCCCACATGAACGATGACCTTGAAATCATCGAAATCCTTGGTGGCCGCCATCCAGGCCTCGGCAATCTGGCAGCGTTCCTCTTCGGTGAGCATGTAGCCCTCGCCACTGGAGCCGTTGATGAAGACCCCCTTAAGACCGTTGCGCTTAAGGAGAGCAGCATACTCGGGGATTACAGACAAATTGATGCTGCCATCAGCATGCATTGGGGTGAATGGAGCATCGATAAGACCTTTAATTTTTTCCATTTTTTGATGTATAAGTTGATAAAATGTATAGTTAATCAGTTAAGACGGTGCAAAGATACAGCTTTTTTGATAATACTTGCCTATTTTTGCAAGATAGTTTTATGAAAATAATAAAACGGAGAAAAGAAGGGACAAAAAGGGAGGGAGGGAGAGGATAAGATGAGACCCTTGCCTGACGGCAAGGGCACTACGGCCCGCAGGGAAGGGCGAAAAAAAGGCGAAGAGGGGAAGGGAGGATGAGACCCTTGCCTGATGGCAAGGGCACAACGGCCCGCAGGGAAGAGAAAAGCGGGGAGGATTAGAGGGGGAAGGGATTGCGGGGAAGGATTGCGGGGAAGGATTGCGGGGAAGGGTAGCGGGGAAGGGTAGCGGGGAAGGTTAGCGTTTTTGAGCAACGCAATGAAGACGCATGAAACCGCGTTTCTCTAAAGTGAGAATCTTGAAACCCGCAAGTTCTGACATGTTACGGACATCAGAAAGGCTGTAGATGCGCACATCGCCATAACCTAATTTGTTGAGAATTGGCATCTCAATATAATTTGCAAACCAACGAATGAGTTTGCACTTGAATGTAACATCTCGAATGATAAGACGCCCGCCCGGACGCAAGACTCGCGCGACACTGGTGAAGAAGGCTTGGGGATGAGGATAATGGTGAAAACTCTCACTGCAGATGGCTACATCAAACGAATCATTGTCAAAAGGCAAGTTCTCGGCATCGCCCACAACGAAGTCGGCATTCGGCAAATTCTTTGACTTGGCCACCTCAATCATAGCAGGAGTGAGGTCGATGCCCGTGAAATGGGCATTGGGATATTCCTGAGAGAGCAAGGAAATTATCGGCGCCGTGCCGCACCCGATGTCCACCAACCGCTCAAAGGGCTTCTTCTTGATCTCGGCCAAGATATCAGGATAGTCCTTGCGACACATTTTATACACACCGGCATGCGAACCATCGTACTTACCGACTGCACGAGTGAACTCCTTAATTGAAACTTGCTTATACTCTTCTTCGTTCATTAGATAGTCAGTAGTCTAAATCTTGATATGTCGACGGGCAAAAAAAACATACCGATAATGCCCATTCATCAACAATTCTTAATTTTATTGCAAAGTTAATAAAAAAATATGTTTCATCGCGCAAAAAAGATTAACTTTGCCCAAGATTTCAACAATATTTAAGTAACAATTCCAACCAAAGGCAATATTTCAGTCATAAACGCTTCACATTTTAATTACATATATCTTATCATGAAAGTACTATTGATCAACGGCAGTCCCCGTGAAAACGGAAATACGTTCCGTGCACTCACTGAAGTGGCTACGGCCCTGAATGCAGAAGACATTGAGACACAAATCATCAGCATCGGCAAAAAAGCGGTCCAAGGATGCATCGCCTGCGGATGGTGCGGACGTGAGGGGCGCTGCACCTTCCGGGACGACCTCTATTATCAAGTGATGCGTGCCATCAAGGATGGAATCGATGGCTTGGTGGTAGGCTCACCCGTGTATTATGGCGGTCCGAACGGCTCGCTATGCGCCCTACTCGACCGTGTATTCTATTCGTTGGGAGCGGATCTGCAGTTCAAGCCCGGTGCCAGCGTCGTCGTCTGCCGTCGTGGTGGTGCTTCTGCAGCCTTTGACCGCCTAAACAAATATTTCACGATGATGAACATGCCGCTCGTGAGTTCACAATACTGGAACATGGCCTATGGACAGACACCAGGACAGGCCGCCGAGGACGAGGAAGGCATGCAGACCATGCGCACCCTGGCCCACAACATGGCCTGGATGATAAAAAAACTGAACACGCGCGCAGAAGGGCACCCAAGCCCTGAGCCACATATATGGACAAACTTCATCCGTTGAAGAGGACAAAGGAAAGAGCAAGTGACACCATGACTAATCCTGGTGCACTAGCATATGAAGGCAGAGAGGGAAGGAGGAGGGGGAAGGCAGAACCAAGGGACGCCAAGGCAAGCCATTGACGGACTAATGTAAGGAGAGAGAGAAAAACAAGAGGAAAGGGAGGAGGGCGGAGGACACCAGTTAGAGGGTGGTGATGGTCATCACATGGCGGGTGTTGGCATCGACTTCATAACCTGCAGCCACGCGTTGTCCCACGACCCAAGCAATGCGCTCGCCTGAGCAGACCACAAACTGACGTTCCTTGTCGAAGAGAGAAAGTTTGAGGTCTGTGAGGAGGTCGCTAACGAGGCGGCTACCATTCATACCGAAAGGTTGGAAACGATCACCCTCACGCGTGTAACGTATGGTGAGAGGGAGGGTGAGTTTCTCAAGGTCGAAACAGGCAGTAACGCCATCACGGGGGATGACGAAAGTAGCAGGGTCAATAGCCTGACGACGCACGAGCAAACGAAAGCCACGGCGCGGTTCGTAAAGGCCCTCAAGCGGGAGATAGTTGCCGTCAGGAGGAAGAGGATGAGCATCTTCGTCCTTCTCCATGAGCAGACGCCCGCGGTCGCGCAGAAGCCGCCATCCATCGCGGCTTTCCCATAGTTTGCCCGACTCACCATCCATGCTCTGATGAATGTCGCGAACCTGTTCAGCAGTGTAACCACGAGGATGCAGGATCTCATGGAGCACTGTTGCCGAAGAGGTAGCCTGCTTTAGAGCCGAGACAGAGAGGCTGCCATCAGCGTCCTCTACCCTACTCCGTTCATGGCTGACAGCATCGTCGTAGAGCGCCTCAGCCTCGCCAATCCTGGTAGCCGTAGCGGCCAACGTCTCGCGCACACGCGGGTTAATCTCCTCCATGAGCGGAAGGATTTGCAGACGAATTTTGTTGCGGATTGCAGCGTCGGGGTCGAGATTGGTGCGGTCGGTAATCCATTCCTGATTGCGGCTGGTGAGCCAAGCCTCAAGGTCGCGCCGAGAAACATTCAGCAAAGGCCGTAGCACATGCCCACTGACGGCACTCATACCCGTAAGCCCATGGATCCCCGTGCCACGGATAAGGTTGAGGAGCAGCGTTTCGATATTATCATCGCGGTGATGAGCCACACAAACGGCACGTGCCCCCAATTCGTCGCGTTGCTGTTCAAACCACTCGTAGCGCAGATTACGTGCTGCCATCTCGATACTGAGGTGGTGGCGGTGTGCATAACTGGCGGTGCGGAAATGATGCACGGTGAGCGGAATGTCGCGCTGGCGACAGAGACGCCGGCAAAAAGCCTCGTCGGCATCGCTCTCGATGCCGCGTAATTCAAAATTGCAATGCAGCGCATGAACATCGTAGCCCAAATCACGCAGTAGCAGCAGCAGAGAAACGCTATCCGCGCCACCGCTGAGGGCAACAGTCAAGAGTCCGCCATCGGGAAGGAAACCTGCTTCGGAGAGCGTCTTTTTTATGTTTTCTTGTAGTGTCATTATTATAAATAACGCATTTTTTGCAAAAAAGTTGTGCTGAATGCTTGTCAATTCAAAAAATTGATGTACCTTTGCAACCGCATTCAGGAAATGGTGCCTTGGATGAGTGGCTTAGTCAACGGTCTGCAAAACCGTCTACAGCAGTTCGAATCTGCTAGGCACCTCCAGAATAGAGAATCCCCGTAACAGTCAATGTTGCGGGGATTCTTGTTTTCGTCCGGATTATTTTACCACCACTTTTCTGCCACCAATTACATAGATACCGCGTTTTAGTACTGAAGTTTCAGCAGGATCAACCGCGTGCATCAGGCGACGTCCATCAAGGTCAAAGACATCAACAGAAGAAGAGGACACGGTGGACAAAGCACGAACGCCATCAACCTTGTTATAGAGTTCTTCGACCTGTGCATCCGTGAGAGCATAATTGTATATGCGCACCTCATCTATATCCGCCTTGAGCATCGGGTCAGCCGTGAACTGGCTCCGACCAATATAATTAAACAAAGGACGGAAATCTGCAGCACGCTCGGTGATAGACGTGCTGGTGGCCACGGGAGTACCATTGAGGTAGAGAGTGATTGCCTCGTCGGAGAACGTAGCGGCCACATGCATCCATTGGTTGATACGATGGGTGGTGTTGGATTCAATGTATTGTTCGCTCCCCCCATTCTTAATAGCCAAGCGCATGCGATTGACCGAAGAAGGGCGAGGACAGAGGAAGACGTAGTGGTCGGTGTCGGTACCGAAATCGAAGATACGTTGCCACGAACTGGTAGAACGGATGTAAATCCAAGCGGCAAAGGTCAACTGACGGCTGTTGGCAATCGTTGCAGGAAGTTGCAGGAAATGATCTTTGCCATTAAGGGCCAAGGCCTGCCCTTCGTGCCCCTCCACCGTTTCAGTATCGCCATAGATTGCACTATGATTGCCGGCTCCGCTGGCATCCTGAAGGCTGTCGCAAGCCAGATACATAATGCAGGCAGGCTCGCCGGAAGGCGTAGCGCTGACCACTTCTGTTGGCTCGGAAAGGTTGAGACTCTTGTCTTGAGCCAGCACGCGATAGCGATAATCGATGGCATCGCAAGCCGTATTATCAACATACGCAGTAGCGTTGACATAGCGATTAATGACGTGCCAAGAGGCTCCGCCATCGTCGGAACGCTGGATGGTGTATCCAAGCAAATCGCGGTCGGAAGGAGCCGTCCAAGTGAGGCTGACACCTGCGGGAAGAGGAGTGGCTGTGAGAGCTGCAGGCGTGGCCGGACTGACCGCATCGTACTTGACATCCGCCGGGACGAGGCGCCATTGCTGATTATAGCCACCCGAGAAGACTCCTTGATTAACTTTGCGGCCGGAAACCTTCATTTGCGCCTCGGTGCCGGGCATGGTCTGAAGATACATGGCACTCTGACGGCTTCGGATGTAGAACCAACCATCGCCGGCATATTCAAAGAACCATTGTTCATTGTTGCCGAAAGAGCCGGCATAAAGAATAATATCAGCGCCGTCAGAGAGCGACCAGTCGCGCACATCAGGGTAGAATGACTCATCCTTTGCATTGGCAATGCGATAGTAACTGAAATCATGGCCAAAGGTGTTACCTACAGGGGAAATCACCCATTGTTGAGCGAGATTAGTCACATATTTCAATTGAGTAAGGTTCGTGCCATTGGAAACACTATATCCACTGGGAGCCAACTGATGTCCACTCAAACGATTCACGATGCGGTAACTGGCAGGTTCGGTGGGCAGAGGCGGCATGATATCCTCGCCCCCTTGAATATTAACGAGACCTTCGGCATTGATCTGACCGTTCTGATAACCCGTGCCACCTGGGAGCGTCATGAGATACTCGCGCATAGGACCGTGGCCATCGTAGAAGACATCGTGATCGGTGGCAACGAAACGATAGGTGGTCTCGTATGCCTGACGTTCGGATGTGCCCCCGAAGCCTTGCACGGAGCCGTCGGTGTGACGATAGACGCTAGCTGCCGTCCAGCGGTCGCGATTCTCTGCATAACCGAGGCGCGTGCCACGCGTAGCCTTCATGAACTGACTACGCGTATGCTCGGCTGTACCCCACCAAATGCATTTAGTCATGCCATATTCTGAACCGACCATACACTCCATAATGTTATGAAGTTCATCACCTACCCCCACCTTGCCTTCGGACTGTACGGTCTGGTAGAATTTGGCAAAAGTATCAAACGAACCAGCCAACTGATGCGTATTGCCCTCGTCGAGGTACCTCTTACAGTAGTTGTACCAAGGCAAGGCATAATCGTTGTTGAGCGTATTGCCTCCGCAAAGTTTGACATTCGCAAAATCACTGGCATAGGCAGCATCCTCACGCAATAGTTTGCAGATGGCGAGCATCTCGGCCTTGGAACCCTGATGCCATCCCCACGTCTGTCCTTCGCCGTAGTCAGGCTCATTGAAGGGCGAGACGCTCACCACGGTAAGTCCACGCGCCTCCACATATTTTTTTGTGGCAGCAATGAGGGCTGCCCATCGGGGCGCGAAGGTGTTGACCTGGTTCTGTGAGCCATAGACATGATACCAATCAATGACACCCGCCTCTTGGTCGGAGTTGAGGTTAACACCTGCATCGGGAGCATATTTCTTGGCAATACTTATACGTTTATTGAGCGTACTCTTCTGTGAGGAAGAAAGTTCGAGATCGTCGTTGACGGCATCGGTAGTTTGGAAACTCAAACGCATAATGCCTACCATGTCCGATCCAGTGAAAAGAGTGCCTCGCTTAACATTGTCTTCGCTGAGCCAAGCCAGGTCAAAACCCCAAGTGATGTCGGGAAGTTTGGTGCCGGCATCATCAATAGCAAAAGGAACGGTAGTATGAGGAACAGCCGTGGCCACGGCATTGGTAGCTCCTGAAAATGTTTGTGCGGAGGCAGAAGTAGCGCCTAATGTCAACGCTATCACAGAAAGGAGGAAATGTTTCATGTCAAAAAGAAGGAAAGGAGTATGTTTTGTATAATTACCCGACAAAGGTAGTATGTTTTCGCCACACTGCAAAAAGAAAGGTCGGAATTTAACTTTCCGACCTTAAATAATCTTTTTAAAGAGTGTCGTTGGCGAGAGAGTCGCTGAGAATAGTGGAGGAGGCAGAAGGGTTTCCTGGACTTGCGGTTGACGATGGTGTTAAAGATTGTTCGATAGCAGGTTTCGCAGGTACGAGGCTATCTGATACGCCTATACCCGGTACGGCTGCTTCGAGAATTAAGCCCAGAATGAACAAGGCAGCCACGGAAGCGATATTCGACAAAACAGGTATAAAACGCAAGCGACGCTGCTGACGTGCCCGCTGATTCCACATCGCCATCGTCTGCTGCCATTGTGCCTGTTGCCCCAATTCGCGGAAAATGAGGTGGTCGAGGGCGTCAATGCGCTCTTCGTCGTGGGAAATATAATCTTTCGGTTGCATAGGCTAATCAGTTTAAATCATGATATCGAGTTGACGGAATCGCTGGCAGACCGCTTCTCGCAGGCGCTGCATGCATTTGTACTTACTGGTTTTCAGTCCCTGCTTGGACTGGTTCTCGCTACGAAGAGCAAGAATATCGTCGAGCGAACGATGTTCGTAATAGAAGAGGGTCAGAATCTGGCGGCAACGCTCAGACATCTGAAGCACGATATCAGCGACGACGCGTTCACGCAGTTCGTTTTGTTCTACATTCTCAGGAGAAACAGAATAGCGGTGACAGTCAAGAGCCTCAAGTGTGCTGTCGGTATTTTCAAAGACCAGTTTCTGCTGTTTACGCACCATTTCCCAATGCTTACGCTTAGCAATAGACAGGAGAAAGGTCAGCAGCGAACTGGTCATCGGCATCAGCGTGCCCTCGCGCCAACGGCAGACGCGCCCATCAGAAAGTTCAATACGTCGGGTTTCTATTTCTCGCCAGAGGTGAATGAGCGCATCGTGAAAGATGTCTTCGACGTTGGCATCACCGACAAAAACGGCACCGGCATGATGCTGGAAATAGTTTTTGCAATCATGATAATAGCATTCAAGTGCCGCATTATTGTGCTGTTGCACAGCTATCACCATATCCTTGTCTGTCCAATTGGCCATGTGTGCTGTAATTGTCGTTGTTCTTACCTTAATGCCTGAGTAAAAGAGAAGTAACCATGGAGCAACAAAAAAATTACGACTCCTTCTTATTATAATGGCTATTATCTACCTCTGCAAGTTCACGAATATGCCGTTGCCCCAGTTTGCGCAACTCATTGCAGAAGAACAAAAGTGCAATGCCAAACAATGCTTCGAGACCGACTGCAACGCTCTGTGACATGGCGATAGCATCATAGATACCATGAGCCAGCACGGGCACAGCCCAGACCTTAAAAGCATTGCGCCGCGGATGATGTCCGAAGTGCACAAGGCTATAATAATATCCCATCAATACGGCAAAAAAGAAATGAGCCGGCACTGCCAGGAGAGCACGGACAATCCCGGTTGCCAACCACGCATCCCCAGCTGCAAAAAGATATTCTATATTCTCCAACGCGGCAAAACCCAGACCTATACACACGGAATAAACAATGCCGTCGAGGTGTTCGTCGAAATAAGGATTACGCCGAAGAAGTAGCCACAAGAAAAACAGCTTTGCAGTTTCTTCGGGGATTGCTGCCGCGCCAAAGGAATGCCATACAGCCTCAATGGAATTGTGGAATTCAGTCGGCACCAGCCCTGATGCAAGTAGTGGGACAGAGATCAACATGGAACCAAAAGCCGAAAGCACGCCGTAAATCACGCCACGCAGGAGCCATGGAAAAGGCTCAGGCTGCTGCTTGTCGCGGATGAGCATAATGATCATCAGTACGGCAGCTGGAATCAAGGCAAGACCAAGAATAATCAGATTGGCGGTTTGCATACGATTTGATAGGTTCTATGTCAGAGATAAAAGTGTATAAATATAATAGGTATACGCGCGTGCGCATATAGTCTTAAACACCAAATCGATTACAAAGTAATGAAAAAACTACAGTACATGCAAATTTTAAGGCATAAACTTTCATAACCACACGCAAAAACCATTTTTCTTGTTCCAAAATTTGCATGGTGGGGAAAACGCATGTATCTTTGCATCAGTAAACAGAAACAAGCATCGCGTTCTTTGACACTGCGCTGAACATATAGCCGCACCAGTTCGATCGGGAGACTCATCAATTACATATAGAAAACCGAGAACGCTTCGCTATCCAATGGCGGGCTGCGCCCTTAGGGGTAACCTCTTCGCGGAGGCCGGCAGATTACAAAGGAAGCGGGCACTCAAATCATTTATACTCGGAGTTCTCATCACATCACTGGTGTGGCTTTTTTGTATCCCCTTCCTTGCACGGACCTATATCACTTGTGATAACATCGCACTGAACTTGTCGGCTTTCGCTTTCACCTCCTCTTGGGTGATTGAAGGCTGTTCAGCACGCAACCACTGCACAAAAGTCTCTACTGCCCGAACCCGAGCAATAGACTTCCCTGCTTTCATTCCGCTGGCATAGGGAGTATGCGGCAATAAAGCCCTATTGAAATTTCCGTCACTCATAAAAAAAGACCTGTTTGTTTCTGTATTTTCGGGTACAAAAATACATAAAAAGAACCACTTCGCCCAAAATCTGAACGTATTTTGGCAAAAACTTCCGGTTTTAAGGCTTGTGTTGACGGTTTTTTACTAACTTTGCAGCCATAAGGAGTAAAAAGAGATTTTATGAAACGCTTTCTATGCATATTAGCAAGCCTCGTCTTGGTGTGCGCCATCAATGCGGCCAGAAAAGTTACGTGGGTGATTGACCCAGGTCATGGCGGTCGGGACGTCGGGTGCGAAAGCCAGCATCACTGCGAGAAAGACATCACGTTAAAAGTAGCCAAGGAATTAGGAAAACTCGTCAAAAAGAATATCAATGGCGTACGCGTAGTCTATACGCGCGAGCGTGACAAATACCTATCGTTGCAAGAACGATGTGATATTGCAAATGCCCGCGGCGCGACGCTGTTTATCTCCATTCACGTAAATGCAGCACCCAACCCTTATGCCCGTGGCACAGAATCGTTTTATGCTACGAATGTGCCTCTAAAAGGCGCACAGGCAGGAAAGAGTGAGTTGTTGGCATTGCTCTTGCAAAAGCAGTATCTGGCTCATGGGCGTGAAATAAGCCGAGGGGTAAAGAAACGAGAACTCTATGTCTGCGAAAACACCAACATGCCTTGCGTGCTCACAGAAATTGGTTTCATCACCAATCATGTAGAAGAAGCGTACATTTCCTCGAAAGAAGGACAACACGAATTAGCCACCGCCATCTGCGAAGCGCTGATGGAATATCAAAAAATGACAAAAAACGGAAGCATCGACAGACGACAGTTACAAAACCTCCGCTATAGCCATTATGCACCTCTCAAAATGGTGAATGTGCAAGTGAGCACGCCCAAGGTGGAGACAGATGTCGAAAAGGCGGAGGAACGTGCAGAAGTCATCAAAGACAACCAGGCGAAAGCGAAAGCTGAAGAACAAGCCAGGAACAAAGCCGAAGAGGCTGCGAGAGTTCAAGCTGAAGAGGAAATGAAGCTGAAAGCAGAAGCCGAAGCTCAAGCCCAAGCAGTAGCAAATACCCCTGCTGAGACCGAGAAAGAAGTGAAGTTCGGGAACAGTGAAAAAGCCAGGACTGGTGTCGGCGGTCAACAAACAGCAACGGCAAAAAGCGCTTCTCATTCTGAGGCCATCGCCGATTCAAAATCCACGGCATCCGGCGGCACATCGTCGGTGAATCAATCGGTCGGTGGTTCGTCATCCGGCATCCTATCCTCCGATGGCACCACTTCCCTCCCCTACTTTGCTATCCAACTGATGAACACCTCCGCCAAGCTCAAGGACGGAGACTACCGTCTGAAAGGATACACCAACGTCCGCTATATCCCTGCTGGCGGACGTTTCAAAGTGATTTACAGCCGCTCCAACGATTACCAGACCATCAAGAATGAACTCGTGCAAGTGCGTGAGACCTTCCCCGAGGCCTTCATCGTAGCGTTCTTGGGTGAGCAGCAAATCACAACCGCCGAAGCCCTGAAACTGATCAAGAAATAAACCTATGGACCAGCACTACCACCCCCTCGTCTATGCCCGGCTCCAGCAGATTTTTGCGACTTCAGACTGGGAGGCACTCCCGACTTACCTCAACAGTCTCTCCAATGCGCATTTCCGCACCGCCGGATATCTCATCGGCGAACGATGTCTCTCCGACGTTCCTGAAGAAGTGTTTTGGGAGGTGGCATTGCAACTCATCACGTGGCAGCCCAAAGCTTTTACCGTGACTGTTGCCAAAGCCGCCAAAGTGCGTTTGCTTGATGCCACGCTCAGTCTCTCTGATCCAGGATTCGTGCGTTTGGCTGCATCCCTGCGAAAAGAAGAACGAATTATAGACCGCCAGAAATTACTCATGCAATGGTTGCCAGCGATACCGCAACCCGAAATGATGGAACAGCTTTTTGAACAACTTGGCATCCATGAGCCGCGCCGACGGGTGGATTTTCTCATCCATATCAATGGCTTGCCGGCTGCTTTCGTCCTCTTGCGCACACTGCGATTTGAAGAATACGATAGCAACTATCTTACGGGCGTCTGTCGCCAACTGATTCGTCGTGCCTCCCAGCATTCCACTACACAAGGCTCCAACGACAGTCTCAGTTTCAACCTTGCCAGCCTTTTACGCACCTATTTTGACCTTCCCGACATCCGCGGCACCTTCTCCTTGGCTCTTGAGCCTTATGAGCTTTCACGCCTCGACACAGATTATGAGGTTTTCAAACGGATTCTGACTAAGGTATAAGTTCAGACCTGAGGATATAGCTGGACAAGAACATCTCTTCATTTGCCTCGCCCATTTCACTTCCTGATCAACACCCTATAGGCTATTTCATAAAAGAGGAGAGAAATGATTCCAAGTCAGGACAGGTTGCATTTTTGATGCCGATAATTGTCGCAACGCCACACATAAGGTCGCTCGGCCTCTAACGACGGGTCGCATGACGCTGAACGACCCGTCGTTAGAGGCCGAGCGACCTTATGTAAGAGCCCGTGCGACCTGACGTAAAGAATCGCTTGAACTTTTGTGTCCAACCGATCTTGTATACAATTAACTATTTGACAATCTAATGTTCGCAGAACTCTCGGCAAGGTCATGCCCCTCGGGAAAAAGCGAAAACGAACTTTTCCTCTCATGCTGTGTGATTGTACGTCAGAAGGGTAGCCCTTGTATGGACTACCCTTCTTCTGAGCCTCTTGTCGGATTCGAACCAACGACCCCGAGATTACAAATCACGTGCTCTGGCCAACTGAGCTAAAGAGGCGGGTGGGAAAGCGATCTGCATCGCGCCGCTACAACCAACTACCCTTGCTGCGGTCAAGCCCTGGGGGATTCGAAGGGAGCTGGCCGTACAGGACTTTCCCGTGTCTGCTGTACGT
>JAILCU010000092.1 GCA_024690405.1 Bacteroidales bacterium
AGGGCCAGCCACCCACACATCAAAAGTGAAAAGTCCCAAAGACATACAAATAGCCGACTACGCTTACGACCTGCCCGATGAGCGTATTGCCAAATACCCGTTGGCCGAGCGCGACGCCTCGAAGTTGCTCATCTACGACCACGGGAACGTCAGTCACCGCCATTTCCGCGACCTTCCTGATTTGCTTCCTGAAGGCTCGCTGCTGGTGATGAACAACACGCGCGTCATTCAGGCACGATTGCATTTCCGCAAAGAGAGCACTGCCCAGCAGGCACAGCAAGGTCAGCAAGGCGCACTCATCGAAGTGTTTTGCCTCGAACCTGCAGCACCCAACGACTATGTGCTCATGTTCCAACAAACGAGCACCTGCATCTGGCACTGCCTCGTAGGCAATGCCAAGAAATGGAAGCAGGGAGCGCTCGCACGTGAAATCACGCTCGAAGGCAAAGCACTGACCCTTTCTGCCGAACGAGCAAACAGGGCCGACCTCTCCCCCAAGCCAGGCGAGACACTGGTACAATTTACATGGAACGACCCCGATGTCACATGGGCACAGGTGTTGGACGCTTGCGGAGAACTGCCCATTCCGCCATACCTCAACCGCAAGACCGAGGACAGCGACCTGCGCACCTACCAGACCGTGTACTCCAAGGTCAAAGGCAGCGTGGCTGCACCCACAGCGGGGCTGCACTTCACACCCGCCGTGCTCGATGCCATTGACCGCAAAGGCATCGAACGCGCTGAAGTGACTCTCCACGTAGGAGCCGGCACCTTCAAGCCTGTCAAAAGCGAGCGCATCGAAGGACACGAGATGCATTCTGAATGGATCTATGTCCCCCGCCGGGCCGTGGAAGCCCTCATCCGGCACAATGGCGAGTGCACGGCCGTCGGCACCACCAGCGTACGCACCCTCGAATCACTCTATTATATAGGAAAGAAAATCATCGCCAATCCCGATGCCACCGAAGAGGAACTGAAGGTTGGACAATGGGAGCCGTATGAGGCTAATCCAAACCAGGCCACCATGGCCACCCATCCTAACCTGGCCCCCCATTCAGCCCCCGAGGGGGCTACAAATCCGACGTCCCCTGCCAGCAATAGAACAGAAGCCCCCTCGGGGGCCGTAGGGGGGGCCACAACCTCATCTGCCAACAATAGAACAGAAGCCCCCTCGGGAGTTGTCGGGGGCGCCACAACCTCATCTGCCTACAATAGAACAGAAGCCCCCTCGGGGGCCGTAGGGGGCGCCACTACCCCACCTGCCAACAATAGAACAGAAGCCCCCTCGGGGGCCGTAGGGGGGGCCGACATAAGAGGGAGCGTCTTAGGAGGGGGCGTCACCTCCTCCACCACCCCGATATTCCCTCTCGCATCCCTCCAAGCCATTCTCTCCTGGATGGACCGTCATCACACCGACGCCTTGCATACCTCTACCCAGATCATCATCGCGCCAGGCTACCAATATCACATCGTACGCAGAATGGTGACGAACTTCCATCAGCCACAGTCGACACTTCTGCTACTTGTCTCGGCCTTCGTGGGCGACGAGCATTGGCGCGAGATCTACCGTTACGCCCTCGACAACGACTTCCGCTTTCTCAGTTACGGCGACAGTTCCCTGCTGATGCCCTGACAGCATCGTTGCTGTCCGTTGACACCCAGATTGTCAAGGCGATGCGGTCCCATTCACGCCCGTCGTCGGGCGTGTACACCGCCTCCCCATTTAGGCCCACCACCTCCCCATTAAAAAAGAATAAATCAAGGACCCTATAAACCACTACTCCGCTATGAAAAGATTATGGATATGCCTCCTCCTGCTCGCCGCTTGCGCGGGATTGATGCATGCTAAAGAAACCACCACCGATACGCCGGCGCAATTGCACTGGATTGGCCAAACGCCCGCAGGGGATCGCCCCGTCAGTTTCGGTATTCCTTTCCGCAAGGGCGAGATGAAAGCCAAGGATGCCTTTATCCTCACCACGGATAAAGGCGTGACCGTTCCCGCCGACTTCTGGCCCACGGCCTACTGGCCTGATGGAAGCATCAAATGGGGCGGTTTCGCTGCCGTTGTACCCGGTGGCACCGATTGCCTGTCTTTCACAAAAACCAAGAAGAAGGCTGAGAGCACACAAGGAGGCCTTGATGTCAGCGAAGACAACCGGCAGATCCGCATCGCTGCGGCAGATTTCACCGCTTATATCCCCAAAAGCGGCGATGCCCTCATCGACAGCCTCGTGCTCGGTGGCACCAAGATTGCCGGCAGCGGTTATCTCATCTGCACGACACAAGACCAGCCATATAGCGGAGGTTTGGAAACCATTTCATTCACAGATTATCAAAGCCGAATCAAGAGCGTCAGCGTAGAACGAGCCGGAACGGTACGTGCCGTGGTGAAACTCGAGGGCTTCTATCATCCGACGAAAAGGCAAACGGCACCTACGCCGGCTGACCCTGAACAAGGATTCCTGCCTTTCACCGTCCGCTTATATTTCTATGCCGGCTCGGAACAGGTGAAGTTGGTACACACCTTTATATATAATGGCGACCAGAACCGTGATTTCATCCGGTCACTGGGTATGCGTTTCGAAGTGCCTATGCGCGAGCAGGACTACAACCGCCACGTGGCTTTTGCCACTCAGGATGGCGGTGTGTGGACCGAAAGCGTGCAACCCTTGAACGGCCGCCGTATCCTCACAAAAGGCATGGACATGGGCTTCGAGCATCGGCAAGTGGCTGGTGAGCGCATTCCCGAACCAGACTTCTTCGATGCGAAAGGGCAGGACCTCTTGCACCACTGGGCAAGATGGAATACCTACCGACTCACACAACTCTCGGACCAAGGCTATGCCATTCAAAAGCGCGTCCACACCAACAACCAATGGATTGGTACGCACACGGGACAGCGTGCTGCCGGCTATGTCTTCGCCGGTGACGTCACCGGCGGACTCGGTGTCAGTGTCAAGGACTTCTGGGAGAGTTATCCTGCCTCGTTGCAAGTAGATAGCGCGACGCACGAGACCGCTTTCCTCACGGCTTACCTCTGGAGTCCTGAAGGCGGAGCCATGGAACTGCGCCACTACGATAACATCGCCCACGACCTCAATGCCAGTTACGAAGATGTACAGGAAGGGATGTCAACGCCTTACGGCATCGCACGCACATCAGTGCTCAACCTGATTCCCGAACGAGCCTACCCTGGCAAGGCAGCCATTGCCCGGCGGGCACAAGAGGCCGCTGAAGACGCACCGCTTGTGTGCACACCTGAATACTTGCATTCGCGCCGCGCCTTTGGGGTTTGGAGTCTGCCCGACAGCAGCAACGAACGGCGCGCGGCCGTCGAGCGTCAACTCACCGACTACCTCGATTTCTACAAGAAAGCCGTGGACGAACGGCATTGGTACGGATTCTGGAACTACGGAGATTTCATGCACGGCTACGACCCTGTCCGCCACGAATGGAAATACGATGTCGGCGGCTTTGCTTGGGACAACACCGAATTGGGTTCAATTTCGTGGTTGTGGTACTCCTTCCTTCGCACAGCGCGCCCCGATGTGTGGCGCATGGCCGAGGCTATGACACGCCACACGATGGAAGTGGACGTCTACCACATCGGGCCTTATGCCGGATTAGGTTCGCGACACAACGTAAGCCACTGGGGCTGCGGTGCCAAGGAAGCACGCATCTCACAAGCCGCCTGGAACCGTTTCTACTATTATCTCACCACTGATGAGCGAACAGGTGACCTCATGACCGCCGTGAAGGATGCCGACCAGATGCTTTATACCATCGATCCCATGCGTCTGGCACTGCCGCGGGAGAAATATCCTTGCACGGCACCGGCCCGTCTGCGCATCGGTCCCGACTGGGTGGCGTATGCCGGCAACTGGATGACAGAGTACGAACGCACCCGCGACACGAAATACCTGAAGAAGATACAGGCGGGAATGAAGAGTATTGCAGCCCTGCCCCATGGTATGTTCACCGGTCCCGGTGTACTCGGGTACGACCCCGCCACAGGTATTCTCTCCTACGAAGGCGACACTGCCATAATCAGTACTAACCACCTGAAACTGATCATGGGCGGTTTTGAACTGATGCACGAAATGCTGGAGATGGTGCCCGACAAGAAGTTTGCCGCCTGCTACCTTGACCACAACGCACGCTACCACAAGGTCACGAAGAACCGATTCCGCATCAGTCGCCTCAAAGGCTATGCGGCAGCCCTTAACCACGACGACGCATTGGCCAAAGAGACCTGGACGGACATGTGGCGATACAGCGGTCCCGAACAGCACTACCGCTTCAACCCCCATCAACTCCTTCCGCCAGAGGTGCCTCAGCCCCTCACCGAGAGCGTGGAAACGACCACCAACGACTGCGCTCTCTGGTCGCTCGACGCCATTTACCTGCAGGAAGTCATTCCACAAGAATAGGCGTCCATTTCGGCCTCAGCATATTCCACCCTTTCCTCCACCACTCCACTCACCCTTAAAAAAGTCAACATAAACTACAATGAATATCTCCCGTCTTACCCACCTCCTCCTTGCCGCCACCTTTTTCCTCCCATTGGCGGGTCCCGCTATGGCCCAGACATTCACCGTTAAAGTCACCAACCCATCTTCCCAAGACCGCCGACATGTTCCCGTTGCCATCGACTTGAAAAAAACACTCGGCAAGAAAGCCGGACACTTCCAGTCAGTCTTCGTTTCCGACGGTCACGAAGAACTCGCCTCGCAACTCGACGACCTCAACGGCGATCTCGTAGCCGACGAACTGGCCTTCGTCTGCAACGTACCTGCCCATAGTACCGCGAACTTCAATGTCGAACTGTCCGCAACGGCACGTCAACATCATTATGAACCGCGCACCGCGGCCTTCATGAAAGTGTGGGACCGAAAATATCGCTACCCTTACATCAACAGCATTGAATACCAGGGTCGCAACGAACCTCTGGCCACGTATGATGCCATCTATGGCCATGGTGCACAATGGGAATCCGAACTCGTCGGTTTCCGTGTATATATGGATCATCGCCAGAGCATCGATATCTATGGCAAGCCTACGCCCCAACTCGTGCTTGACAAGACCAATTTCTATAGTACGCGCGAAGATATAGCCGCCGGACGCGGTTGCGACATTCTTTTTGCCGGCGCCAGTGTAGGTGCGGGTTCCTTCCGCGGGTATATAGACGGGCAGCCGACCTATGTCGACAGCGTGGAAGCCCGCGGCCAGCGCGTCATTGCCAGCGGTCCCGTGCGCGCCATCGTGGAGGTTACTGACAAGAACTGGTGGTACAACAACAAGACCTTACAGATGCAGCAACGTTATACCATCTGGACGGGACATCGCGATGTGGAAGTCGATATCCATGTCATTGGAGACAATGTCGACGGCGAGCAGTTCTGCACAGGCGTTCAAAAGATAGAGACTGACAACGAAGGCTTCTGTGAAGCCGGCGGTCTGGTTGGTTCGTGGGGACTGAACGTGCCCGACAAAGCTGCTGAGGACTTGGTAGAAGGCGTCGGATTAGGCGTATGTGTTACCACGCCCTACCTTTCATCAGTCAAGGAGGACAACCTTAACTACCTTACGCTCCTGCACCCGCGCAAGGGCCACATCCGCTATCACCTCGCCATCTGCGCATTGATGGAAAAAGAAGGATATAAAGATGCAAAAAGTTGGTTCAACTGGCTGCATCAGTGGCAAGCCGAATTGAACCAACCTTGTGTGGTGAAAGTCAAACGTTAGAAGCGATAGGCAATACCTGCCGTGACATTCGCACGAGGACCTACCTTGTAGTCACGATAGCCATCAAAGTCATCAAGTGTACGGCTCGCGCTATACTTATAAATACCTTCGACCATCACGTACAGATGCTCGGTAATATCGTATTGCAATCCGGCACCAATATTCAGACCGAAACAACCCTCACGATTGCTCTCGTTGCCATCATCGTAATGGCCGTGCATGAATGTAGCACCAACGATAGGATAAAGAGAGAA
>JAILCU010000101.1 GCA_024690405.1 Bacteroidales bacterium
AATAAGGATAGGGGTCTGGATCGTGGACAGTGTCATCACACCCTTCATACCACCGAACACGGTGAAGACAGCGGTGATGGCAATCAGACCGATAGCACCATACCAGAATGGGATACCCAACAGGTACTTGAAGAAGATACCACCTGTGAAAGCGGTCACGCTGACCTTTGTAAGCACATAGGCAACGAGGGTGATGATGCTCAGCCAGGAGCCTGTGCGCTGGGTGTAGCGGAATTTAAGGAAGTCGGGCATCGTAATGATCTTACCCATCTTGTTGATGAGCAGCTGGTAGAAAGGTACAAACAGCCAGCCCAGGATAAGGATCATCCAACCCTGCATCTCCCAGTGTGCCATACCCACGCCGTCCTTGGCACCCGTTCCGGCAAGACCTACGAGGTGCTCAGAACCGATGTTGGCGGCAAAGATCGCCATACCGATGACATACCAAGGTTCGCCTTTACCGAAGAGGTAGGCCGAAGAGTCTTCGCCCTGCTGGGCTTTTTTGTCTTTGACGATGGCGTGCCAGACAGCCCAGACAACGCCGAGAAGGCCGATGGCGAGTACCGCCCAGTCCAGCCAAATGAATTCATGTGAACTCCAGTTCATTGTAACAGTTAAATTATTAAGAATTAAACATCAGTTGTTTCTATTCTGCAAGATGAGCCTATTTGATGCAAAACTTAAAGGCACAATGACTCGTATAAGTGTCACCAGGCTCCAAGAGGGCGGAAGGCCATCCGGGGAGGTTGCTCTTGTTGGGCGTATCGGGATATTTCTGAGTCTCCAGACAGATTCCTGCATGCTGGTTGTAGAGCGTACTGTTCTTACCCTTCTGAGAACCGTCGAGGAAGTTGCCGCTATAGACCTGAATACCGGGTTCGTCGGTGTAGACCTCCAGGAGGATGCCTGTTGTGGGACTATAGATGCTGGCGGCCACCTGAGAATCATCGCCGCGGTTGACGTCGGTGTCGTAAGTGTTAAGACACCAGTTGTGATCGAAACCGTTTCCATTCTTGATCTGTTCAAACTCGAAGTTCTTGATGTCATTACCCACCGGATGTTCTTCGCGGAAATCCATTGGAGTGCCTTCAACAGGAGCAATTTCACCAGTGGTCATGTAGGTGCTGTCAACAGGAGTGTAGTTGTCGGCATTGACATAGAGAAGGTGGTTGGTGATGGGTTGTGAAGGATCGCCATTAAGGTTGAAGTAGCTGTGATTGGTCATGTTGATGACTGTCGTCTTGGTCGTGGTTGCCTCATAGCGGATGTCAAGAATATTATCCTCGGTGAGGGTATAGGTGACCAAAGCAGTGACTTCGCCGGGGAAATTCATGTCGCCGTCGGGACTGACACGCTTAAGGACAACTTTCTGTTCATTGGCCTCTACAATCTCATAAGGCTGATACTGCCATCCTTCAGGACCGCCGTGCAGGCAATGTCCAAAGTTATTCTGGGGCAACTGGATTTCTTCGTCGTTGACCACAATTTTTCCTTGGTTAATACGGTTTGCATAACGGCCGATGCTGGCACCGAAGTCACTGGGCGTGTGCTCTTTGTCGATATACGTCTGCACTTGATCGAAGCCGAGGACTACATCCTTCAGCGTGCCATCGTTGGCAGGAACCATCAGACTCACGACGCGACCGCCAAAGTTGGTAATACACGCTTCCATACCCTGGGCATTCTTCAACGTAACAAGTTGCAGAGGGATTCCTGCAACTGTGTCTACAAACTGTTCTGGATCAAGACCGCTAACGGTAGTAGTGGCTACCGGCTTCTGGTCTGAACAAGCTGCCATAAATGCAACAACAGCTGCTGCCGAGACAAGGCCTTTTACGATTGGTTTCATAGGATGAAATGTTTGTTGTTAGGAGATAAATGATAATGAATAGTTCCTTCTTGTTGGTAAAGACCGGGCTTTTGCCCCTTTCAGGAGGCATCATAATGCCTAATTCGCTTCAAAGATAGTGTTTTTTTTTTTAACTAGTGTGTCTTCAACACTTTTTTTTTCATTTACCCTTCAAAATCCTCAAAAATGAGCCTTTTGTGTATGCTTTAAATAAAAAAAGAGCCCTGAATCATCGTTCAGGACTCCTTTAAATGCGTCTTTAAACTATCGTGCTTGACAAAGAGCTGGAATTAGCAGAGTTTACGTGCGCCGTCACCAATCACGACGTCAATGATCACGGGTTCCTTGCCGTACTTCGCCTTGAATTGCTCCTTGGCAGCTTTCACAAAATTGTCATAGTAGTGCTCGTCCACAAGGTTAATCGTGCAACCGCCAAAACCGCCGCCCATAATACGGCTGCCGGTGACGCCACATTCTTTGGCCACTTCGTTGAGGAAGTCGAGTTCTTCACAACTCACTTCATACTCCTCGGACAAACCGTGGTGAGTCTCATACATCATCTTGCCTACGAGTTCATAGTCGCCTTTCTCCAAAGCATCGCAGACGGTGAGAACACGCTCGCGCTCTCCGATGACATAGTGTGCACGCTTGTAATCTTCGTCGCTGACCTTTGACTTGACTTCGTCGAGTTGCTCATAGCTGGCGTCACGCAAGCTCTCCACCTCGGGATGTATATCGTGGATGGCAGCTGCCACGCGCTCGCAGGAAAGTCGACGGTCATTGTAGGGAGAACCGACAAGGGCGTGTTTCACATTACTATTGACAAGAACGAGCTTGTAGCCCTTAGGATTCCAGGGGAAGTAAGCCACTTCACCGCTGCGGCAATCCATACGCATCAGGTGACCGGCCTTACCAAGGCAAGAGATGGCCTGGTCCATGATACCGCAATTCACACCAATGTACTTGTGCTCTGTACGCTGGCCTACCTTAGCCAGTTCCAGTCGATCAATCTTATTGTCGCCGAAGAGGTCGTTCAAGCCATAGGCAAAACAGCTCTCGAGAGCGGCAGAGGAACTCATTCCTGCGCCAAGGGGAACATCGCCGGAGAATGCGGTGTTAAAACCTTCCACAGGTACACCGAGGGCCATCATCTCACGGCATACGCCGAAGATATAACGGGCCCAGGTGGCCTTGGGACCCTGTTCGTCGTCGAGCGAGAACTGAACGCGGTCTTTGAGATCGATGGAATAGGCATCTACGTTGCGGGTGCCATTGGGCTTGATTTCTGCAATCATGCCCTGCTCCACGGCGCCGGGGAATACGAATCCGTTGTTATAGTCGGTATGTTCGCCGATAAGGTTGATACGGCCGGGAGCAGCATAAACATTTCCTGTGCTGCCATCGAAGTGCTTGATAAAGCGACTGCGAACATCTTCAATTGTCAGTTTCATAATGATTTAGGTTTTATGGGTTAAAGAATAGATTTATTGATTACTCAACGGGAATGTCGGTATTGACATTCTTGGAACCGATAAGCGCATAATAAAGGATGTAGGCTGCACAGAGCAGGGGTACCCAGTAGGAGATGAGGTAACTGCCTGTAACGTCGGCAACGAAGCCTTGGACGCCCACCATGATGGCGAAGCCACATACCATGGTCATGAAAGCACCAGAAGCAATGGCGGTGTACTTGCCAAGGCCTTCCGTTGCAAGGTTGAAGATACCGCCCCACATCACACTGGCGCAGAGACCGACGAGCAGGAAGCAGAAGATACCCACAGGCACGTTGTCCCACAGAATGGTCAGATTGGTATAGTCAATACCTGGAACGCTGATTGTCGTCGTTGTGGGTAGATAGATACCCAGCAGGAGCAGGATGATGGCCGTAGCGCTCACGAAAGTAATCATGGCTTTCGTTGAAACCTTACCGCCTACGCTGGCGCCAATGAAACGACCAATCAGCATGAACAGGAAGTAGATGGAGCCCAGGGTGCCAACATAGCCGGCATCCATGGCTAAGCCAGGAGTTGCTGCGTCTGGAGCGGCTGTCAGATACTGAAGGATATATCCGGGAATACCCATTTCCACGCCACCATAGAGGCCAATGGCCAGAATACCAAGGTTGAAGTGGCGGAATGAGAAAGCACTGTGAGGATCTTTGATGCCACTCTTTTCCTTCTGAGGCTGCTGGGGCTCTTCTATCTTGGTGAACAGGATGACAATGAATGCGACAACAAAAATAGCCAGGGCTATCATCAGTGCAGGGGTGGCATCGGAGATCTTGGCCTTGGCAGCGTCACCGATAAGGGCACCCATGATGATATATACGGCTACAGCGGCCATCGAGTTGAACACGCCACCGGTCTGAATGAGCTGGTTGCCCTTGTTACCACCGCCACCGAGAAGGTTCAGCATGGGGTTCACTACAGTGTTGAGAATACACATGCAGCAGCCGGAGATGAGGGCACCGACAAGATACACGGCCATACCTCCCCAACCGGAGAGCCATTGTACGAGAATACCTACGATACCTACGACCAGACCGATTAGAGCTGTCTTCTTGTAGCCAAAGCGTTGAATGCACATACCGGCAGGAAAACCCATAACGGCATAGGCCATAAAGTTACCATAGTTGCCAATCATGGCCATGAAGTTGGTGGTCCCGAATTGGTTCTTCACGATAACTCCCATCGGCGAGCAAAGGTTCGTCACGAAAGCAATCATGGCAAAAAGCGCTATCATCACGATGATGGCGGCCCATTGAGTTTGTTGTTTACTCATAATTTTTTATTAGTTTATGTTTTTTGGGAATAATTGCCTTGGCATTGCTTCAGAAAACACTCTCGCAGGCTGCTCCGGAAAGGCCTGAGGCTTTCTCGGTGCTATCCGTACCGAACTTGTAAACGGTCTTCTGCGTGTACACTTCACCCGGACGAAGGATACACGTGGGGAAGTGGGTCTGATTGGGGGTGTCGGGAGCGTGCTGTGCTTCAAAGCAGATGGCTGAACGGCGAGGGAAAGTGCTTCCGCACTGACCAGGATAACCGCTGGCCCAGTTGTCGGTATAGACTTGCACCGCAGGTTCGGTCGTATAGACCTCCATCGAACGGCCTGAATGTGGTTCACAAACCTTTGCGGCATAGCTGAGCTCGCCGAACTCGCCCTTGTTCAAGAGGAACGAGTGGTCATAGCCGGCACCGTTCTTTGTCTGCTCGTCGTCCGCGTCAATCATATCGCCCACCGCGTGCATCTGCGTGAAATCAAACGGTGTTCCCTTGACCGCGCGCACCTCACCCGTGGGAATGCTGGTCTCGTCAATGGGTACATAGAAGTTCGCATTGATGTAACACTGTAAGTCAAGAATATCGGGGGTGGGATTTGCTATACCTGCTAATGAGAAGAAACCGTGGTTGGTGAGATTGATAATGGTGGACTTGTCCGTTGTGGCCTTGTAGTCAATCACCAACTCGTTATCATCGGTCCAGCGGTAAACGACCGTTACATCCAGATTACCCGGGAAACCTTCCTCGCCGTCCTTGGACAGATAGTGAAGACACAACGTCTGATCATCTTTCTGTTCTGCATCCCAGACACGAGCATGGAAACCGGTTGGACCGCCATGAAGGTGATTGGGACCATTGTTGATGGCGAGTTGATCATAGACGACACCGTCGAGTTGAAACCGCCCATTGCAGATACGGTTTCCATAACGCCCGATTAAAGTAGAAAGGAAAGGTTCGGGACTTTCCACAACACTTTTGATGGTGTCGTGACCTTGAATAACATTGGCGATTTTGCCGTCTTTGCCCGGCACCATGATTGCAACGAGGGCGCCGCCGTAGTTTGTGATGCAAACTTCATTGCCACACTGATTAACCAATGTGTACAAATCGGTCTGTTTCCCTTGGATCGTGGACTGGAAATCTTTGCGCTTCAGTCCGGAAAGCTGACTTATTTTCATAGGTAAACGATTTTAATTTGCATATTTCTTCCGCAAAATAACGCAAAAAGTTCGATGTCAGCAAAACTTTTGGCAAAAAGAAAAGTGAAAATTGCTTAAAACGCACTTTAAAGCAATTTTATTTCATTGCTTCTTTGCTCTATTGGACGATAAAACGTAACTTTGCACTGTTTTTTTGAATCTATTAATGTTTTTAGCCCATGCCTAAGATATCTGTACGTGGTTTTGAGATGCCGGCATCACCAATCCGAAAACTGGCCCCCTTAGCCAATGATGCCAAACAACGTGGAATTCACGTCTATCACCTCAATATTGGTCAGCCAGATCTCCCCACTCCACGTGCGGCGCTTGATGCCATCCGTAATATCGACCGTTCTATCCTTGAATATTCGCCCTCGCAAGGGTATTTCAGTTATCGCAAGAAACTGGTGGACTACTATGCTAAATACAACATCGAAGTTACACCAGATGACATCATCATCACTTCGGGGGGCTCAGAGGCCGTGCTCTTTGCCTTCCTCTCTTGCCTCAACCCGGGCGACGAGATTATCGTGCCCGAACCGGCATATGCCAACTATATGGCTTTTGCTATCTCTGCCGGTGCGGTGATACGTACCGTCACCACCACCATCGAAGAGGGATTCTCACTCCCGAAAGTGGAAAAATTTGAAGAACTAATTAATGAACGCACGCGCGCGATACTTATTTGTAATCCCAATAACCCCACGGGTTATCTTTATACCCGGCGCGAGATGAACCAGATTCGCGACTTGGTGAAGAAATACGACCTCTATCTCTTTTCTGACGAAGTCTACCGGGAATTTATCTATACTGGGTCACCCTATATCTCGGCATGCCATCTGGAGGGTATTGAACAGAATGTGGTGCTTATCGACTCCGTGTCGAAACGCTATTCCGAGTGCGGCATCCGAATCGGTGCGCTCATCACCAAAAACGCTGAGGTGCGCAAAGCGGTCATGAAGTTCTGTCAGGCCCGGCTGTCACCGCCGCTGATCGGACAGATTGCTGCTGAAGCCTCACTCGACGAGAGCGAGGAATATAACCGTGAGGTCTACGATGAATATGTCGAACGGCGTAAATGCCTTATCGACGGGTTGAACCGTATTCCTGGCGTTTATAGCCCTATCCCCATGGGGGCATTCTACACCGTAGCCAAACTACCTGTCGATGACGCCGAGGACTTCTGTGCATGGTGCTTACGAGACTTCAACTATGAGGGCGAGACGGTGATGATGGCGCCCGCGGCCGGTTTCTACACCACACCTGGCCTGGGACGCAACGAGGTTCGTCTGGCCTATGTGCTCAAGAAAGAAGACCTGACTCGCGCCCTTTTCGTCTTACGCAAGGCGTTGGAAGCCTATCCGGGCAGAAAGGAGAGCTGACCCTACCCTACCCGATGCCTTCGGCTCCGAACTCCGATGAATTTCGAATTTTCCATAGCCAAACGCTTGTATGGCCACCGCGACGATGGCCATAGGCTTTCACGTCCGGCTGTGACCATCGCCATGTGGGGCGTTGCTGTCGGACTGGCGGTCATGATCCTCTCGGTATGTATCATCCTGGGATTCAAAGACGAAATCCGTCAGAAGGTTATTGGGTTTGGTGGACACATCGAACTGCTCAACACACAGAGTCTGGTCTCCCCCGAAGCGCAGCCTATTACGGCTGACGACTCGCTGATGAATAAGCTCGCCGAGCGCGACGAGGTGCTTCATGTTCAACGGTTCTGCACCAAAACGGGGTTGTTTAAGACCGAAGAGGCGTTTAAAGGGGTGGTCCTGCGTGGCTTTGCCGAAGAATACGACACTACCTTCCTCGCACGACATCTCATCACTGGACGCATGCCGCATTTTTCTTCCACACAGGCGACCAACGAGATTGCAGTGTCTTCCCGCATCGCTCGCACCTTGGGCCTGGAAGTCGGACAAAAAGTCTATGCTTATTTCTTCGCTGAGCAGGTCAAGGCGCGTCGATTCCTCATCGTGGGTATCTACGAGACGCATCTCCGTGAATTCGACAACAGTATCGTCTTTACCGACTTCGTCACCACCCAACGCATCAATGGATGGGAAAAGGATCAGAGCGCAGGCCTCGAAATCAGGATCAGGGATTTCAACCACCTCGAAGAGGCTACCAGTAATCTGGCAGCAATCATGAATCATACTCAGGACCACTACGGAGCCACATATACCACACATAGCATCACCGAGCTCTATCCCGGACTCTTCTCTTGGCTCTCATTGCTCGACACCAATGTCTACGTGATCCTTATCCTCATGGTGCTGCTCAGTCTCTTTACGATGACCGCCGGTCTGCTCATCATCATCCTCGAACGCACCAACTTCATCGCAGTGATGAAATCGCTCGGCTCATCTAACACGCAGGTGCGGCGCATCTTCATGTATTTTGCGGCTTTGCTCATTGGCCGGGGACTGCTGTTAGGCAACTTGCTGGGCATCGGTTTGGCCATCCTTCAACAGCAGTTCGGACTGGTGCATCTCGACCCTTCCACCTACTATGTCGATGCCGTACCTATCCAGTTCTCCTGGCCTCTAATCCTCCTTCTCAACGTAGCCACGATGGCTGTCACCCTGCTGGTTCTCACCATTCCTTCCCTCCTTGTCTCAAACATACAGCCGGCCCGTGTCATGCGTTTTGAATAACCTTTCTTTCGATTTAAACAACCTCTAAAATATCATCGCTATGTTAAGTGTAGAAGAATTGAACGATCGTCTCATCGACCTCGCATTTGCAGAGGATATTGGTGACGGGGATCACACGACACTCTGTTGTATTCCTGCCGATGCCATGGGCAAGAGCAAACTCCTGATCAAGGAGGAAGGGATCCTTGCCGGTATAGAAATAGCAAAAGAAGTGTTCCACCGCTTCGATCCAACCATGAAGGTGGAGGTGTTCATGAATGATGGCACTCATGTCAGACCAGGGGATGTTGCCATGGTCGTGACAGGTAAGGTGCAAAGCCTTCTGCAGACAGAGCGCCTAATGCTCAACATCATACAACGCATGTCGGGAATTGCCACGATGACCCATAAATATGTGCAACGCCTTGAGGGTACTCACACCCGTGTCCTCGACACACGCAAGACGACACCTGGCATGCGCATGCTCGAGAAGGCGGCCGTGAAAATCGGAGGTGGTGTCAATCACCGTATCGGCCTTTTTGATATGATTCTGCTCAAGGACAACCACGTCGACTTTGCTGGGGGCATTGAGAATGCAATCAACCGCTGTCACGAATATCTTAAGGCTAAGGGTAAAGACCTGAAAATTGAAATAGAGGTACGTAATTTCGACGAACTCAACCGTGTCCTCACTATCGGTGGTGTTGATCGCATCATGCTCGACAACTTCACCCCTGCCGACACTCGCAAGGCCGTCGAACTCATAGGCGGACGTTTCGAAACGGAATCTAGCGGTGGCATCACTATTGAGAATCTCCGTGACTACGCAGAATGCGGGGTCGATTTCATCTCCGTTGGAGCCCTCACTCACAGCGTCAAAGGCCTCGACATGAGTTTTAAGGCCTGCTAACAGCCTGCGCTCCCCCAAGCCCACCACCCCGCTCCCTTCGCCCCCCTTCGCCCCCGCCGCTCCCTTCGCCCCTCATCGCCCCCGCCGCTCCATTCGCCCCTTATCGCCCCCGCCGCTCCCTTCGCCCCTCATCGCCCCGCCGCTCCCTTCGCCCCGCATCGTCCACGCCGCTCCCTTCGCCCCTCATCGCCCCCGCGCTCCCTTCGCCCCGCCTTCCCTGCTACATCCCGGAGGCTGTTCCATTCCTGGACGTCGTCGTCCAGGTCCTGTTTCTCATCACATCCACGACATTGCTCATTGTTCTCCCTCCATATCAGCCATCCCATCTGCGCCGTCTTCTCATTGGCGCGGGTCTTCTTTTCGCCCTTTTCTTTCCGGCTGTTGAGAGCATGGCTCAGCGCCCGGTCTATGTTGAGCGCGACCTCAAGGAAGTGACCATTAAGCCCAAACGCCAGCGATACCGCCGCAAAGGCAATCCCGCCGTGGAACTGATGCAAAAGGTGATTGATGCCAAAGGTGAACATCATCTGGAGACGAATCCCTTCTATAGCTACTACCGCTACCAGCGTATCACCACCGGCCTCAACAACATTACGCGTGAGATGGCAGATTCTCTCAAGATCCTCAACGCCACCGTGCTCAAGTACCAAGTGGAGTACTGTCCCCAAACAGGCAAATACATCTTACCCATGCACTACATGGAGGAGGTCACGCATCACCTCTACCGACGTTCACCTAAGACCGATCGGGACTACGTCCTTGGCACCAATAGCGAAGGCATTACAGACCTCATGCCGATTGGGGATAACATCAACACGGTCATTGCCACCATGTTCACCGATGTCAACATCTACGACGATGTCATCGAACTCCTCGAACGCCGTTTTGCCAGTCCCCTCTCACGCTTCTCCGCCCTGCGCTTCTACCACTACTTCATCGACGACACCGTCATGGTGGACAACCATTCTGCCATTCAGGTCAGTTTTGTGCCTCAAAACTCACAAGACTTCGGGTTCAGCGGTCGCATATGGATCCTCAACGACAGCACCTATCGCGTCCACAAATGCCTGGTCTATTTCCCCATGAAAACAGCGGTCAACTATATAACCAACCTCGTCGTCGAACAGCGTTTTACCGATCTCCCCAACGGCCAGCGTGTGCTCCTCACCGACGATTTATTCGCCGAACTGGGGATCCTCAAGGGACAACGCATGGCCTTTGTGCATCGAGCCACCAACTACACGGGCATTTCTCTTGACAGCATCCCCGCGCAAAGTTTCAACCACAGCGATCAGTTGCGCGAAGGCACCACCAACAACGAAGATTCCACCTTCTGGGCCCAACACCGCATTGACACCCTTACCAAGGCGGAAAACAACCTCGGGAATATGGTCTCTGCCTGGCAAAACCGCAAAGGCAGCGGTGCCGTCATGTACCTCACCCGCACCATCATCAACAACACCTTCGAGACTTCTCTCAAGCTCAATGAAAGCTACGTGGACATCGGACCGGTCATGTCGATGTTCTCAAACAACTTCATCGACGGCTTCCGCATTCGTATGGGCGCACAGACGACAGCGAAACTCCATCCGCACCTCTTCGCCAAAGGCTATGCTGCCTACGGCACACGCAGTCACAACTGGTATGGCATGGCAGAACTCGAATATTCCTTCCTTCGCAAACAGCTCTCTACCTACGAATTTCCACGCCACAGCATCACGGCACAATTCCAAAAGGATGTCTTCAGTCCGTCCGACATGATGTGGCAGCATGGACGAGACAAGGATAATGTCTGGACGTCCTTCAAGACACAAGAGGTCGATCACATGTTATTCCAGCGCAATGCTCTTCTCCGTTATGAAGTGGAAACCAACAACCACA
Source organism: Bacteroidales bacterium (assembly GCA_024690405.1). GTDB lineage: Bacteria > Bacteroidota > Bacteroidia > Bacteroidales > Bacteroidaceae > Physcousia. The sequence continues at coordinate 11,265 of JAILCU010000101.1, forward strand.
TGGGATTCAAGCTTCAGTTTAAACAATCAAAAATAACACCATGTGGCTCATTGGTTTACAAAACCCTAAGCAAACAGAACATCCCATATCTCAACACTTCAGAGATACTCTTCTCATGGCGATGGGCTCCCGGCGAGAAAATCCTCGCCACCAAGCAGCGGCGTAATGTCGTAGACCACAATCATCCCATCTTTGCCTTCGCCCACACCTTGGGACTCAAGGACGTCTTGGGTAGCGACTACCATTATAACGTCAGTGAACTAACAGCCTTCTACCGTCTATGGCTAAACTCTTACGGACGTATAGATTTCAACCTTCGCGGCGCCGTCCAATGGAACCAGGTCCCATTCCCCCTCCTCCTTATGCCCGTGGCCAACAACTCCTATATCATCACGCGTGACATGTTTTGCATGATCAACAATATGGAGTTCATCAACGACCGCTATCTGTCCTTCCAGGCTGAATGGAATCTCAATGGCAAACTTCTGAACCGGATACCGCTCATCTCCCGTCTCAAGTGGCGCGAAGTCCTCGGCTTCAAGGCGCTATACGGTTATCTTTCCGACAAGAACAACCCCGACCTCCACCCTGGTTCCTCACGCTTGTACCAGTTCCCCACCCGTGATGGTGCCACCATCGTTCATCCGATGAACGAAGTGCCCTATATGGAAGCCAACATCGGTCTCCACAACATCTTCAAGTTCTTACGCATCGATTACGTCTACCGCATCAACTACCACCATTTCCCCGGTGTCAAAAAGCACGGCGTCCGCTTCTGCATCCTGTTTGATTTCTAACTCCGCCATTTCTTCTCTCCCTTTTCTCTCTCCCTTTTCTTCTCTCCCTAACCGCATCGTCCCCATCAATCTGGTCGCAAGACCCTCGCTATCGGGCGAAGGCCCCCCAACAATCTTTGCCGTTTCCTCCTTCTCGTGGCACGCCACCACCGTATCCGAGAAGCTACTCCAGTAAGAACCATAGAACCGCGGACAGGCAATGAGTGTGAACAGCTCCGCCACGGCCTCTTGCATCCCTTCCACCGTCGAACGTGCCGGCGAAAATCCGCCTCTCGTCCTCCCCTTTCTCACGCCCTTTCCTCGCGTCACAGGTTTTATCAAACAGTTCTGAAAGCGCCCCGCCAGTTCCTCCTCTACCAGCTCGTCATCGGTGGCCACATAGAAGTTTGTACCCGGCCGACGTGCCGTTTCCTTCTCCATCACCTTGACGAATGCCTCCATCGGACTGTACATCTTGGCCATCTCGTTATCAGTGCGTCGGATATGTATTCCTACCGTATCAGAAGTGAGCATCTGCAATCGTGGTACCAGCAATTTCTTCACCTCTTCTGATGGAACAAACAAACGTGTGAACGACCTGTCGTCAGCAGGATAAAACCCCAGCCCCGTCTGTATCAGCACATCGCCATGCATCCGGCTGCGTATCTCTGACGCGACTGCTGTTTCTGTAGCAGCCTCTTTCTTGAGGTCCATCAGTGCACTCTCTGTCAGCCGCGTATCAAAATGCATACGTTGCCACACACCTGGCAGCCACAGATTCCGTCGCCTTGCCACGCCATAGCGGGCCCATGCCGTCGTCTCGTTCAGCGTAAAAGCCACACCTTCCACTACGGCAGGCATGGCCTCAAACAAATCCTCGAAGCGTGCTGCCAGCCCTTCGTCTCGCAGCCACGCTACCTGCAACGGAGCACCACAGTCCTTGGCCAGGGCTATGGCCGACAGCACTGCGCGCAAGCGATTGCACAAACCGCCCAGCGGCACCAATACGATTGACTTTACCGACTCGGCCATGAACTCATTTCTCCACAGAATGGTCTAAAACATATAATGCGATACGCCAGGCTGCTCTTCCACCGCAGGCCGTATATACTTGCAACAGCGCGCCGAGAGTTTGCATGCTGAAATTCACGTGCCCCGTCCCGCCTCTTGCCAAAGCTTCAAAATCGCTAGCCCCGGCGCGGTCTCCCTCCTTCTGCAGCAAACCTGCATAAATGCGGCATCTCAGGTAATATGCCTTCCATGCCTTCCGTAGCGACGGGTCCGTGCCGGCCTGTGCCAAATCTTCCTTCACCGCATGCATTGCCTGCACCAGGGCCGTCTTTGTCGACGACAGGTTTGGCCCCGTCAGGCTCTCGTCGTGTACATAGATCTGGTGAAAAGCCTTTTCCTCATACCACCGCAGGCGGGGCTGCGACAACAATGTCCTCACGCCCAGTTCAAAGTCGTCCCAGGTGGTCACACTCTCGTTCCATCCGCCGATCTGCCGAAGGAAAGTGGTGCGGAAGATCATGCTTTGTGTACTCATCATGTTATTCAGCAGATGGACATACACCTCACTGCAATGGCGGTAGGCACGCTTCGTCGCCGTTCCTTTCTTCACCTGATAAACAGGCACACACAACACATCCATCTCCGGTGTCACCGCTCCCATCACCTTTTCCACGAAATCCGCCGACATCTGATCATCCGAATCAAAAAAATACACCCATTCTGTCTCACAGACCGAAAGGCCTCGGTTGCGGGCAATCGCGGCGCCCTGATGTGGCTCGCTCAGCACCTGAATGTCAAACGTGGCCGTGCGGTGATGATTGGCCCAATCCTTGCACACGTCCAACGAACCGTCTGTGCTGCCGTTGTCCACAAGGATCAACTTCAGCATTTTGTGCTGAGCCGCCACAATCGACGATAGCGTCTCGCTCACCAGTTTTGCCCGGTTATACACAGGCACTATGATGGTCAATCCTTTCTTCAATCTTCTATGTTTTTGATCTTGACAATATCTTCGGAGAACCTGTTGTATGGCGAATGCTGCCTCCATCGGATCACCTCTCAGTCAATTGCACCAGAGCTTTCTTTCATTTATGATTCCGGCCGCTCCAGATCGTTACGAAGAGGCGCCACGGATTCTTCCTGTACTTCAGTCCCAGCGCCAATGCTTCTCGCGCACTTCTTACGAAAGCCGGCATGCCTGACATCTTGTAGCTATACACTGCGCCTTTTGAGCGCAAGACCTTTGCATCGAGTTCATGTGACCCTGTCGTAACAGGTTCGGTGCTCCCGATATCTTCCGGCACGATCAGCACATGCAAACCCTTACGCACTACATCCGTCAGCAAGACCTCCTCCTCACCGGCACAAAGGGATTCGGATCCCAGTCCGAAATGCTCGTTGAATCTGATACCGGTCTGCCACACCCGTGCACGGAATGTCATCTCCCATGAACAGGCATAATAGCTCCGCGGATGCCGCCCGTAGGCGACGGCCTCTGCCGGATAATCCTTGAAATACTGCCCGTCGAGTCTGCTGCGCAACCGGAACAAGGCACCGTCCAGTTTAGGATAGCGCCCGTAAACAGCACGGATATGCTTAAAAGCATCCTCGCAGAAGACTTCATCATCGTCTGCTATCACAAACACCGCATCTTCCAGCGGATCATCCATCCACGCCAATGCATATTCTACCGCATGGTTGCGATTGCGGCATAAGCCTCTCCCCTTCAATAAGGTCACAGCCACGTCCGTTCGCCCTCCAAGCCATGTCAGGGTTTCCTTCACAGGCCCTTCCATCACAGCCTCATCCTTCGTCTGCTGCCAGCTCACCACATAGCGCACCCCCTCTTCCTGAGGGCGCAGCACGTTTGGAACGCCGGCTAAGCGCTCGTCAATCGTGGATAGGAGCACATACAACTTCATGCAATAGGATTAAAGCGGTTCACTGCGTCAATCACCTTTTCCACTTCCTGATTGGTCATCACGGGGGATATCGGTAAGCTGAGCACTTCACGGTGGATCTGTTCTGTCACCGGCAGGCTCAGGTCCGCGAATTCCGCCAATGCCTGTTGGCGGTGTGGCGGTATCGGATAATGTACTAAAGTATCCACACCCTGTTCTTTCAGCCAGGCGATCAGCTGGCTGCGGTAACCTGTACGCACCGCAAAGACATAGAACACATGCTCACGCTCGTCCTGCGGCATCTCCGGGAGTCTCAACAACGGATTGTCGATGCCCTCGAGATACCGGCACGCAATCCAACGCCGCCGCGCATTGTCTGCATCTAAACGGGGCAGTTTCACATCCAGAACAGCAGCCTGCAGCTCATCCGTACGCGAGTTCATGCCCGAAATCTCGTTCACATATTTCTCCTTCGAGCCGTAGTTGGCCATCATCCTCACCGTTTCGGCCAGCGTATCGTCGTCGGTCGTTATACATCCGGCATCGCCCAAGGCGCCAAGATTCTTGGCCGGATAGAAACTGAAGGCAGCGGCATGACCAAGATGTCCGGCATGCTGGTCTTCCCACATTGCGCCGTGTGCCTGTGCTGCATCTTCCACCACCAGCAGATGATGTTCGCTCGCAAAAGCCTTAATCTGTGTCATGTCACATACTCTCCCGTACAGATGCACCGGTAGCACGGCCACGGTATGCGCCGTGTACAAACGCTTCGCCTCGTCCACGTTGATCAGGCAGTCTTCGTCATTGGGTTCGCACAACACAGGCACCAGTCCTGCTTCCTTCACAGCCAGGATGGTTGCGATAAAGGTATTGGCCGGCACAATCACTTCACTGTCATCATCCCACCAGTTCAACATCTTGAAAGCACGCAGGATCAGCGTCAAAGCTTCTAAGCCGTTGGCACATAGCACACAATGTCTGGCACCGATATAGTTTGCAAAATGCTTTTCGAAATTCTTCACTTCTGTGCCCTGCAGATACCATCCGCTATGGACGACCCGGCTCACCGCCTCGCTCAGCAGTGGTTCGAAGCTGCCATTCACGCGGCGCAGATCCAGGAAGCTCACTTGTTGCCACGGACGTTCCTTCATAGGATGCATCTGTTCAATGACGGCCATGTTCATCTCCAGCTCATAACTGTCGTAGCACACTGAACGTGCCCCGAAGCCTTCTTTCTGGAATGCCAGACCCTCGTTGAAATACTGCCCCCCGTTCTCTGTCGAGATGCCGAAGTCCAGGTAAGCCATCTGTTTGAAACGTTCGTTGATCAGGTGGCGGAACAGGAGGTCCAGGGCACCCGTCTCACGCCCTTCCTCACCCGCAGCAATATACTGCACATGAGCCACACGAGAGGTGATGAACACCAGACATCCGGCCAAAATCGTGCGCTCCTTACGAACGAGGAACAGCTTGATCAGCTGGGGAAAACGCGTCATCAGCAACTTCATCTCATCGCAGCTATGCACCGGTCGCACCGAATGATGCTTCTCCAGCACCTCCGTCAGCAACTGCCAATACTCCTGCAATGTCGGCCAGTCCTCATCGGTCATCCGGTCTATATACAGGTCGTTATCTATAGCCTTCTTGGCGCCGCGTATCCTCAACTTGCGCATCTGCAACGGGTTGGACATATCCACCACACTACTCACTCCGCGTGTCTTCAGGCGCGCACCCGCACGGAAAAGGGCATACAAGTCCTCCTCCGAGGCACAGTGGCTATATATATAAGGTATTGGTTTGTAAACCAGACGCTCAGCCTGAAGGTAATCCAGATACCACAACAGGATATTCTGCATGATCTCCAGTACCTGCTGCTGCGTGGAAGCAGTGGACAATACCAGACCACCGTATGTCAGCCCCTGATGAGAGTACACGGTCAGTTCTGCCTCATTCCAGTTGGCAGGGAACAATGCCACAAGCTCCTGATCTTCATAGATCAGCAACGAGCAGTCAATAAAGCGGTCTGAATGGTAGTCCATAAAACCGCGCTCAAACAGGAAGGTCCCGTTCTTGGAAGCCCGCACGAAACCATTCCAGACATCTGCCATCTGAGGCGTATATTGTAAGATATGCATCTTCTCTTAATATTTTATTAGCTGTTTAACCTGCACACAGACTTCCTAAGTGTGAGATCAGACCTCACAACCCAACTTCTTCAGCCACTGGTCACGGTCGTTCACATAGCCCGTGGCATCGTATTCCTGAGATGCCATCACCACGCACACCGTCCTGGGACGGAAGTGCCGCAATTCGCACCACACGCCCGCAGGTATCACCACGCCTTTATTCGGTTCATCCAACGTCAGCGTACAACACCGTTGGCCGTCGTCCACCTCAATCTCAAAACCGCCCGTCACCGCAAAAACCGCTTCATGGCAGCTCCAGTGGGCATGACCACCTCGTGTCTTTGTCTGGGGTACGCCTGAAATCCAAAACACACGGCGGATCTCAAACGGTATCTCCTTCATGCCTTCTGCCACCGACAGTTGTCCCCTATCGTCCACATTTTCATGCAGTTGGATGACTTTTACGCCGCACGGCAGGATAATGTCTGATTTCATTATTTCATTAATTTTGGTGCAAAGATATATTTTTCTCGTGAAAAAACTTGCATAAACCAAAAAAAACATCTACCTTTGCACCGCATTTCAGAAAAAGAGGTTCTTTTTCACCTCCAAGTACGGATTGCGTTGCTGGGAAAAACTCCCACGGAAGTTTGGGTGAGTGGCTGAAACCACCAGTTTGCTAAACTGACGTACGGGTTACCGTACCGGGGGTTCGAATCCCCCAGCTTCCGCTTTTTTTGGCGCTTTCGTCTAGCGGCTAGGACACATGCCTCTCACGCATGGAACACGGGTTCGATTCCCGTAGGCGCTACTGAGACCACAAAAAGAGAATTCACTAAAACGTGATTTTTTTCTTGTCCAGGTCTTTTCAAAAAACAGGCTATAGCAGGGCAAAAGCTCCTGCTATTGTTGTTTTTATAGGCTTTCCCTACATTCTTACGTTTACTTATTTTAATTTGGTTGTTAGGCTACAATTCAGCGCCAAGCCCGCTGATCGTTTTTCACGAATGACCACAAATGTCTTTCACGAATTACCACAAATAACATCATCACTTATTCTACGCCAGCAAGGGACGAACTGTAAGAACTCTGTCTTGCATCTTGCATCTTGCATCTTGCATTAAGGTCGGGGGAAGGTGAGTTATGTGAGTTGTGAGCGCGTCGTTTGCTAATGAACAATGATTACCGTTTTAATACTTACCTCTGAGTCCGTTTGAGGATAGCAGCAGCGGAGCCGTACAAGGGCCTACGTAGGCAGTAATA
>JAILCU010000102.1 GCA_024690405.1 Bacteroidales bacterium
TGGCTGCCTCACTGCTCGTCATACTCTTCTACAAGAGTGTGTAAGATAATGATGTCTTGCAGTGGGCGGTCGTTCTTGTCTGTTGCTGCGGCTTGGATTTTTTTGACGACTTTCATGCCGTCGATAACGTGACCGAAGACAGTATATGTGCCATCGAGATGCGGCGCTCCGCCGTATTGCAGGTAATTGTTCCACATTTCATAGTTCATGTCGATGCCCTTCTCAGCAAGCATGCCGCGTACCTTCCCTAAAGAGTTCTCTCCGAATGAACGGCCGTAAACGATATAGAATTGCGACCCCGAACTGCGCATCTCCGGATTCACATCATCTCCTTCGCGTGCCGCCGCCAAGGCACCGCGGATATGGTAGAGCCATGGCAGGTTGAATTCGGCGGGTAGAGTATAGTCGGGGCCGCCGTCTCCAAGAGGCTTTTGATGCGGGGGGGAGATCCATGTGCTGTCCGCGTTGCGCTGTATGATGTTGGACAAGGAGTCGATGGAATCGGCGTTTTTTATGAATTTCACCCTACTGTCCGGGTCGCCGCCCTGGATCATAAAGTCTTTGATGACGCGGTGAAACAGGATCCCGTCGTAGTATCCGCTGCGGCAGAGTTTCACGAAGTTGTCCCTATGAATTGGCGTCTCATCGCAGAGCGCTATGCTGATAGCTCCTTCTGTTGTTTGGAGATGTACGATCGTACCCCGCTTCCGCGCGGAAGCCGTGGAAAGGGTCGCGAGAACGCAGAAAAGCACCGTCGTGAATCGTTTCATGGTGCAAAGGTAGCAAGAAAAACGTATTTTTACCCTTTTTCATGATATTTTTTCAATTTCTTTTCTCTCTTTTCGCATTTCTTTTTATCTTTGCCCCCAAGTTCTAACTAAAAAAGACCCTCCCCCCTACCCCTCCCCAGGGAGGGGAGTGGTTACCTAAAGACTCAAGAACTCACCAACTCGCCAACTTACCAACTCACAAACTCAAAAACTTAAGAACTTACCAACCACCCATCCATGGAAAAGAAAAGTTTTTGGAATCGAGCCTTCCATCTCTATTATGATGGCTTCCGGCAGATGACCCTCGGACGCACGTTGTGGCTGGTCATCGGCATCAAGCTGTTCATCATGTTTGCCATTCTTAAGGTGTTCTTCTTCCCCGATTTCATTAAGCATCATTCGGAACCAGGCGGAGAAGCCGAGTTCGTGGCTACGGAACTTCAGAAACGCCAACTTCAACCTTAGCAGTTCTCTTCACCTCATTGTTTACCTTGTTCACCAAATCCATCGCTTATGATACACTTTCTTGCTATTGACTCTGCTGCTGTTGACTGGGCTCGTGCACAGTTTGCGCTAACAGCTGCTTACCATTGGCTTTTTGTGCCGCTCACTATGGGTCTGGCCGTCATTATGGCTATAGCCGAGACCTGTTATTACCGTACGGGTAAAGTCTTTTGGAAGACGACGTCCCAGTTTTGGCAGCGCCTTTTTGGCATCAATTTTGCCATGGGCGTGGCTACCGGCATCATTCTCGAGTTTGAGTTTGGCACCAATTGGTCCAACTATTCCTGGTTCGTTGGCGATATCTTTGGCGCCCCCTTGGCCATCGAAGGCATAGTGGCTTTCTTCATGGAGAGTACCTTCGTGGCGGTGATGTATTTCGGGTGGGAAAAAGTCTCGCGCGGTTTCCATCTGACTTCAACCTGGCTCACAGGTCTTGGCGCCACCATCTCAGCCTGGTGGATTCTTGTGGCCAACTCCTGGATGCAATATCCCGTGGGTTGTGCTTTCAATCCTGATACGATGCGTAATGAGATGACCTCCTTCTGGGAGGTAGCATTCTCGCCTTTTGCCGTCGATAAGTTTTTGCATACGGTCATCTCCACCTGGATCATCGGCGCTGTCTTTGTCGTGGCGGTATCGGCCTGGTATTTGCTCAAGAAACGCGAAGCGGAGCGTGAGATGGCCATTAAGAGCATTAAGATTGCTGCAGTAGTCGGACTTCTCGCATCGGTCGGTGCTGCCGTTACGGGCGACGAGAGTGCGTATAAGGTGGCGCAGGTCCAACCGATGAAACTGGCCGCAATGGAGGCGCTCTACAATGGAGGCCATGATGTCAGTCTCACGGCTGTTGCTGCTGTGAATCCTTTCAGCCAACCTGATTACAAGCAAGAAGAAGAGGCGCCCTGGCGGATTGCCATTCCCTATGGCCTCTCCATTCTTGGCACCCGAACGCTCCATGGTTTTGTCCCGGGTGTGAACGATATCCTTAAAGGGTACACCTGTGAGGATGGTACCGTGGAACCCTCGGCCGCGGAGAAAATGGAACGTGGCAAGATGGCCATTATTGCCCTGAACAACTATCGTCGGCTTTGCGCTGACGAGGAGACTTTTGCCGATCAGGACTCCGACGGACTTATCGCGGCGGAGAAAGAGAAGCAGCTGGCTGTCCTGACGGAGAACTTCAAGTATTTCGGCTATGGCTATATTCGCGATGAATCGGAACTCGTGCCTTACATTCCCGTTAACTTTTGGGCTTTCCGTATCATGGTCGGTTTAGGCACGCTTTTTATCTTTTATTTCGCTTATCTCATGTTCCTCTGGTGGCGCAAGAAGGACATCAGCTCGATGAAATGGCTGCTTATTGCAGCTATCGTGATGCTCCCTTGTGCTTATGTCTGCTCCGAGAGCGGATGGCTGGTGGCTGAGTTCGGACGTCAGCCATGGACGATTCAGGACATGCTTCCTGTCACAGCTTCCATCTCGGACATCGGTTCCAGTGCTGTAGCGACAACCTTCTGGCTTTTCCTTTTCCTCTTTACTGCCATGCTCGTAGTCGAGATCAGTATAATGCTTAAGCAGATCAAGAGAGGGATCTCCGAATAGGACCAGGGAATTAGGCGTCTTGTACAGATTTCTCACTTCTCACTCTTTTACATTTTATTTATATTTTATGTATCCCCTCTTTTCCTTCTTACAAACCGTGATTTCCTCTCAAGAGGCCATGGCCGGCGACAAGCTGATGTTCTTGCAGCACTATTGGTGGCTGCTTGTCAGTGTGCTTGGCGCGCTCCTCGTTCTTATGATGTTCGTGCAGGGCGGTAATTCGCTCATCTTCTCTTTGGGCGTCACCGATGACGAACGTCGGATGCTCATCAATTCTACCGGCCGCAAGTGGGAGCTGACATTCACCACCCTCGTCACCTTCGGAGGCGCCGCTTTTGCTGCTTTCCCTCTCTTCTACAGTACGAGTTTCGGCGGGGCTTACTGGTTGTGGATGCTCATCCTTGTCACTTTTGTCGTGCAGGCTGTCAGCTACGAGTTCCAGCATAAGCAGGGCAATCTCTTAGGTGCCCGTCCCTTTCAGTTCTGTCTGCAACTCAATGGCATCTTAGGCCCGTTGCTTCTTGGCGGCGCGGTGGCCACTTTTTTCGAAGGGTCTAATTTCGTGGTCGCAAAGAGCAATATGCTCGAGGGTCTTGCCGCCGGCGGTTCGGTAGTAATCTCTTCGTGGGCCAATGCCAGCCATGGCCTTGATGCCTTGCTCTGTCCGTGGGTCCTGGTCTTTGGCTTTGCCGTGGTTTTCCTTACCCGCATCCTGGGCATCCTCTATTTTATGAATAATGTGGAGGACGCGAATATCCGCTCGCGTGGCAGCGTCAGGTTAGTGGGCCAGGCGGTTCCTTTCCTGATCCTTTTTGTCGCTTATCTCGTTCATCTCTTGCTCAAGGATGGGTATGCTTACGATGCTGCTACGGGCGCGATCGTGGTGGAGCCTTACAAGTATCTCCATAACCTGCTCGCGCTATGGCCGCTGGCGATTGTCCTGGTGACGGGCATCATCTTGGTGCTCTACGGACTCTTCCGTACCATCGTGTCCAAGACCTATGTCGGGGGGATTTGGCCTGCAGGCGTTGGCACGGTCCTTACTGTGCTTGTCCTGCTGCTCATTGCCGGTTGGAACTGCACCGCTTTCTATCCCTCCACCGCTGACCTTCAGTCGTCGCTCACCATTGTCAATGCCAGCAGTTCGCTGTTCACGCTCCGAACAATGGCCTACGTTTCCCTTGTCATTCCTTTCGTGATTGGCTATATCGCTTATGTCTGGCGGCTTATGGATCGCAAGAAAATCACCAAGGAAGAAATCACGGAAACGCACCATGCTTATTGAGCGGCTAACGGTGCTTGTTCTCAGATGGGGCTTTCGTCGGAATGGTAAGTTCTGAAATCCGTGCTTATTCTTCAAAAAATCCCTGCAAGGCGCACATAAGTCAATAAAAATGCTTACCTTTGCGCCCGATTTGTAAGCTATCACACGATTTATGAAACAAAACATTCGGAATATCGCCATCATTGCTCATGTTGACCACGGCAAAACAACCCTTGTGGACAAGATGCTGTTAGCCGGCAATCTCTTTCGCGATAATCAACAGACGGGTGAGCTGATGCTCGATAACAATGAACTGGAACGGGAACGCGGCATCACTATCCTCTCGAAAAACGTGAGTATCAACTACAAAGATACGAAAATTAACATTATCGATACTCCGGGACACTCCGACTTCGGAGGCGAAGTGGAACGCGTGCTGAACATGGCTGACGGCTGCCTGTTGCTCGTGGATGCGTTTGAGGGCCCGATGCCACAGACGCGTTTCGTACTGCAGAAGGCCTTGCAGATTGGGCTCAAACCCATCGTGGTCATCAACAAGGTGGACAAGCCTAACTGCCGCCCCGAGGAGGTCTATGAGATGGTCTTTGACCTCATGTGCGATCTCGATGCTACCGAGAATCAGCTGGACTTCCCTGTCATCTACGGCTCTGCCAAGCAGGGTTGGATGGGCGAGAACTGGCAGACGCCCACCGACAATATCTTCTACCTCCTTGACCAGATCCTGGAACATATCCCTGCCCCGGAGCAACTCGACGGAACGCCTCAGATGCTCATCACCTCGCTCGATTATTCCACCTACACGGGCCGCATTGCAGTGGGACGTGTACACCGGGGCACTCTGCGCGAGGGCATGGCCATTACCATCGTGCACCGCGACGGCATGAAGGAGCGTACCAAGATTAAAGAACTGCACACTTTCACGGGCATGGGACATCAGAAAACGGATGCCGTCTCAAGCGGTGATATCTGTGCCATCATAGGACTTTCCAACTTTGAGATCGGCGATACCATCTGCGACGCCGAAGAGCCCGAAGCGCTGCCCACCATCTCCATCGACGAACCCACGATGTCCATGCTCTTCACCATCAACGACTCGCCGTTCTTCGGCAAGGAAGGCCGCTGGTGCACAAGCCGCCATATCCATGAGCGCCTTCAGAAGGAGCTGGAGAAGAACCTGGCTCTGCGCGTCGAGGTCCCCGACGGTTACAACGACCGTTGGATCGTCAGCGGACGCGGTGTGCTTCATCTGAGTGTGCTCATCGAGACGATGCGTCGCGAGGGTTACGAACTGCAGGTGGGTCAGCCGCAAGTCATCTACAAGGAGATCAATGGCGAGCGCTGCGAACCCATCGAGGAACTCACCATCAACGTGCCCGAGGAGTTCGCGTCCAAAATGATTGACATGGTCACACGCCGAAAGGGTGAGATGACATCTATGGAAAGTCAGGGCGACCGCGTGAATATCGACTTTAACATCCCTTCACGAGGGATCATCGGACTGCGTACCAACGTGCTCACCGCCTCGCAGGGCGAAGCCATCATGGCGCACCGTTTCAAGGAATACCAGCCTTACAAGGGCGAGATTATCCGCCGTACCTCCGGCTCCATGATTGCCCTTGAGGGTGGCACGGCTTTTGCCTACGCCATCAACAACCTGCAGGACCGTGGCAAATTCTTCATCGAACCGCAGACCGAGGTCTATGGCGGACAGGTCGTGGGCGAACATATTCATGAGAACGACCTCGTGATCAACGTGACCAAGAACAAGCAGCTGACGAATATGCGTGCCAGCGGCTCCGACGAGAAGGTGCGCATCATCCCCGCCACCCTCCTCTCTCTTGAAGAAGCCCTCGAGTACATTAAAGAGGACGAGTACGTAGAGGTCACGCCCAAGTCGATGCGTATGCGCAAAATTATTCTCGACCACCTCGAACGTAAACGCGCAAACCGCGAATAGTTGGGCCGCGCGCAGAGCGCGCAGCCCAAATCTTTAAATCCTTAAATTCTTAAATTTTTAAATAACAAGATGGATCTATCAGGAAGAAGACAAAGTTCTAACGTCGATGATCGTCGGCGCATGAGCGGAACAACCAAGGCCGGCATCGGCGGCCTTGCAGGTGTGATTATAGCTTGCCTTATGGCTTGGATCTCTGGCGGTGATGTCTTTCAGGCTTTCCAGCAGGCTGGAGGTCTTGAAGCGATTACGAACCAGAATGTAACGACGAGTGAACAGCAGGATCGCGAGTTCACCGAGGAAGAGCAGCAATTGGCGGTCTTCGCCTCGCAGGTCCTCGCCAGCACCGAGGACGTCTGGAGCGAGGTCTTCAAGACGCAACTCGGCAAGACGTATGTCCCGCCTAAAATGGTCCTCTATACGGGGAGCGTGCAGACCAGCTGCGGTGCCGGCAACGCGTCGGTGGGGCCGTTCTACTGCTCGGCTGACCAAGCTCTGTACATCGACCTCTCGTTCTTCACCACGATGAAGAGCCAGCTCGGTGCCGATGGCGATTTCGCCTATGCGTATGTCATCGCCCACGAGGTGGGACATCACGTGCAGCATCTGCTTGGAACCCTCAATAGTGCCCATTCCCAAATGGCCAAGATGAGCGAGACGCAGTCTAATAAGGTCAGCGTGCGCATCGAACTGCAGGCGGATTTCTATGCCGGCGTCTGGGGCTACCACGAGGGCAAGACCTTCGGCTCCCTCGATGACGGCGACCTTCAGGAGGCGATCCAGTGTGCACAGGTCATCGGCGACAATTATCTTCAGGAAAAGGCGCGCGGCTATTCCTCGCCTGAGAGCTTCACCCACGGCACCTCGGCACAGCGCATGAAATGGCTCAAAAAGGGCCTTTCGACCGGTAATATGTCTCTCGGTGATACTTTCTCTCTCGACGAAAATCAATTGTAAACCGACATATTCTATGCATTTCAAAAGAACTACGGTTACCTCCGCTTTGCCTTATGCCAACGGCGGTGTACATATCGGTCACCTCGCCGGCGTTTATGTGCCGGCCGACATCTATGTGCGTTACCTGCGCCTCAAGGGCGAGGACGTGATGTTCATCGGTGGCTCTGACGAGCACGGAGTGCCCGTCACGCAGCGTGCCCGCAAGGAAGGCATCACGCCACAGGATGTCGTGGACCGCTATCATAAGATTATCAAGGATTCCTTCGAGGAATTTGGTATCAGCTTCGATGTCTATAGCCGCACCACCAGCCGAACGCACCATCAGTTCGCCAGCGATTTCTTCCGCAAACTCTACGACGACGGCAAACTCCTGGAACAGGAAACGGAGCAGTTCTACGATGAGAAAAACCATAAGTTCCTCACCGACCGCGATGTCGTGGGCGAGTGTCCTTATTGCCACAAGTTGGCTTACGGCAACCAGTGCGAGGAGGGGTGCGGACGCGCCCTGGAACCTACGGAGCTCATCAACCCGCACTCCAAGGAGACGGGCGAAGTGCCGGTGCTACGTAAGACCAAGAACTGGTATCTGCCTCTCAACAACTACCAGGACTGGCTCAAGCAGTGGATCCTCGAAGGACACAAGGAATGGCGCTCCAACGTCTACGGACAGTGCAAGAGCTGGCTTGATATGGACCTGCAGCCGCGTGCCATGACGCGCGACCTCGACTGGGGCATCCCCGTGCCTGTCGAAGGTGCCGACGGCAAGGTGCTCTATGTGTGGTTCGATGCGCCCATCGGTTATATCTCCAATACCAAGGAACTCTGCGAGCGCGACCCCGAACGGTGGGGCTCCTGGCAGCGCTGGTGGCAGGACGAAGAGACGCGTTTAGTCCATTTCATCGGAAAAGATAACATCGTCTTCCACTGCATCATCTTCCCCACGATGATGAAAGCGCACGGCGGTTATATCATGCCCGACAATGTCCCGGCCAACGAGTTCCTCAACCTCGAGGGCGACAAGATCTCTACTTCCCGCAACTGGGCAGTTTGGTTGCACGAATACCTCCGCGACTTTCCCGGCAAGCAGGATGTGCTGCGCTATGCACTGACGGCGTCGGCTCCCGAGACCAAGGACAACGACTTCACCTGGGCTGAGTTCCAGGCACGCAACAACAACGAGTTGGTGGCCGTCTATGGCAACTTCGTTAACCGTGCCTTGCAACTGACACAGAAATACTACGAGGGCGTCGTGCCCGCCTGCGGCGAACTCAACGACTACGACCACGAGACCATCGCCGACTTCAAGGACGTCAAGGCACGCATGGAGAAACTCCTCGACGAGTTCCACTTCCGTGAGGCGCAGAAAGAGGCCATGAACCTCGCTCGCATCGGCAACAAGTACATCGCCGACTGCGAGCCCTGGAAGGTCATCAAGACCGACCCCGAGCGCGTCAAGACCATTATCTATATCTCGCTGCAGCTCACCGCCAACCTGGCCATCGCCTTCGAACCTTTCCTCCCCTTCAGCAGCAAACGCTTGTACCAGATGTTGAATGTCAGCAGCTTTGATTGGAGCGAGCTGGGTTCCACCGAACTCCTCAAGGCGGGTCAGCAGCTCAACAAGCCCGAACTGCTCTTCGAGAAGATTGAGGACGAGGTGATTCAGGCGCAGCTCGACCGCCTGGCGCGCATCAAGAAGGAGAACGAGGCTGCCAACTTCAAGGCTGAACCCGTCAAGAAGGAAGTGACCTTTGAGGACTTCGAGAAACTGGATATCCGCGTCGGCACCATTCTCTCCTGCGAGAAGGTCAGGAAGAGCAACAAACTCCTCAAGTTCGAGATTGCCGACGGCCTCGAGAACCGCACCATCCTCAGCGGCATCGCTCAGCACTACGCCCCCGAGGACCTCGTGGGCAAGCAGGTCTGCTTCATCGCCAACTTCCCCACGCGCAAGATGATGGGCCTCGAGAGTCAGGGCATGATCCTCTCCGCCGTCAACTTCGACGGCTCCCTCTCCGTCATCACTCCACAAAAGGA
>JAILCU010000107.1 GCA_024690405.1 Bacteroidales bacterium
ATCAAGCGTGAAGACAACTTCATCGAGGACTTCGACATCCCGGAGAAGTACCGTACTACCTATAACCACTACCGCGGTTCGGGATACACCCGTGGCCACATCTGTGCCTCAGCCGACCGATGGAACTCTCTCGAAGCCAACCGTCAGACATTCCTCTACAGCAATATGCAGCCGCAGTTGTACAATTTCAACGGCGGCATCTGGGCAAACCTTGAGATGAAGGTGCGCTCATGGAACAATGACTCGTTCCGCGACACGCTCTACGTGGCCAAAGGCGGAACCATCGACTCCAGTTCGGACATCCTCGAAACCACGAGCACGGGTCTGCGAGTGCCCAAATACTTCTTCATGGCTGTTCTCTGTAAAAACAAGAGCACCGTCAACAGCGGCTACAAAGCCATCGCCTTCTTCCTGGAACACCGCGATGACTACACGGAAACAGAGACCTTCAAGCCCTACATCGTCAGCGTTGACTGGTTGGAAGACCGCACCGGCATCGATTTCTTCTGTAATTTGCCCGACGAGATCGAGAATCAGGTAGAAAAAACCGTCACCCCAACCGCCTGGGGATTCCAGTAAGAGGCCCTACCCCGACCCTCCCCCAAGGGGAGGGAGAAAGGAAAGGGAGAAGGGGGGAAGTCTTTTCCCCGAAGGAAAAATATAAAGGAACTTAAAAAATGGCCTAATTATTTGGCTGTTTCCAGAAAAAGCAGTACTTTTGCGCCGCAAAAATAGAATAAACGCAGGTACACAAGCCCTGCACATTACTCATCCGCCGGTACACAAGCCCGGCAAAACTACAAAAAAACAATGAAACAAGGTATTCATCCCGACAATTATCGTCCCGTCGTGTTCAAGGACATGAGTAACGGCGACATGTTCCTGAGCCGCTCTACCGCCAAGACCAACGACACCGTGGAATTCGAGGGCGAGACTTATCCCGTAGTGAAGCTCGAAATCTCCTCCAGCTCACACCCCTTCTACACCGGTAAGAGCAAGCTCGTCGACACCGCCGGTCGCGTCGACAAGTTCATGAGCCGCTACGCTCGCAGCCGCAAGTAATTGTTGGTAAAATTACACTCATAAAACACAGAACGATAAGTTCTGTGTTTTTTTTGTCCTATTTTCTTTGCAGTTTTGACTTTTTATTCTATTTTTGCAGCAAAATATGAACTATTTGTCATATACCGATGTCCAGAATAAATAAAAAGGCAGCACTCCTTACGATGTTCGCATTTTGTAGTGTTTCCTTACTGAAAGCTCAAGAGATCACATATGGTTATTTTAACCATATCGGGGCAGGTGTTTCCATAGGATTGGACGGCATAGGCATAGACGCTTCGGCTCCGATCGGCGAATACGTTCAGATGCGTGCCGGCATTTCATTCTTACCGTCGATGAAGATTTTTGGTACGGACTTCGACTATCGTTATGGTCAGAAAGACCCCACCACCGGGCGCCGGCCTAAAAACGAAGTAGACGTTGACGTGAATGTAGGATGGTTCAATGGCAAGATGCTTTTCGACGTATATCCCTTCAAGGACAGCGATTTCCACCTCACAGCCGGGCTTTTTGCCGGCACAAGAGCTATCGCAGAAGCCTGCAACAAGTCGCCCATTCTCTCTGATGAACAAGGGATAAACATTGGTGATGAGCCCTATTTCCCTGATGATCACCAGAACGGCAAGATAGAACTCCGCACTAATGTCGTCAAGCCCTATGTCGGTCTCGGCTATGGTCGCGATGTGCCTCGCACGCATATCAACCTCAGTTTTGACATGGGAGTGATGTTTTGGGGAAAGCCAACAGCCTGGGTGTGGGGCAAAGAATCCTACAACAGTCCGGCAGAATGGGAGGAATTCGATGCCAACAAATTCGACAACTCCATCCAAGATGCCGTTAAGACAATAGGAAACATAAAAATCGCTCCCATATTAAACATGCGCTTAGGTTTCCGGATTTTATAAAGACAGCTATATTTCTAACCACTCTTAAAAATGTATTATTGTATGAAAAAGAATCTTCTTTTGCTGGCCATGCTGGCATTTGCAGGCTTTGGATTCACAGCTTGCAGTGATGACGATGACAACGACGACAACGTGGAAGTTGAATACACGGTGCCGACCTATGCTGAAGACGCCATCAAATTCGAACTCACGGACGAAGTCGTTCTGCCATTCACCGACGAACGGACCCTCACTGCAGAGAAGTTCAAATTAAAGGAAATCGAGCTCACCGAGAACGGCAACTACTTCCTCAAGCTGGAGGAATTCGAGACTCGTGCTTCCTACGGTGGCATTCGCTATCGCTTTGGCATGTACAACAAGCTCAAAGAAAAATTCTTCGAGCTGCTCAGTTTCGCAAAACTTTCATGGGCCAAGAATACAGATGGCAGCATCACCCTCACCATCACTCTCCCTGACGGTACGATTATCACGTGCAATGCAGTCATAACCGCCAGTGGCACTACCATTACCGACATTAGCACAGCAAACCTCTGCAGGACCTGGAATGTGAAGAGCACCCGTGTGGAGGTAGAAGGCTCCAATGGATACTATGAGGAACCGGGCTGCAACCTCAATGAGATTGTGACGTTCGTCAAGGAACGTGCAAATATCACTGATGATTTCGAAACCAACCAGGTCGTCACTGACGTGGTCTTCACGAGGAATGGAACATTCTCTATCGTGTATGCTAACGACAACATCGACAGGGGCACATGGCGTTGGAGCAATATGTCAGACGGAGAATTGGTCTACAAATGGGAAAGCACCGAGATGGGCCTCTCCTTCGCAAACGGCAAAGCAGAGGTCAAGTACGGCACCACAGAATGTCTGCTTGAACTCGAAGGCACCACGAACACAGGTAAGGACGTCGATGTCGTGCTGACCATGGTCGCCAAATAAAGACATCGTCAGATTATTCACAAAAGAAGCGAGCCCTTTCTGAGGGTTCGCTTCTTTTGTGTTATTCAGAAGAAATGTGTAACAGAAGGCTCGTTTGCTACCCTATTATGTAGTATGTAGGCAGATTTTGTTAAAAAATATTTTTTTCGATCAATCTTTAAAGAGTCAATCGAGTGTTTACACCTTAACAATACCCCTTGAAGCGCTAAAGCAGCGGTTGTAGCCACACAAAACTTCAGTCATTAAAACTTAGGGCAAAACATCAGAAGCGGAAACCGTAACAGAGAGTCAACCGCCATTTATGATAGTTCATGCGCAGATCCTGACGAGCCCCTAACGCCGTATTATGGGCAATAAACGAGAGGTTGAGGAAATGACTCTCGTTGATCTCATAGACCACAGAGAGGCGTTCCGTGAAAATAAACTGAGGGAAGCTATAGGGGATTTTCTGACGTTCACCGTCCACCTTCACATTGTTGAAGGACCCGATGACCAAGGTAGGCAGCGCGGAAGCATGCAACATCCAGTGCTGATTGACGACCCAGTTATACGCATAACCGCCGCCAAGGGCGATATAACACAGGTTCGTCCTTACAGACGGATTGGCCAGTTTGTCATCGGTGCGGGTCTTGACATTTCCCGCCAAGAACGAAGCCCCGAGCAGCCAGCTACCCTGACTCCGCAGCTGACGATAACTCTGAGTGAAAGCGGCAGGAAAAGAGAAACGACGATGGTTGAAGGCGTAGTAGCCGTTGGCCATGAAAATCTTGGAGGTGACCAGCGAACTGGAGATGTTCGTGGAGATTCCCCCGATCTCCACTTCGCCATCATAGGTCTTTGCATTTTGAAAGGAGACGTCGAAACCATATTTGTTGCTGTATCCCTCCATGCGAAGCTCCATGTTCTTCTTATTGCCCTTCCACCTGAACGGATTCGCCGACAAGCTCAAACCGATGCCCCGATAACTGAACCCTACATTGGTGGTTAAACGTAACGCGCTGGAGAGATTGCTGTTAAAAGAGTTTCCCTCCATGGTGCCTTTCGTCTTGACACCGCTTCCAGCCAACCGTGAGCGAATCTTCACCGTGAAGCGCTGCGTGGGACGTTCAAGGTATTCCTCATCATATTTCCCTTTTTTCTGATAACGAACAGCCAGGAGACTGTCCACCATCTTGGCTTTCCCTTCGACATCGATGGTGTCAAGGCCATAACGATCGATGATGATGTCGGCTTTATCTATCGCATAATCCTTGCCGCGCTCATAGATTTCGTTCCCGCGTTCTATGATTTTATGGCTACGTTCCTTCACCTTTTCAACAGCCTTGTCGATCTGGGCAGAAACCGGCACTGAAAGCAAGAAGAAGAAAAGAAGAGAAAGAATATGACGCATCGCGGAAAAGATATTTAAGAAGGATGAAGTAGCAAGAATAAGGACCGGAGGAAACAGGGGGGCATCCCCAGAAGAATGTTCAAGACATGGAGGACGCTGCCACGAACGCCTGTCCGTTCCACTGCAGCACGACCGGTCTCAAATATGTCCGAACAGCCTCACGCTCTTCCTTAGAAAGCTGAGCTGTTTGCAGGGAGAGGGTAAGCGTGGCGTCATCAGAGGAAAAAGCCATGCCCACAGGGTGGAAGCTATTGAGCGAACGCAGCGCATCAACACAGTAGGGAGAGGGCACAGATTCTTCGGTGGCAAGAAATGCGTTGACGCCAAGACGGTCAAAAGCCTGGCGAAACGCTTCGCTCTGCTCCGGAAGAGGTTCCCAATCCGTGGTATAAAATGCAAGATGACTGTCCTCCATCCTGAGTGCCGTGCCTTCCTCGCCCATCTGCGCTGTGAACACCACACACAATACCGATGTGGAATCCGAGGTGGGCAACAGCTTCATTTCCAGGAGGGAAGCAGCACTGGTGCGGAAGCGGGCATAGTCTGCCGTCAACGCTTCAAGAGAGACATATTCATCCAGGAGATTACGTACCCTGGCTTCCATATTATTCTCCTTGAAATCGATGCAATCCAAGCGGTTATTCTTTGACACCATCGGCAGCACCGAGTCAGGCATGGCAGCGAAGACGTCACGCATCAAGAGAGGCTGCGACAAGACAGTCGCAGTGGCAACACACCAGTTGACAATCAAGAGAAAGAGAAACTTCTTCATGCTTTTGTCATCATTTCAGTTTGGGTGTACAAAGGTACAAATTATTTCGCTAATGGCTGCCCAAATAGAGGAAAATCATACTCAAAATGACGAAGAACAAATCCACGGCCTTGGAACGAAGGTTTTTCTCTTGGAAAAGCAGAGCGCCCATGACAAAAGACACCAGCACACTGCCACGGCGGATCATGGAGACCACGGATATCAGTGCATCGGCATCGGAGAGTGCATAGAAATAGACGAAATCGGCTGCCGAGAGAAAGATCGAAATCAAAGGAATGGACCAACGCCATTGGAAAGCCTCACGGAGATGGGCACGGTTCATGATAAGCAGCAGCACCAGAAGCATGAAGAACTGATAGAAAAGGAAATAGCTCTGCACGACCATACGGTCGAGGCCTTTGCCTCCGAGTTCGACAGGAGAGAGAAGGAACTTGTCATAAAGCGCGCTGACGGCACCCAACAAAGCCCCCATGACCGCCAAAACGATCCAACGGTTGTGATGAAAATCAATCCCTTCCTTCTTGCCACTGCGACGGAGAAGCGCGTAGCCGACGATAGCGAAGAGGACACCCAACCACTGCAAGAAGTTCAGTTGCTCACTGAAAACAAAGACAGCGCCCAGGAGCACCATCACCGGCCGGGTGGCATTAATGGGCCCTACGATGGTAAGCGGCAGATTCTTCATGGCAAAATAGCCACAGAGCCATGAAGAAAGCACGATGACCGCCTTCAGCAGCACATAGCGATGGACCTCCCATCCACAAGTGGGCACATAGAACAAGGAGCCTTCGGACAGACAACCCGTTGCGGAGAGCAAAACGACAGGAAGAAAAATGAGAGAGCCGAAAAGCGTGTTCAGCGTCAACACCGCCACAACTGCATTGCCCTTCAAGGCCTGTTTCTTGAAGACATCATAAAAGCCCAGAAGGGCTGCAGAGAGAAAAGCAAGAAGTAACCACATATGAAGAGCCAAGCCCAGAAGACCCACACCCAGCAGACCCACCCCCAACCCCTCCCGTGGAGGGAGGGGAGAAGACCCACCCCCAACCCCCCCCGTTAGGGAGGGGAGAAGACCCACCCCCAACCCCTCCCGTGGAGGGAGGGGAGAAGACCCACCCCCAACCCCTCCCGTGGAGGGAGGGGAGCAGACCCACCCCCAACCCCTCCCGTGGAGGGAGGGGAGAGGCTAGCGCATTGTATGGATTAATGAATTAGACATTTAGAGTTTAACGATATTTGCATCAATTATTTGCATCAATTGGTTCAAACCGGAGGACTCCCCTCCCTAACGGGAGGGGTTGGGGGTGGGTCTGCCGCGTGGGTCTTTATACTTAACCTCCTGCAAGAACAGTCCCCTGGCCGGCACGGAATCGCCGGCAGCACTACGGTTCTTATCTTCTATCACCTGACGGAAGCCCTCAACAGAGAGGGTGCCCCGCCCCACTTCCATCAACGTTCCCACGATGGCACGCACCATATTGCGCAGGAAACGGTCGGCAGTGATTTCAAAGCGCCATTCATCTTCGGAGAGTTGCACCCAACGGGCACTGGTGACGTGGCAGATATTCGTTTTGGTGTCGGTGTTCACCTTGGAGAAACTGGTGAAGTCCTCGTACTCCATGAGCAAGACAGCGGCACGGTTCATCGCCTCGAAATCAGGCTCGCTCACCAAACGCCACGAGCGGTCGCGCAGAAAAGGCGACTTGCGAGTATGCACATAATAATAATAGGTACGCGAGATGGCTGAAAAACGTGCATGCATTTCGTCGGCAACAGGATAGATGCCATGAATAGCGATGTCGTAAGGAAGCACACCGTTCAACCGATACACCAAATAGTCTGTATCGGATTGCACGACTTTCCCGTCCCTCGCGGGGGGAACAGGCAACGGACCGTCGAAGTCATAATGCGCCACCATCATGGCCGCATGCACACCCGCATCGGTACGGCCGGCGCCAGTGACGGCGATCTCAGTACGCAGCAACATCGAGAGCGCCTTCTGCAGGGTCTCCTGAACGCTACTACCATTAGGCTGCACCTGCCAACCATGATAGGCAGTGCCGTCGTAACTGAGTTCAATGAAATAACGCACGGATAGGGATTGCTTTAATGTGTCGGGAAAGGGGCTTAGGAGATACCCTATTTAACGAACCGTTTGTAAGTGTAACCACCCTGACGTACAATATACACGCCACGCTTGGCAGGTACAGAAGTTCCGACATAATGGCCGTTCATATCAAACACCGCATCTTCAGCCTCAACAGGCGACATATAATTGTCGTCGATATCGTCGGGCAACGATTTGCCACGCACGGTGAACTCCTCTATCTCCCATGCCCAGCAATTGCTCGTATTGGCGGTATAGTGGAAGGCGATGTTGATGGTCTCGCCTGCAAATTCGTCGAGGCTCAAACGGCCGGAAGAAACGAACTTGGTGAACTTACTCGTGGCGGTGACCATCTCTGTAGGCCAAATGATGTCTTCGAGCGATGTCCAAGTGGCATCATCAGGAATTTGAGCATAGTCAGTGCTGACCAATACTTCAAACATCCCGGAAGGATCGGCACCGTTGTGATAACCAACAGCATGGTCGAACTCCACCGTTGCACCCTGTACATCTGTCAGGTCGATGGCCGGCGAGATCAGGTAGTCGTCGCCCGTCTTACCTAAGCTATAAGCATTACCCACGGCACCATAACTGGCATTACGCTGCCACACCGTGGACTGTTCGCCATTGGCTTTGACGGTAGTGAATTCTCCCATACTGCCATCAGTACCTTTAAACATCTGATAGGCAATGAGTATGCTGTCACCCGTTTCCGGTGTCGGATCATCACCAGGATCATCGCCAGGATCATCGCCAGGATAAGAGCCATCAATGGTAAAAGAAACATCCATCTTATCTCCCCAGATATAGTTGGCCAATTCAGGCACATCAATAAAGGGGTTGCGGTTATGCTGGATCTTATAGACCGCCTCGTTGCGTGTACGTTCGATATCGTCAACCGGATCATTGGCAGCCCATTGCAGATAGAGCTCGTAGGCCCAGGGCTGGAGCGTTGGCCAATCAGAATTGGTCAGCGATTTGAGGGCTTGTGCCCCCTCCCACGTAAGATCCTGATAACACGTCACCATATAAAATACGGCACGCGCGAAGTCGCCCTTCCATTTGTCGGCAGGTTCCCAGAGTTCTATCGTGGCGCCACCGGGACCAGGCCCCTTGCCCACCTTGGTGCAACCATTGTCTGTGGTCACGCTGATGACGCGTCCCATACCATAGTTACTCTTGGAACTGTTGATAGACGACTCACTGGGCATCAGATGGTGGATATCGCGATAGGCCTGATTCTTGGAGCCACCCCACCATGACTTCGGAAAGGAGTGCTCGATATTCATGCCGCTGACCGCCGAATAGTTGCTGCCGCTGAAATAGTGATGCTCATTGCTATAGCGATCGCGCACCTCGTTGTTCTCCATACGGTCGGTGTTATAGAACCCGAACCACGTCTTACCGCTGCCGGCGCCATATTCGAGCACATCAGCCTTGGCGATAATCTCGTGTATGGCGTTCTTCAGGTCGGCTTTCTTCTTGCCAAGGGCATCAGCATAGTAAGTATTGAGGTCAACGGTCTGCGACTGCGCCGTGAGACCGATCACGCAAGCGAACATCAACACCAATAATTTATAAGGACTAAGCATTTTCATTTTACAAGAATCTTTTGAGTCTTAGAACCGCGACGGAGTACATAAGTGCCTCTGCGCAATGGATAGTGATGACCTAAGAAACGTCCCTGTGTATCAAATACAGAAATCTCTTCCGTGCCCGAGATGTTCACGGGGAGAGCATCCACCACGGTTTCTCCCTCCTTAACGGTCACGTCAAGACTGGCGATACGACTCTGTCCGCCAAGCGCCGTCACGACGAACGGGTTCATGGAACCCTCCCACGTAACCGTTGACTGATCCACCCATTCATAAGACTGACCGTCAATCTGCAAAGTGGCCAGCTTGCTATCAGAAGCATGGAAGACGACGCCCGTCACCTCGGCCCCTTCAATGACCATCACGGCTCCCTTGTACAAACGCACTTCACCGTCACGCTCAACCACAGCATTCTGCGACTGGTAGGTATAATAACTGATTGTAAGTCCGTTGACAGTCGTCGTATAACCGTTTCCATACGTTGGATGCGTCGTAGAAGTCCACGTCACCCGGGCAAAGTCTATCGTACCACCCTTAGCATCGGGATTAACAACGGGATTGTCGTCGTCCGGATTGTCGTCAGGATCATCATCCGGATCATCCGGGTTGACATCAGGATCATCGGGGTTGACATCAGGATCGACATCATCACCGCCTTGTTGCTGGCCATGTCCGAGACTGACATCAAAAGCATAACTGATGCTGTCTCCCCACACAAATTCGCAAAGAGAAGGATAGTCGACGAAGGGATTGCGGTTCTTCTGTTTGGCATATACCACCTCGTTGCGGGCACGTTCGACATCATCAACAGGATCTTCCTTGGCCCAACGAAGGAACATCTTCAAAGACCAGTCTTTCAGACCTGGATAGGTCTTGCCGTCGAATACATTTGAGGCATATCCGCTGGTCCAGTTGGGATGAAGATTCTCGTAGCAGGCAAGCACATAGAAATAGATGCGCGCGATATCACCTTTTATCTCATCGTTAGGCTCGAAGCAGGTTCCGCTGTAACCGCTCACCTTGCAGGCACCCACCTTGCTGTAACTGTTGGCAGACGAGTAAACTTCGCCGTTGTTCTCACCCATTGGGTAATTGCTACGGCGGTTGTTGACATAGCCATCGGTGGGGATCACCTGCACAAGGTCGCTCTTCATTTCGCCACTACCGAACCAGCTCTGAGGCACGGTGTGCTCACGGTTGTACCCATCGCCCTCTTTCTTGTAGGCGTGGTTCTCTGCCGATCCGCCAATAACAAAGTTGGTGACGTTCGAATACCAGTCGCGCAACTTGCCATCGGCACGGCAGTCCGACTCGTGATAAGCCGAGAGCAAACCGTCGTAACCAATATTCTCGTGATTGTGAATCGTTTGATACAGTGCCGTCTTCAAGCCAGCACCATTCTTGCCGTCTGCCTTGGCATAATAGGTCTTCAAGTCCACCGCTTTTGCGCCACAGGAGAGACACAAAACCACGGCCATCAGGAGAGTCCAAAAGGCTGTTTTCTTCATAATATATGTTCTTATATGCCGCAAAGGTACAGCATTTCGCCGAACAAACAAACTTTTTCACACAAATTCTCTCCTCACAATCGCCTGAGCGTTACATTATGGTCTTCAGTTCACACTCAAAAGGCAGTTCTTTGCCCATAAAGAATAATTACAAGATGTAAACCAAAGACAGGCACGCCCTGAATGGAGCGTGCCTGTCATTAATATAAATAAGGTAATAGAATGCTTACTTCACGAGCACCTTCTTGCCACCTACAATATAGAGACCGGGCTGAGCCATTGTGTTGACCCGCTGACCGGCAACGGTGTAGATAGCCTTATTGGTATTCTCAACCTCGACAGCCTGGATGCGGGTGGTGTAGTTCTCACCATCGAAGCTCCAGTCAACCACTTCCTTCAGACCGGCCACGGAGAAGTAAGGAGTAAGGGTACCCTCAATCCAAACCTTCGTACCAAGAAGATCGGGGTTGTCGCGGAGACTGAGAGCCTCGCGCATTGCATATTTGTTAGCCAGCTGCACGGGAATACACATATTGGGATCAGTGCAAGAGGCATCATCGGCCAGCAGGATGTTGGTGTTGGACACCTGAGGAGTCTCTTCTTCGGCACGGGTGGCAGGAGCAGAAGCAGCGGCGGGAGCTTCGTTGGAGAAGATGCAGCCGTTAGCATAACTCTGACCATTGACATAACCTACGACATATCCGGAAATCCAACCTGCAGGAGCATCGGTCTTGCTGGAAAGGTGACGGACATCCTCGATGGTGTAAGCGTTGGACAGCTGGCCGTCGCCTGTGGGCTCATAGACAACAGGAGCCTCGCCATTATCGATATCCTCTGCAGTACGGGGATACAGCTGCACCGTAGTAGCGGTAGCATTGGCATAGATCGCCACAAAACCTGTTACGGTATAAGCCTTTGAGGGATCGAAGACGAGAGTTGTGGCAGCACTCCAGTTATCACGCACAACGAGTTCATTGTCGCTATCATCTACGAAAGTGATGTTACGGCTTGCCCAAGACTCAGCGTTGGGGGTGAGGTCGGTGATGGTGACAAGTTCATTCTCGTAATCATCAAAACTGTTGGTGATGTCAGCAATAGTCACCTCTTGAGGAGTCACGGCATTGCCCTGAGAATTCACGGCAAGGTTGTCATAGGACGTAGTGGCGATTTCAGTGAGGCCATTGTAAAGATAGAGCTGTCCCTTCACCGCAGCGCTAATCTTGTCACCCGTTGCAATCCCAGAGTTATCGCCGAAAAGAAGGATAGCGTCCGTACCGTCGAAGACATATACGCTCTTGCCGTTGACATAGGTCACAAGTACGTCGTTGAGGGTAAGATTGACATTTTGTTTGTCGGCCGTAGCAGCAGCCTTGGCACGAGCGATACTGGGCAGTTCGAGATACTCTGGTTCGGGTACATCGCCGCCATCAGTCACACCATTGAGACTATAGATATAGTTCTTCTTGGCAGCCGTCTCAGGCGTAGTGCCACTATAATTAGTCAGTTTGCCACAAATAATCACTTCATCGCCTACGGCAATCTGTGTATCGCCATCCACCCATGCACGGTTGTTGAGGTAGTAAGTCTGATAAACCTGGAACTGGTTGTCAGCCGTTGCACCATCATCGGTGATAAAGAAAGTAGCCGTACCGTGTTGTGCGTCGAAACTATACTTGATCTCAGAGATCTTACCCTTGATGTAATAGTCCTGAGTGGTGACAGCGCCACTCTCAAGAGCACTGGCCACGCTGGCAGCAGCTACGAAGTTGAAGGGATTGGTGAGACTACCGTCACCAGTGCCCTCTGTGGGCGTGGGATCGTCACCACCTTCTTCGCCACCGCCTTCTTCGCCACCGCCTTCAGGCAGAATGGTAGCACCGTCAAAACTGTACTTGGTCACGTTCTTCACACCCATGACCCCCATGTACTTTTGAGCATCGCCATAGATCCAAATCGTCTGACCCACAAGCGTGGGGTTATCTGCCAAGTTCAGAGCCTTACGGACATCAGTATTGGGCAACTGCACGGGAAGCATATAACCGACGTTAGGCATTGCGGTTACAGAATTGTGCGCTTCATCGATCAGAACGATATTAGAAGCCACAACATCGCCACCGTCTGGACTTGAAGAGCCAAGGACCACATTGTTCTCAGTCAGGGAAGAACCTTTGATGTAGCCAAGGACAACAGCCTTCACCCATTTGCCCGTCTCGACGGTATCGTCGCTCTTGGAACGGATGGCATCAGCATTGTAAGCCGTACCGATGGCAGCGCCATCGCCCTCAGCATTGTACTCAAGCGTCTCAACGGGATCATCGCCGCCTTCTTCACCGCCACTGGTCTCACCGTTGAGAGAATAGAGCTTGCTGTTCGTGAGTTCAATGAGAGAGCCATCATCCGTAACAAAGTTCTTGACGACACCACCAACGATGACTTGGTCGCCTGTAGCGAGGTCTTCGACAGAAGTAAACTTGGCACCTCCCAGACCATAGCCACGATAGACGTACAGCGTCGTGTTGGAACCGGTCTCGTCAGCAATCGTATAGGTAAGGTTACCATATTCAGTGTTAAAATCGTCCGTGCTAATCGTAGTAACCACGCCCTTTACAAACACCTCTTTGACACTTGTTTCTGTGGCTTCCAAACCAGCAGCCTTCTCCATGACCTGCGCCACGGTGAGAGGAGATTCGACAGAGCTGGACCAATCGATAGTAACAGGAGCATCATCACCTTCTTGATACACTTCCATCTTCTTGATCTGGGTGTTGGCAGCGATAGTGATGACCACTGTGGAAGCATTGCCAGACCAAGACCCTGTCTCGAGGGTGCCACAATCAGCAGAGTTGTTAGCACCCCACTTGCTGCTGTTGAGGGTGAACTTGATGGCGGTGATGTTCTTGAGAGAAGCAGAAACGGTCATAGTGCCACCATAAAGACGAAGAGAGCCGGTCCACATGCGATTGACAGTACCACTGGGATTGGCTGAGACCGTGATGGTCACGTCTGAAGAGGTCGTGGACACATCGGCTGTAATGTCACCGTCAGCGACATAAGTAGCACCGCTTCCACTGGAGAAGCCATTCAGTCCAAAGAGTGAATAAGCATCATCCGTCGAAAAGTCAAACGTGACTTGTGCGTTTGCCAAGCCGGCAAAGGCCAGCAGAGCAAACAAAAGAGAGTAGATTTTTCTCATAAGAATAATGATTTATGGGTTTATTTAAAAGTGAATACGCCGCAAAGGTACAGCTATTTGTCTGAATAACAAAAAAAATCAACGTCCTTTTTATGAAAAAAAGCACTTCTCTGAAAAGTTCTATTTTATCCTTCTACAAAAAAGGCAGGCACTGCTCTCACGAGTGGTGCCTGTCTCCCGCCCATCAAGGATGGGCATTCAATCAACAAATCAAAAAAATTAAGTCGTGTCTTATCGGTTTGGTATTCATAAAGAATACAATCATGTTTATTTCTTATTACTATTTACTATCTATAATAATATACCATCTTTCTATAATAATCTTTTCCTTAGAATCCGCCGCCACCGAAGTTGCCTCCGCCACCGAATCCGCCGCCCTGATAGTTACGGCCACCTTGACGGTAGGCGTTTGCGCCCTGACGTGTACGGTTCTGACGTGGGCTGAACACCTTCAGGAGCTGTTGGGGAGTGAGTACGCCGGAGAGTTCGGCGCAATATTTTTTCTGGATATCCAGGCGGAGCTGTGACTGTTGAATCTGCTCGGCCTGACGAGTGAAAACTTCTTGCAGCTGAGCCGTTGCCTCGGCATCCGTCAGTTCCTTCTTCGTATCGTTGGAACTGCCATTGTTCCGTTCTGCATTCTGGTATACGGCCACCAGCTCTTTCTGATAGTTGCTGTAGATGGGCTCGAATTTGGCTTTCTGCTCATCGGTGAGTTCCAAATCCTTCATTAAACGTTCTGTCTGACGGGCCTGCATTTCAGCTCGTCGGGATTCACGGTTATCGGATTGTGCATTTATATTCGGGCTGATCAGAAACATGGTTGTCAGCGCCATTAAAAATAACTTTTTCATATCCTGCTTTTTTGAGGTCAATACTAATGATGTGTCTGTAAGTACTTACAAACCTAAGACACCTGTGATATAAAAAAGTTTAACGGTCCTCGATTTTTTTAGTTCTTTAACGTTTATACATGTAAATCGTTAAAGAATTTCGTACCCTAAATTCATCGGCTCTTCATCCTTCTTCTGGCTCTCATGCGTTCCTCACACGCTTTTCGCTAAGCCTTCATCACCTCCCGCCACACGTTCTCCGTATCCATTACTTTCCTATCGCACGGTGATATGAAAGCATCCCTGTTTCACCTCATATTTAATATAGCAGAGTCCCTCATCCCGCACATCACGCAACACTTCGGAGAGAATGAACTTCAAGGAATCATTACGTACCGGACGACGGTCAGGGTCATCGGGTGGAGCTACGGTATGATAACGGTTGTACGAAATATCAAAAGTGGTACCGAAGCGATGACAACTCTGTTCTGAAGCATTACCGTTGACCCGTTTCAGCCGTCGCACATCATCCTCGGTCCGCAGCACACTCGTGACAATGATCTTATGCAACGGGATTTGCTTCAACGCCAGCGAATCCAGGAAACGCCGACCGATATGCTGCAACAAATGGCTGGCCTTAGGTACCAAATAAGGAATACTGCGGCTCATTGCCGGATCCATAGTGTAATAGGGATTGGCACCAACATACACGAGATCCTTTTTGCGGTTTTCGGCCTCTTCGCGATTTTCAACGGGCAGCACCCCACAGGCGATGGCTGCCGGATAATGCACATCCTGCACATCGGGGAAGCAGTTACGGTACGACGAAACACTGTAGATGCGATGTTTTGTGCTGAAATCCAAAGACGGCATGCCATCCACTGCCAGCAGGTCGACCGAAGCACCTGCGCACTGACGTAATGAATCGATGGAAGTATTGTCCCTGCTCGTGGGAGTTCCGGGCACATGCTCCTTTTCAGCACCGTCTTCCGCTTGTGACACGCGTTCTGCATCCTGCGAAAGAGGGACCGCCACTGACGTTAAGTCCTCCCCGGAAGCTGCCGTTGCGCTTTGGTCCGCCACCGCAGCTGAATCAAGAGTTGAGAGGGCGATGGAATCACTGGTGTCACTGACTTTAGCGTCCGTGCCGATGACGACTTCCGGCCATATCAAACGCACCACAAAAAGCAGCGCCACGACAATGACAATCCCTTTAATAAAAATGTCTTTTTTTAGCTTTTCCACAGCGTCTTTGTACTTTTCAGGCCACAAAGATAGACAAAATCAGTGATATAATCATATTTTTCACCCTCTCTTTGCATTTTTGCAGTTGAAAAACATTATCTTTGCACCGAAAAAGGTACAACATGACAGAAAAACACTTCATCCTTGAGGAAGCTGATCCCGTCATCTTCTATGGTGTCAACAACACCAACATGCAAATGCTCAAGGCGCTTTACCCAAAGATGCGCATCGTGGCGCGTGGCAACGTCATCAAGGCCATGGGCGACGAAGAGGATTTGTGTGCGTTAGAAGAGAGTCTGGACCGGCTGCAACGCCATTGCGTCAAATACAACAACCTCAGCGAGGAAGATATCCTACATATTATTAAAGGGGAGCGCACCAAACGCGACGGCATCTCCGGTGCCATCGTCTTCAGCATCACAGGCAAACCTATCACCGCCCGCAGCGAGAACCAGCAGCGCCTTGTCAATGCCTTCGAGACGCATGACATGGTTTTTGCGATCGGGCCAGCCGGCTCGGGTAAGACATACACCAGCATCGCACTGGCCGTACGTGCGATGAAGAACAAAGAAGTGCGACGCATCATCCTCAGCCGACCGGCTGTAGAAGCCGGCGAGAAATTAGGTTTTCTGCCAGGTGATATGAGGGATAAGATTGACCCCTACCTCCAACCGCTCTACGATGCCCTGGAAGATATGATTCCGCGACAGAAGCTCAATGAGATGATGGAACAGAACATCATCCAGATTGCGCCACTGGCCTTCATGCGCGGACGTACACTGAACGATGCTGTTGTCATCCTTGATGAAGCCCAAAATACGACGCCTGCACAAATCAAGATGTTTCTTACCCGCATGGGAATGAACACCAAGATGATCGTCACGGGCGACCTGACGCAAATCGACCTGCCGTCCTCACAGCGCAGCGGACTGCGTGATGCCATCGACACTCTTAGCGACGTGGAGGGAATCGCTCGCATAGAGATGACTCAACGTGACATCGTCCGACACCGCCTTGTGACGCGCATCGTGGAAGCCTACAATGCGCGTGATTGCAAGCGTAAAGCTGAAGCACAAGCGGACAACGCGACTACCCCACGCTCAGAGACCGACACTACTGAACGCGTCAGCCCAGAAACGACACCTCAAGTTATCAACTCATAAAAATCAATAACAACAATGAAAGCTTTAACCCGCACCGATTTCACATTCCCCGGTCAGCAAAGCGTGTATCACGGCAAAGTGCGCGATGTCTATGATATCAACAACGATCTGATGGTCATGGTGGCCACCGACCGCATCTCAGCCTTTGACGTAGTCTTACCAAAGGGCATACCTTTCAAAGGGCAGGTGCTCAACCAGATTGCAGCCACCTTTCTCGATGCCACAGCCGACATCGTCCCTAACTGGAAACTCGCCACACCAGATCCTATGGTCACGGTGGGTTTGAAGGCCGAGGGTTTCCGCGTGGAGATGATCATCCGTGGTTATCTCACAGGCTCTGCCTGGCGAGAGTACAAGAACGGTTGTCGCGAACTATGCGGCGTGAAGCTGCCCGATGGCATGCGTGAGAATGAGCGTTTCCCCGAACCCATCATCACCCCGACCACCAAGGCCGACGAGGGTCACGACGAGAATATCTCCAAGGAGGAGATTATCCGTCAAGGTCTGGTCAGCGCTGAGGATTACGAAGTGATGGAAGGCTACACGCGGGCTCTTTTCCAGCGCGGCACAGAAATCGCTGCCAAGAAAGGCCTCATCCTGGTCGACACCAAATATGAATTTGGCAAGCGCGACGGTAAGGTCATTCTTATCGACGAGATCCACACGCCCGACTCGAGCCGTTATTTCTATGCCGACGGCTACGAAGAGAAATTCGAGAAAGGCGAACCGCAGCGTCAGCTCTCGAAGGAATTCGTGCGCCAATGGCTCATCGACCACAACTTCATGAACCGCCCCGGCGACGTCATGCCCGAACTGACCGATACCTTCGTAGAGAGCATCAGCGACCGCTACATCGAGCTTTATGAGCATATCGTAGGCGAGAAGTTTGAGAAAGCCGCCACTGAGGCAGATGTAGCCGCTCGCATCGAGCGCAACGTCAGCGCCTGGTTGGCCACACGCTAACGCCATCAAGGGCAGCACCCTACCCTGCTACTCATCCCCAAACGCATAGCGCCCGCTTCTTCGAGGGGCGGCCAGCTTCAAAACCACTCCTATGAGTCATCCCTCCGACCTTGACCCTATCACGCCCTATCAGAACGACGAAGGTTCGAAGCGCGAACAGGTAGAGAAGATGTTCAACCGCATCGCTCCCACCTACGACCGCCTCAACCACACGCTCTCGCTCGGTATCGACCGGCGCTGGCGCCGTAAAGCCGTTGATGCACTGAAACCTTTTTCGCCATCGTCGATACTCGACATCGCTACGGGCACTGGCGATTTTGCCATTCTTGCTGCCCGACGGCTCGCGCCCCGACAGATTGTGGGCGTTGACATCAGCGAAGGGATGATGGATGTAGGACGTAAGAAGGTGCAGGAGGCAGGACTCCATGAGATCATCTCTTTTAAGAAAGACGACAGCACAGCGCTTTCTTTTGACAGCGGCACGTTTGATGCCGTCACGGTTGCCTACGGCGCTCGCAACTTCGACAACCTCGAGGCGGGTCTTTCTGAGATGTGCCGCGTGCTCAAGAAGGACGGCCACCTCATGCTCGTAGAACTGACCACCCCGCCCCACTTCCCTATGAAGCAGCTGTTCTGGATCTACGCACATGTGGTGATGCCGTTCATCGGCCGTGTCATCAGTCACGACGACAGCGCCTACACCTACCTGCCGCAATCTATGGCAGCCTTTCCGCAAGCAGAGGTTCTGAAACCGATGATGCTTGCCTGCGGTTTCAGCGAAGTCCGATTCCAGCGCTTTACCTTTGGACTCTCCACGATGTATCTTGCCACCAAATAGCCCTATTTTTCACCCACCTCTAAGTTCTCTCCCGACCTTGTCCCATCAACAACTCTTCGGCCTTCTCGGCTATCCGCTCGGTCATTCTTTCTCGCGCGCGTTCTTTAATAAGAAGTTCGCAGAGGAAGGTATCGATGCTGAATATCTCAACTTCGAGTTGCCTTCAGTCGGGCAACTCACACAGGTACTCGACGAGCATCCGCAACTGAAAGGTCTGAACGTGACCATCCCTCACAAGCAGGCGGTCATCCCTTACCTTGACGAACTCTCGGACGAAGCCCGTGCCATCGGTGCGGTGAATGTAATTCGGGTCAGTTGGAAAGACGGCCATCGCCATTTGAAGGGATTCAATTCCGACATTATTGGTTTTGTGAATAGCATTCAACCGCTCCTGAAACCTCACCATACGAGGGCGCTCGTGCTTGGTACCGGCGGTGCATCAAAAGCCATCTGTCACGGCCTTGAGAAGCTGGGCATAGAATGGCGCTATGTCAGTCGCACCCGCCGCGAGGGACAATTTACTTATTCTGATATCACACCAGCGCGCCTGGCTGACTACACCATTGTGGTCAATTGCACGCCACTCGGCATGAGTCCTAAGACCGAGTTCTGCCCCGAACTGCCATACGCTGCGCTTTCCCCCCGTCACCTGCTCTTTGATTTGGTCTACAATCCCGACACTACCCAGTTCATGCGTGAGGGCCGTCGGTTTGGTGCCACCGTGAAGAACGGTCTTGAGATGCTCCACCTCCAGGCACTCGCAAGCTGGGATTTCTGGAACGGGAACGATGACGCTTTTGCGGACCATCCGCTTCAGGCTTGAATACATATTGCCCCCGCGCACAATCAGAGAATTTCAAAAACAAGCTGGAACAATGAAACGAACGCTCTCCATACTCCTCACGATTCTTGTAGCGGTTGCCGTTTCGGCTGCCACGTACACCGTAGACAACCTACCCGTCCCTTATCTCCAAGACAAGACGCAATATGTCTCTAATCCGGATAACATACTTTCCTCCGAAACGGTAGACTCACTCAATCTTTGGCTTGGCCAGATGGAGACAGACCACGGCGTGCAAACCCTGCTGGCCGTAGTGGAGAGCATCGAGGGAGGCGATACCTACGATTTCTGCATGGCATTAGGCCGGAAATACGGCGTCGGCAGCAAGGAGAAAAGCACCGGACTCATCATCCTCCTCTCCACTGAGGACCGTGCCTACACGATCCTCACAGGCCGGGGACTCGAAGGCACCCTTCCTGACGCCATCTGCAAACGCATCGAGAACCACCAAATGCTGCCTGCCCTGCGCGAGGGCAACTGGGATGAAGCTATGCTCAACGCCGTGCGAGCCATCACCAAATATGTAGATGGCGACCCTTCATTGGTGGGTGATGCTGATTTCGAGGATGAGGACGACACCGCTGCTCTATGGGTATTTCTCTTAATGCTTGCATGCGGCGTTGGTCTTATCGTTTTCGCCGTTTGGTTAGACCAACGCAAAAAAAGCTACTGCCCCAGTTGTCATCAGTATAAGATGAAGAAGATCAGCGGCTATGTCACCAAAAACCGCATCTTGGGCATACGCTCTCACCACGATACCTACCGTTGCACCAACTGTGACTTCACCAAAGAGATTCACTGGGACGAAGATCTCCATAGCGGTGGCACCGGAGCGGCCGCCGGCGGTGCCCTTGGAGGCAGTTTCTTCGGCCGAGGGGGTGGCAGTTCCTCCTTCGGAGGTTCCTTTGGAGGCGGGTCCTTCGGTGGCGGCGGCGCCAGTGGAAGATTCTAAAAGCTACTATCCTCCCGCACTTTCGCTTCACGCACTTCCTTTCCCCTTTGAACGCTTCACTTTTTTCAATAACAATAACTTATCAAAATTCCACTCATTATGTCTAAAACGATCAAATCCATCCTCTTCGCCCTTGTGGCCACCCTCGGTCTGACCAGCTGCACTTACAATAAGCTCGTCGAACAAGAAGAAATCGTTGCTCAGAAATGGGCTGACGTTGAAACACAATACCAGCGTCGTGCCGATCTTATCCCCAACCTCGTCAATACTGTCAAAGGTTATGCCGCTCATGAGAGCGAGACGCTGCAGGCCGTCATAGAAGCCCGCAGCAAGGCAACTCAAATCACTATCGATCCCTCAAACATCACCCCCGAACAACTCGCTGAGTTCCAGGCAGCCCAGGGTGAGGTCAGTCAGGCTCTCGGACGTCTCCTCGCCGTCAGCGAAAACTACCCCGAACTCAAGGCCAACGAACAGTTCAGCGAACTTCAGGCACAGCTCGAAGGCACCGAGAACCGCATTGCAGAATCACGCCGTCTCTTCAACGAGGCCGTGCTGCAGTACAACGTCTCTGTTCGTAAGTTCCCCAACAACATTTGGGCGATGATCTTCGGTTTCGAGAAGAAAACGCCATTTGCAGCGGAGGCTGGAGCTGAGAAGGCACCTGAAGTACAGTTTTAATGGACAACAGACAACGTTACATGGCGCGGGGCGTCTCAGCCGCTAAGGAGGACGTCCACGCTGCCATCAAGAACATCGACAAAGGTATATTTCCACAGGCGTTCTGCAAGATTATTCCCGACATCTTGGGTGGCGACCCTGAGTACTGTAACATTATGCATGCTGACGGCGCCGGCACCAAGTCCAGTCTGGCTTATGCCTACTGGAAAGAGACGGGCGACTTGAGCGTGTGGAAAGGCATTGCTCAGGATGCGCTCATCATGAACACCGACGACCTACTCTGCGTGGGTGCCGTGGACAATATCCTCGTCTCCTCTACCATAGGGCGTAATAAGATGCTCATACCGGGCGAAGTCATCAGTGCCATCATCAACGGTACCGATGAACTGCTTGCAGAACTCCGCGAGATGGGCATTGGCATTTATGCCACTGGCGGCGAAACAGCCGATGTAGGCGACCTTGTGCGCACCATCATCGTGGATAGCACCGTCACCTGCCGCATGCGTCGTGCCGATGTTATCAACAACGCCAACATCCGTCCCGGCGACGTCATAGTGGGTCTCGCCAGCTTCGGCCAGGCCACCTACGAGAAAGCTTATAACGGCGGTATGGGTAGCAATGGCCTTACTTCTGCCCGCCACGATGTCTTCAATAAGTATCTCGCTGAAAAATACCCTGAGACCTACGATCATGCCGTACCTGAGGAGTTGGTTTATAGTGGGAAGTATAAACTAACAGATCAACTAGACCCACCCCCTTACCCCTCCCTTGTAAGGAGGGGAGCGGATACCTCTCCAGAAGGGGGGGCGGCAGCAAGCTCGGCAGCAAATCAAGCAGCATGCTCAACGTCAAGCTCAACCTCAAGCTCAGCGTCAAGCTCAGCGTCAAATCCATCATCACACTCGGCTACAAGCCGCTCAGCGGATTCTGCTCCCCTCCCTACAAGGGAGGGGCAAGGGGGTGGGTCTTCTATGGGCAAACTCGTCCTCTCCCCCACCCGCACCTACGCCCCTGTTGTCAAGGTTCTACTCGACCAGTTGCGTCCCCGCATCCACGGTATGGTGCATTGCACCGGCGGCGCCCAGACCAAAGTGCTTCACTTCGTGGGCGACAACTGCCGCGTCGTCAAGGACAACATGTTCCCCGTGCCACCCCTTTTCCGCATCATTGCCCAGGAGAGTGGTGCCGACTGGAGCGAGATGTACAAGGTCTTCAACTGCGGTCACCGGCTCGAAGTTTATGTCAGCCCCGAGGATGCAGAGAAGGTTTTCGCCATCTCAAAGAGTTTCAATATCGACGCTCAAGTCGTTGGACACATTGAAGAAGGACCACGCAGCCTTGTTATCCGCAGCGAGTTCGGAGACTTCAATTATGCATGACCACACAAAACAAAAAAATGTCCCTTTTATCAAAAGAATTTTCGCGTTTTAGTTGGTCATTCCGAAAAACCGTTGTACCTTTGCACCCGCAAACCCAAGGATAGGAGCGTAGCTCAGTTGGTTCAGAGCGCTTCAGTCACATTGAAGAGGTCATCGGTTCGAGCCCGATCGTTCCTACTCTACCACAAGGCGGACTGGCCACAAGGCTGGGTCCGCCTTTTTTATGGTTTCTTTCAAATCCTTACGCTTAATCATCATTTATGTCGATAGAAAACAACGAACTGTTAGACCGCCTCGAAGGTCTGGTCTCACGCTATGAAGAAGTCGGTACGCTCATCACCGACCCCGCCGTCATCGCCGATCAGCGCCGCTATGTAAAACTGACAAAGGAGTACAAAGACCTGGGCGCCATCGTCAAGAAGCGGGCTGACTACGTTCAAGCGCTCACCACCATCGACGAGGCCAGGGAGATGCTCGCTAACGAGGACGACCCCGAGATGCGCGAGATGGCACGCGAGGAGCTCACTGCTGCTCAGGACCATATCCCGCAGTTGGAGGAGGACATCAAACTGCTGCTCATCCCCGCCGACCCCGAGGACGACAAGAACGTCATCATGGAGATCCGTGGCGGCACCGGTGGCGACGAGGCTGCGCTCTTTGCCGGCGACCTCTTCCGCATGTATTCCAAGTATTGCGAGACGAAGGGTTGGAAGATAGCCGTATCGAGTTTCACCGAAGGTGCTGCCGGCGGCTACAAAGAGATCATCTTTTCCGTCACGGGCGAAAAGGTCTATGGCACCATGAAGTACGAAAGCGGCGTCCACCGCGTACAGCGCGTGCCTGTCACCGAGACGCAGGGGCGTGTCCACACCAGCGCTGCCACCGTCGCCGTGTTGCCTGAGGCAGAGGAGTTTGATGTCGAAATCAACGAGGGCGCTATCAAATGGGACACCTTCCGCAGTCAGGGTGCGGGCGGACAGAACGTCAATAAGGTGGAATCAGGCGTTCGAGCGCGATACATGTGGACCAATCCCAATACGGGCGAGACAGAGGAAATCCTCATCGAGTGCACCGAGACGCGCGATCAGCCCAAGAACAAGGAGCGTGCCCTCGCGCGCCTGCGTACCTTTATATATGATAAGGAGCATCAGAAGTATATCGACGACATCGCCGCCCGACGCAAGACAATGGTCAGCACCGGCGACCGCTCCGCTAAGATACGCACCTACAACTATCCCCAAGGCCGCATCACCGACCACCGCATCGGATACACCATCTACAATCTCGCCGCCTT
>JAILCU010000143.1 GCA_024690405.1 Bacteroidales bacterium
ACTGAACTTCGGACGCCGTTTTGGCGTACATGTAGTCTCTGTGGCTCGTGGCAGTCAACGACTGAATATCCCAGCCGGTGATACCGCCATTTTGCCCGGCGACCGTCTGCAAGTGATTGGCACCGACCAGCAGTTGAACGACTTCGCCCACGAATTAGAGGTACAAAGCAGCCAGTCCAAAGCCATCGAACCCACCACCAATGAGATGCGGCTGAAGCGCCTAGTGATAGAGCCCAACTCGCGTTTTGTCGGTCTGACCATCCAAAAGAGCGGTATTCGCAACGAATACCGTTGTCTCATCGTCGGGTTGGAAGAAGATGAAAGCAACGCCCTACAGACCCCTGATCCACAACGTCCGTTCAACGCCGGCGACATTATCTGGGTGGTAGGCGAAGACGCCGACATGGCGGACCTCGAAAAAGCCAGTCACGCCCAATATCCCAACGAATAAGGCGCCATAACTCATCCGACAATTACTTTACATTTCATATACCAGAACAAAACCACTTAACGATGCAACCCCTCATCGATCTTCATACCCACACCATCGCTTCAGGTCATGCCTACTCAACCATACAAGAGATGGCACAAGCCGCAGCACAGAAAGGTCTTCAATTCCTCGGTATCACGGAGCACGCCCCTACCCTTCCCGGCGCTTGCAATTCAATTTACTTCAGGAACCTGCACATCGTACCGCGTGAGATGTACGGCATCAGACTGCTGCTAGGCGTTGAGCTGAACATCCTTGATACGACGGGACGTCTTGACCTTGACGAAAAGCACTACGAATGTTGCGACATCCGTATTGCCGGCATCCATAGTCTGTGCTGGGAAGGCGGTTCACGCACTCAAAACACCGATGGCATGCTGGCAGCTATCCACAGCCCGTGGACCCATATCATCAGCCATCCCGGCGACGGCACGGCTGAACTCGATTTCGACCCGATTGTACGTGCTGCCCGCGAGACCCAGACGCTGCTGGAAATCAATTCCTCAAGTATGATACCCTCGCGCCATAAGGAGGTGGCCCGTCCCAACAACCTCGAGATCCTGCGACTCTGCCGCAAGTACGACATCCCCGTCATCTTAGGCAGCGACGCCCATATATCCTTCTCCATCGCCGACTACCGCTATGCCCTGCCCTTGTTGGAAGAAATACACTTCCCAGATGAACTGGTGATGAACTATTGGCCTAAACAGGCATTGGAATACATGAATATCACACTTTGAAGAATGCATTCTTATTCCATCCTTCATAAGCAGAACCGCACTTAAAAAGCGTACGAGAAGAGAAAGAGTATAATAGGACAAATGTGACGAAACAACTATTATCTTGAGACAAAAAGGACGTTTTCTCACAAATTGCTTTGTGAATTCAACGAATCCTACTATTTTTGTGGCGTCATTCATTACGAACTTTTAAAAGCGTTTATACTATGAAAGCAAAAGGATTCTTGATGTCCGTCGTGCTGCTTATGGCCATGAGCATGGGGGCTAATGCACAAGGAATTTTGGATAGAATTGCCGACAGAGCCGTGAACAGAGCCGTCTACAAAGCGGAGAGTGAAGCCGAACGCGGTCTTAACAAAGCCGCAGACAAAGTCTTCAGCAAGAAAAAGAAGAAGGACAAGAAGTCCAAGGATGAGGACGAAGAAGAGCAGGAAGAGGAGAAGAACAGCAAGAAGACCAAGAAGGCTACCGTTGCAACCACCACGGATTTCAAACGCGGCAGCGTCATCTTGTTCCAAGACGACATTACAGCAGAACAAGTGGGTGAGTTCCCCTCAAAGTGGGACTTGATAAGCGGAAATGCCGAGACCAAGACTTTGGACGACATCAAGGCCATTGAGATCACCAACGACGGTTGCATCACTCCGCTCATTGAAAAAGAGGGCGCCTATCTGCCCGAGGAGTTCACCTTGGAGTACGAGTTCTATTATTGGGAAGAAAAGGAGGATATCGGCCTCAACGACCTGAAGATCATTCTGGCAACCTCCACCGACCGCACCGTATATCCCGATTATATGGGCGAAAATATGGCGTTTTCACTTCTACATGGAGTTAGCAACGAATTCAAACATTCCTATCACTATAACGGTGACAGGGATGGCGAATTCGAATATGAATTTAGTGAAGGTTGGCACAAAGTGGCAATCTCGTTCAACAAACGTGCCCTTAAGGTCTACTTCGACGGTAACCGTGTGGTGAATCTCCCCCGTGTCAACCAACCTAAGTGGTTCTGCTTCCAGGTTCCCTTCGACTACCACGACCTCATCTTCATCCGTAACATCGTGCTTGCCAAGGGCGCCGTGGCTCTCTATGATCGCAATTCCACCGATCTCTCTGCTATGGAGAAAGCCATCGCCGAGACAGGTAAGTTCGTGACCAACAACATCCTTTTTGATACCGGCAAAGCCACGCTGAAGGCCGAATCCATGGCTGAGATCCAGAAGGTGGCCGACTACATGAAGGCGAACCCATCTGTCCGTTTCGAAGTACAAGGCCACACCGACAACCAAGGCTCCGACAAAATCAATGACCCGCTCTCACAGGAACGTGCCGAGGCCATTGTGAAAGCATTGGTAGGTATGGGCTGCGATGAATTCAATCTCCGCGCCGTGGGTAAGGGTTCACACGAGCCCGTTGCCGACAACGGCACAGAAGCCGGTCGCACCCAAAACCGCCGAGTGGTGTTTGTGAAGAAATAAGCTACTCCTCAACTGCTGCATTTCCTACCAAGAAACGATCGATAAAGGACTGGACAATGGGGTACTGACTTTGTGGTAGTTGGCAATGCCCATGCCCTCCTACGATATCGCAGGCAAAACGGTCTGCAATACCGAAACGCTCCCAGACCTTCTGGGCAGCATCGGCCGAGACCTGCATCGCAGAATCTGCCAACCACTTCCAGTCGGGATTGCCTAAAAGAAGAAGAGCACGCGGACAAACCATTGCGCAGAGTTCATGCTGGTCGTACGGAAGTTGATAGACCTTCTCGCCACCAAAATGAGTACGCTGGCTCTCAAGGGACCAATGATAGTCGGTGCGGTCAAGATTCTCCACATCATTCATCGGCTGCGAGGCACGCCAGGCAGCCGCTCCGCCGCCACCGGGCTCTTGGGCAATAGTGAGGGCTACACGTTCGTCGAAAGCACCACAATATAGCGCCATCTTTCCGGCATAACTGCAACCCGTGATGCCGATACGATGCATATCAATCTTCGTTACTTCAGTTCCCAACTGCTGCAGACCGTCGAGGATACGGCTGAGTCCCCAGGCCCATTCGATGTAAGCGCCGTTATCTTTAAGTTGCGGATAGAGGCGGTCGAAGGGGAACTGTCCGCGAACATGGCGGTTCTTACGGATATGCGAATAGTCGTTGACCTGCCAGGAATTGTAATTTAGAGTAGCAATTGGACGGCCCTCAAACAGTTGATGAGGCAGCGTGATGAAATCAGCCCCGATCATCAATGCATAAGGCGGCGTTCCGGTCTTGGGATAACGGATCAGCGAAGTGAGTGTCAGCACGGAATCGCCCACCGCGACGTCCACCACCAACAGCGAATCACCCTGCAAGCGGGCCTTCACCTGCCCGGGCTCGACCATCGGTTTCTTACCCAAACCATAATGCTGAATAAGCGAGCCTATCTCAGCACGGCGACGTCGCCAGTCTGCAAACGACTGCACGCCCTCCAAGGCATCAGGTAATTGACGGATGACCGGCAGTTCTGCGGGTTCTGTGAAATGCTTCAGTTCATACTCACGCCCCGTATTTTCCTCATCATAGACCAATGGCTGTGCGGATGCACCTGCGGCAATAAGCAACGCCACGGCAAAAGAAAGAGAATGTTTCATAAGGTTTGGTTTTAAATGACAGTGCAAATATACAGAAATTATCGGGAACTATCCTCTACGCCTCTCACGCTACCGGCTTCCAACAA
Organism: Bacteroidales bacterium; assembly: GCA_024690405.1. Lineage (GTDB taxonomy): Bacteria > Bacteroidota > Bacteroidia > Bacteroidales > Bacteroidaceae > Physcousia. The sequence continues at coordinate 3,942 of JAILCU010000143.1, forward strand.
CCGTTGACGCGCCTCATCGTAGTTGAGCCCCAACGTCTCCTGAAGCATACGTGTTCCGCGGTCGATCAGTTTATCGTTGGTGAGTTGCATGTCCACCATGCGGTTGCCTTCAACGCGTCCGAGTCGGATCATCAGGGATGTAGAAATCATATTCAATACCATCTTCTGTGCCGTGCCGCTCTTCATGCGGCTGGACCCCGTGACGAACTCAGGACCTACGATGGTCTCGATGGGATATTCCACGGCAGAGGCCAAAGGCGTTTGGGAATTGCTGGTGATACAACCGGTCAGCAATCCGTGACGGCGGGCAGTAGTGACGGCCGCCACGACGTAAGGGGTGGTGCCGGAAGCAGCAATGCCTATCACGGTATCGTCGGGTGTTGGATGATACTGCAACAAATCCGTCCAACCCTGTTCTGCAACGTCTTCGGCATGCTCTACAGCATGACGTAATGCCCGGTCGCCACCGGCGATGAGGCCTACGACCCACGACTCGGGAACGCCAAAGGTGGGCGGCAGCTCACTGGCATCGAGCACTCCCAGGCGACCGCTGGTGCCAGCGCCGATATAGAAAAGGCGGCCACCCCGGCGCATCCGCGGTTCCACGGCTTTCACCAACGCTTCTATCTGAGGCAGGACGCGCCCCACAGCGACAGCCACCTTTTGATCCTCTTCATTGATGTGCTGCAGCAGTTCGGCCACCGACATCTGCTCAAGATGATCGAAAGAGGACGGTTGCTCCGTTATACGGTGCTCGTCGGCAAGATGATATTCTGTTCCTGACTGTTCCATCATACTGTTATCGGTATTTCTCATTTTCCTGTTGCACTTTTCCCCTTTCCTCTTCACTTACACAACATCAACTTTTATGGAACGGGAAAAATGTCAAGCCTTAAATGTTCTATTTCTGCGGCAAAGTTACAATAATTTGGAATAAAAGTAGTACTTTTGCCTTGAAATTCAACATTCATCATGTTACAAAAG
>JAILCU010000110.1 GCA_024690405.1 Bacteroidales bacterium
GTGCCGTCGGTGAACGAGAATTTCCAGATGCACATGGCAGGCATCATCGTCACGTCAGGCAGGGTGACGTCCGAGCCGGACACGGTCATCGTCTCCGTGCCAGAGATGGCGGCGAAGTTGGCGTTGATGTCGTCCAGGGTACCTATCTGGGCGTTGCAGGGATTCTTCGGATTATTGAAGAAGCCGGCGGGGTAGCCGAAGGAGATGCTACCGCCATTCTTCGGGTTGGTCAGCGTCAGCGAGATCGTGGCGGCCTTCGTTGTTGGGTCGACGGCAGTCACCGTTGCCATAGTCTCTTCTTGGGTATCGCTGGTTTGGGTGTATTGCACCCATATCTGGTCGCCCACCTCCCACGCTGCGCTGATGGAGCCATCGCCGTTGTCGGTCATCGTGCTGCGCGTAGCATCGCCGTTGCGTGGCGATAGCGTGGTGGTAACGGTAAAGGTGTGGCTCTGTGCAGGCTGTTCGGCTGTTGTAAGCTCGTCTTCATTCGAGCAGGCAGTCCACGTGGCAGCCGTCAGTGCGAGGGCCGCCATCCAAATGATATGCTTCATTGTTTTCATCTTTTTCTCAATTTTGGGGTTAAGGATTAAATGGGTCGCCGCCACCAGGATAACCGGGCATTGCGGGCACATCGCCGCTCGTCATCAGTATTCCCGTCTGTTTTAACTCGAATACCTGCAACGCAGGCTTCTCATACTTTTTCTTTGTTGTCATACGCTTAATATATTAATGATTAAAATATGATAATTAATTATGCGTGCAAGGACGGTGCAAGCCGAGTGCAAAAGAACTTGTTCATTTTGCCGAGGTGCCGCCCGTCCTCGCAGCTTTCACGCTGCAAAGATAGTTTTTTTTATTGATACTGCAAAATTATCCGGCAAAAAAACGCCTTCGGGCGGGCGAGTGTCAGGGGGCGAAGAAGAATGAGGAAAAGGACACGAAAAAAACGGAAGCCGATTGACTTCCGTTTCCTGTGTTATTCTTTAAAACAGATCAGAGTCCCTTGATCCTATACTTTGATCTAGCTATCCCCGTTTCATTTAAGGTGTGACAGTCGTTACAGTGTATGTCCATGTGTGCGAGCCGTCAGCGTTATCAACCTGAGCACTGCGAGTAATAGTGGTGTTTGCATCGGGAGCAAGGTTGCTAACGTTATTATTGCCACTATAATAATTCTTGCTTCCATATAAACCACAACGATCTGTGAAACTGGATGTTGTTGTAACGGTCAGCTTGCCATTCCCCGTCAGATACAGATTATTAGAACCGATGCATTGGGAGCCTAAAGTTGAACCCTTGCAGATGATTTCGTAGTCACCGTCCAATATGATGGTTAAATTGTTATTAGAAGAAATGAATGAATTTACATCATTGTTGTCATAACGCGCTGTGCCATTTCCTTGAAGCCTAATGGTAGCATCATTTCGCATAAATAGAGTATAACCATAACTATCACCATTGACAGTGAGATCAATAGGATTGGATCCATTTCCAAACACAATGTATGCATTATTCTCATTAGGCGAGGGAATCGTACCACCGTCGTTTCTGGAAAGCATAGGTGGATGATAGGGATCTGCTGTAACAATGATGGGACTGGTGTTATAGTAGTATTTGCCATTGTCGAAGCCGGCGGCAGGGGCGGTCTTCGTGCCAGTATAGTGATTATCTTCGCTGTCGATGATGTCGAAGGTCAGCACGTCGCTTCCCACCTTATCCATACGGATGCCAGCATAGATAAAATCGTTCGTCGGTGTCGGCAGGTTAAAGACGAGCCCTCTTTTACCATGTTGAATCGGGGCTAATACCAATGGTCGGTACTCCTGATAATAATAGATGGCATCATTCTGAGAAGTGATTCCGAGCTTTCTCACCGTGATGTCCTTGGTGCCGTCGTTGAACTTAAAGCGGAATATCGATTGCAGATTCGTAAATGTCGCAATAGCGGTCGTCGTCAATTTGCCAGCCGTATAGCCGTCCAAGGTGACCGTCGACGTAGCACCATCCAAGACACTCGCTGCAGTACCGTCCTGTGAATGCCAAGTATACCTGATTATGTCTTGTTCAGTACCAGTTATCGCACTGGTGGGATTATAGAGCAGCCATATTTCGTCGCCGACTTCCAGCGTACCAGTCAACACGCCCTCAAGGTCACATTTTGTATCGTCGTTTCTCAAGTTCGTCGGCTGCAGATAGCCGCTAAGAATCTTGTCTTTCGTCCTGTTATAAACGTAGACCTTCTCTGTGGTCGAGAATGTCGCGGTAATGGCAGGCGTCGCACCGCTGTTGTCGAACGTTACGGCGCGGGTCTGTGCGTCGTCGCCGAAGGAGGCGGGAATGCTAACGGTGTAGGTGCGCACCTCGCCCTGAGCGGGCTGATGGGTGTTGTTTTCGATGTTATCCTCGCTGGTGCAGGCTGTCAGACTCAGAGCCATGGTGCCCATCAAGAGAGCCGAAGCCAGACTGAATATATAACTCTTTCTTTTCATTGTCGTTCAGTTTTTAAAGGGTTAATACTTCCTACCACTCAGTCGGGTCGTAGGGGTTTCTCTCTCCGCTGCCAGCCAGTAGCTGGGGCTGCTGTTTCAACTCGAAGACCTTCATCGAGGGTTTCTCATACTGTCTCTTGATTACTTCCATGTTGCTTTTGATTGACTATTAGTTGAATTTGATAAATAATATTATTTTGGCTGCAAAGGTACAAAGATTTTAGTTAACGACCGATACGTCCCACTTAAATAGTGTTAAAGGAGGGAAATTAATTTCGGTGGAAATATTTTCGTCGGTGGTTTTTGGATTATTAACATAAAAATTTATCGAACGATAGAGAAAATTTGCTAACTTTGCAGCCCTTTCGTCTTGTTTGTCGGGGTGAGGGGAAATGAGGAAAAATAACATATCTATCAATAATCTAAAGGTATCAAAATAATGAAGGACGAAGTAAACACAGAGGAACTGAAAGAGGCGGCGCGAGAGGCGTACCGCCGGATGCAGGACGAACTTGACAGAAAGATTGATGAGGCCGAGGAGTTGAAAACCCAGATGCGCGTGGTGGAGGCTACGCAGGGCTTGCTGGACGAGATTGACCGGCTGAAAGCTGAGAACGAGGCACTGCGTGAGGAGATTGACAATCTGCATCAGCAAATTGATGACAGGGACAGGCGACTGAAAGAGCTTGGCCAACTGTCGGCTGGTGTGGCGAAGAAATCGTCGTCGGACATTGTGGAAAAAGCCATGCGCATCTACATGAACATGTCGAAGCGTAAGACGCTGAGCAAGCGCGAGGCCGCGAAGACGGTACTGCTGGAAGTCATCACGGCGGCGAAGCTGGAGATGCCGGAGGACTTCATGGAAACGCTGAGTCACTTCGACGATGAGGAGCTTACCGATCAGACTCAGTCGGCGGCCAGCGTGAACGAGAACGTGGCCGAGCTGCTGACTGCCGAGGCTCAGGTGCTGTGGCAGCGGCTGAGGGATGCGGGGTTCATCGTGGCCGACGGCTACGCGCTGGCTGAAGGGGTGTCGGCCAACCAGGCTGCCTACATCGCCGACCGCATGGCCGAGAAGCTGCGCATTAAGAAGAAATGGAAGCTGTTTCAGCTGCTGTGGGGCATTCCCAATCTGGGTCAGCTGGCTGGCACATGGCAGCAAACGGGCAAGCTGCCGCCCCGAAGCAGCGACATCGACAAGCTGATGAAATAGGCTGACTGTCAACGGTTTAGGGTCTTATATAAGTCTTATAGTAGGTCTTATATAAGACCTTTTTTCGTGTCCTTTTGCGTAATTTTGCAGCACCAAACAACGGGAAAAATGGTCAAGCGTTGGACCGTAGGCCTGTCTCACTTTCCCAGTTGTGCGGAGGGTCCCTTGTGTGAGACCGAGGGTATTCCGGAAAGAATAAAAATTATGTTTAAGAACACAGAATTAGGATGTAATGTGAAGACCATTCTTCGTAACGACCGCCGGATGCGGACGGGCAAGGAGTATCAGGGCGTTTTTCGCCGCGACTCGGACAGCGAGGTCGACGAGTTCCTCGCCCGCGACGCGCACTACACGTTCATTGAGACGCTGCCCTGGACCATGAAGCGTAACCCGCGCGTCTACAAGGGCAAGTACATCACCATTACGCGTAGGGACGACGGCACGCTCAAGCCGAACTTCCGCCCCGTGAAGACGGAGAAGACGTTCAACGTCGACAACTACGCATTCGAGGTGTATCGTGAACTCCGCCAAGCACTGACGGGCCTGGTAGAGGAAAATGTAACAATTTAAAAATGTAATAATGTAAAAGGTAAAAAAAACGCCTAGCGTTACAGTTACAGTTGTTACAATTAAAAAATCGGGGTGTACACCCTCTTTTAATATCTTTATAAATATCTGATATATAGATAGTTATATATATAGCAAGAAAAATGGACACCCTCAAAAAAACAACTGTAACAACTGTAACTGTAACAAACGGCCATTTAATAATTCACTAAAAAGCAGTAAATCAATGAAATACGACATTTCAAAACCAACAGCCCCTAAGATGCCAAACCTCGGTAAGGGCACAGAATGCATCAAAATCCTGCTCTCGCAGGTATCCGGAAACATGCAAGAACCCATGGTTCCGATGTTTTTCCCTATCCTTGGCGCACACATCAGCGGCACGGAATTTCAGTATCCGGACTTCAGTTGGAAGGAACCGACGGGCATGATGACCAACCTGGTGGCCCATTCTGGTGATAACAAGGGCCAATTCAAGGATCTCGCAAACGCCATTTGCCGTGATTTCCGTGAGCACGACAAGGCCGAGGAAGACAAGCTCCTGGAATGGCAGAAGCGGAAGCAGACCGAGCCTGACAACAAGAAAAAGACGGCCCGTCCGGATGTGTTCTTCCGTTTCCCGCCGACGAATACGACCAACGCAGCCTTTATCCAAAACGCCCTGGCTCTTGAGGCACACGGTGGCCTCACACAATACTTCAACCTGCCTGAGGTGGAGATGGCCGACCGTCTCTGTGGCGGTCACAAGCAAGTGTCGGTATTGCTCCGTAACGTCTACGACCGCGACCGTGCCGGGGCCTTGCGTGCCACCGCCGACGGCGTGACAGGCAATCCGGTTATCCGTGCCTGCTTCACCATCTCGTCGAATCCGGATTCTACCCGTAAGTTTTACAAGTACGAGCTGACTAACGGCACATTCGGCCGAATGGTATTCAGCTACAAGCCACGTGGCAACCGCAGCGGAAAGATTCCCCGATTGGGCAAGTATCCCGACGAATTCTACGAGAAATTGGACGAGTACCTGTCACGTCTCGACCTCACGAAGGGACGCTACATCATCCGCCCCCTGAACAAGCTGACCGACCGCCTGGCTCAGGACATGGCCTCGCTGGCCGACCTGGCCGACGACGACCTGCTGTTCGAGATATCCCACCGATCGCTGGTCTCGGCATGGAAGGCAGGCTGCATCCTCTGGGTGCTCAACAATCAGACTTGGAGTAAGGCGATGGGCGAGCTGGTGGAATGGCTGGTTTATCACGACATCTGGAGCAAGATGCAGCTCTTCGCCGATATGCTTGGCAAGGACGCTTTCACCATGAGCGAGACTCAGCACCGTGGCCCGAAGAACATGCTCGACAGCCTGCCCGACACCTTCAACGAGGCACAGCTGGAAGCACTCCGCACCAGCCTTGATAAGAGCAAGGAGGGCACCAGCGGACAATTGCGTCAATGGCTCTTCCGCAAGTTCATCACCTACTCGGAGCTGACGGGACTGTACACCAAGACCGAGGAGTACCTTCGTAATGCATAATTCATAATTATGGATAGACTCGAACTTCAGAAGCTCCGCGACCTTCCCATTGAGGGGGTCGCAGAGCGACTCGGACTCCAGGTCGTGCGGCACAAGGCGCTGTGCCCGTTTCACGATGACCACCATGCAAGCCTGTCGTTCTCGGTGCGCCGCAACAGCTACCGCTGCTTTGTCTGCGGGGCCTCGGGCGGACCCATCGACCTCGTCATGAAGTATCTCGGCAAGCCGTTCCTTGATGCCTGCCGCTGGCTGGCCGACGGGGCGGCCATCGATATAACGTCATATCGTTATAACGAAATAACGACAAAAGAGAGGCCGCCTTTTGACGCCTCGCGCTACGAGCGTTTTTTTGAAAGGCCTTGGCTGAGCGACGAGGCGCGGCGGTTTCTTTTTGACGAGCGCAGGCTGGACCCAAGGGTAGTGCGCTGGTGTCGGTTGACATCGTGGCGCGACAAGCAGGGCGTGCCCTGGCTGCAGACGCCTTATTACGACCGCGAGGGTAAACTCATTGGCATACAGAATCGTAATCTCGTAAAGGGTGCCACGCCCCGTTTCCGATTCCCGCAGGGCTCGCGCTGCAGCATCTACAATCTGCCGGTGCTGAACCTGCTTCGTCCGGGCGAACAGCTCTTCATCACCGAAGGCTGCTCCGACTGCTGGGCGATGCTCTCTGCCGGTCATAAGGCCATCGCCATCCCCTCGGCCACGCTGCTGAAACGCAAGGACGTCGAACAATTATCAATTCTCAATTCTCAATTCTCAATTAAATTTGAGATGTTCCCCGACAACGACACGCCTGGCGAGCGGTTGTTCCTGCAACTCCGCGAGGTGCTGCCCTCGCTCGTCCGCCATCAGCTGCCACCCGGCTGCAAGGACTTCTCGGATTACTATCTGAAATTGAAAATTGTCAATTGTCCATTGTCAATTGTCAATTAATAATTAACCTGCCCTTATTGGGCAATAACCCTCCCTTATTGAAAAATAAGGCAGGGTTATTCGTCGGGAAGTGACCATACTAATACCATGATACACACACAATTAACCCTGCACAATAGGGTCGGTTCTTCTGTGTTTTCTTACTTTACAAATACCTTTTTCACGGTGCCGTCTTCCTTGCGGATGATGTTGATGCCTCTTTCACCATTTGTACGGCGCCCGTCAAGAGTGTATTGGGCAGAAACAGCAACTCTCTGAACGGACTTCATACTTACAGAAGAGGTTGTGCTGTCGAGGGAATAGATGAGATAAACTTTTTCGGAGGATGATCTGCCAGCAAAGCTAAGATAGCGTTTGTCATTGATAAGAATGAGTCTGGCTTCATTATCATACAGAGAAAAATCTTCTTCGAAATTTACTGTATTGAGCACACTACCTGTTTCAGAAACAATCTTAAATCCTGCGATTTTTGCACCAGTCTCTGTAACTTTAGTGTCGATAGTTCCGTCATTGTCTTCATCGCGCTCTTCATAATTAGAAAATGACTTGTAAATAGGCATGATGTATTCATACTTGTCATCGCTATTGAAAAGGGTTTGCGACAAGTAGATATTTCTGAAATCATCACAACTTTGGTTGAAGTCATTCAGAATGACACGCAATACGCCGCTGCCATTTTGTGTGTAGTTTTCATCGGTAACGACCTTCCAATCGCCCGTAAAACCAGCATGACCCATACCGTCGTCTTTCCACTCGCGTTGTTCCATTTTGTATGTACGGGTAAATGACTCGCTCTGCACAGTCAACTCTCCTTGTGGCGTAAAGTCATCGGCATAGAATTTATAGGTTTCTTTGCCATTTCCGTCATCATTTCGAAAGTACATCTGAACTTTACCGTTGGGTGAGAATTCACTCAGCGTCGCATTGATTGATCGCTCTGATTTGATAATTTTGGGGTTGCTTTGAGCCAACATAGCACTTGCAGAAACTGCTAACAACATAAGGGTAAATAATTTCTTCATAACTTTTAATTTTTAATTAATAATATAAATGATTTTCACCGCAAAGATACGAAAAGTTTTGGAATAGTGGAAAGAATGAGGATATTTTTTTCGTAGTATCTGAAAAATGATAGAAAAAAAGTGCGGAAATATTTGGATATTTCAGAAATTTTTCGTACCTTTGCAATTGTAATGGAGATTACAATTGCGACCATCGGCTGCGGCTCGGAAAAGCCTGAGCAAGCTCAATTTTCACTCGCCTTGCACGATGGTTGTATCAAGCGGGAAGCGGCCACCCGGTGTAGATGGTCCACTTAGTTTCTAATACCATAAAAAACACAACAAAGGTATGATTGAACTTTATTTGAGTAAGGTGACCGAGACTTCGGAAACCGAGCAGGCGGGTAAGCTTTACGCCCGCGTGAGTTACAAGCAGTCGATGGGCATTCAGGAGATGGCCCACCACATGGCCGAGCACAACACGATGTTCTCCGAGGGTTCCATCACCGGCATCCTGATCGACTTCGTCAAGTGCGTGCGCGAGATGGTGCTGATGGGCAACACCGTCAAGATTGACAACCTGGCCATCTTCAAGGCCACCGTCGAGGCCAACGGCCTGGAGGTGCTCTACGACGCCCAGCAGGACAAGGTGGCTTCGGCAAGCATCGGCACGCTGGCCCAGGGCGCCAAGACCGGTCCTGCCGTGAAGGTCATCAAGTTGCTGGCCCAGTCGACGGGCGACTTCACCCGCGACGAGCTGAAGAAGGACGTCAAGCTCAGCTGGACCGACAAGACCAAGGCCGAGATTGCTGCTGCTAAGGGAAGCCTCACCCCCGACCCCTCTCCAACGGGCGAGGGGAGTGAAAACCAAGGTGGTAGCGGTTCGCAGAGTCAGCAGAACAGCGTAGCGGCTCCGGTGATTAGCGGTGTGAGTCCGTTCGAGGAGACCAGCCAGGTAAGCATCAGCGGTCCTGACGGCGCAACCATCTACTATTCTGAGAACGGCGACGACCCCGACAGCAACGACACGCTGTACACCCAGCCCTTCACCATCGATGAGACGACCACCATCAAGGCCGTTGCCATCAAGGACGGCGTGAGCAGCCAGGTGACTACGAAGGTGTTCACCAAGGGCACCAGCGGCAGCGGCGGCTTCGAAACCGGCAGCTAATGCGGGTTCGCGAATGGCGAGTACACAAAAAAAGACTTCTGAGTAAAACCTCAGAAGCCTTTTTTGTAGTCGATAGGGGAATCGAACCCCTATGCCAAGATTGAGAATCTTGTATCCTAACCATTAGATGAATCGACCGAGCAGCGAGTGACATCAAATTAATTTGAATGTCCGAGTCGCGCTCTCTCAGAGAAATCCCCTCGGTGCGGAAGGAGGGGGATTCGAACCCCCGGTACGGGAACCCGTACGGCAGTTTAGCAAACTGCTGGTTTCAGCCACTCACCCATCCTTCCAAAAGGACCCTGGAGTTCGAAACCGTGGGGTTATCTCCTTGATT
>JAILCU010000029.1 GCA_024690405.1 Bacteroidales bacterium
TATGGGAAGAGCATTTGAATACCGCAAAGCCGCCAAGCTGAAACGCTGGGGGCACATGGCTAAGACATTCACAAAACTGGGCAAGCAGATTGCCATCGCCGTCAAGGCTGGCGGTCCCGATCCCGACATGAACCCGACTCTCCGTGGCATCATCGCCACGTGCAAGCGCGAAAACATGCCCAAGGACAATATCGACCGTGCCATCAAAAACGCCATGGGCAAGGACCAGAGCGACTACAAGGGAATGACCTACGAGGGCTACGGCCCCCACGGCGTAGCTGTCTTCGTCGACACGCTCACCGACAACCCCACGCGCACTGTAGCTGATGTCCGTTCTGTCTTCAACAAATTCGGCGGCAACCTCGGCACCATGGGAAGTCTCGCTTTCCTCTTCGACCACAAATGTGTGTTCACCTTCAAGAAGAAGGACGGTGTGGATATGGACGAACTCATCCTTGACCTCATCGACTACGGCGTGGAAGACGAATACGACGAGGACGAAGAAGAAGGCACACTCACCATCTATGGCGACCCCAAGAGCTACGGTGCTATCCAAAAGCATCTGGAGGAACAGGGCTTCGAGGACGTCGGTGGTGAATTCACCTATATCCCCAACGACCTCAAAGATGTTACTGCCGAACAGCGCGAGAGTATTGATAAGATGGTCGAGCGCCTCGAAGAGTTTGACGACGTTCAAACGGTATATACCAATATGAAACCAGAGGAATAAAGCAGCACCTCTATTGGAGCTGTACTTTTTCAACGAACCATCCCGGGAAAGCCAATCCTTTTCCGGGATGGTTCGTTTTATGAGTCGAACTGATCACCCGCTGATCACTTGCGTGACTGATGGTCAGAGACATAACATCCGCCAGAAAGAGATGACACCCGTTGCTCCTTATTTAAACAGAAAGTTCCGACAGGCAAAAGAGGACAAATAGAATGAATATTTTGAAAGAATTGAATAATAAATAAGAAGAAATGTACATGGAACAGAATCTTTTTGTATATTTGCAGCGCATAGAACAAAAAAACGACTTATCATGGAATATCTGTCAAACGGAATCTTAGAGATCGAAATCTCACCTCTGGGAGCTGAACTGCAGCGTATTCGTCGCGTCACAGCCCCTTGGGAATACCTTTGGCAAGGTGATGCCGCATATTGGAACCGCCGCTCCCCTATCCTGTTTCCGAATGTCGGAAAGGTGTGGAACAGCCAGGTCATCGTTGACGGACAGCCCTGCGAGCTTCATCAGCATGGCTTTGCGCGCGATATGCCATTCAAGAAAATCATTGACGAAGACCGTCATATGGCTTTTCTCTTGAGGAGTAACGAAACGACCCATGAGTTTTGGCCTTTTGATTTTGAGCTTCGTATCGATTATACCCTGTTGCGCAATACAATCACTGTGGGATGGTCCTTGACCAACTGCGATACGCGCACTATGCCTTTCCAAATAGGTGCACATCCTGGCTTTAACTATCCGCATTATAGTGCGGACGACGACCTCCATGGCTATCTCTCGTTCAATGTCAGCGATGCCCTGGTGAGCACTGCGATTGCCACGGGTGGATATGCCGGTAAAGAGACATTCGAGGTCCCTCTGCCCGAGGACGGACTGCTCCCTCTGACCAACGATACTTTTGCCTGCGACACCATCGTTGACGCCACGGGTCGTATCAACCGAATCACCCTCCATGACAAGAATGCAAAGCCGCTCGTCACGATCTGCCACTCGATGCCCATCACCGCCCTATGGTCACCCTGTAACGGACGTGCCCCGTTTGTGTGTATCGAACCATGGCACGGTCGTTGTGACGATGCGGGCTTTGAGGGCGAATTTCTACGGCGTCCCTTCATAGAGCAAGTGGCACCGGGCCAAACTTGGAATACCAACTACGAAATGATTATAGAATGACCATCTCCATCCTTATCCCCACTTACAATTACAATGCATGCAAGCTCGTCATTGATATGCACGAACAGGCAAAAGCAGAAAATATCGATGCTGAAGTCCTCGTTGGTGACGATGCTTCAACCTCCGAAACGGAATGGATGAAGGAAGTTGAGGCTATTGACGGGATACGTGTGTTGCATAGTGAGAAGAATGTCGGAAGAGCGTGCATCCGCAACATGATGGCTAAGGAAGCTAAAGGCAAGTGGCTGCTCTTCGTTGATGCCGATGCCCAACTCCCCCCACAGTTCTCCCTCAAAAAGAGTCTTGATGCAGGATTCGGAGCCCCCGTAGTCTGTGGCGGCCTCTATCATCCCAGCGTCAACCCCAACCCTGATGCAACTTTGCGCTACAAATACGAGCGAAACGCAGACAGCCATCGGTCGGCAGAGGTGCGCAACCGCCGGCCTCATCGGCAGTTATCGACCTTCAACCTACTCGTGCGTCGGGATGTTTTCATGAACATCCGCTTTGATGAGCACTTAAAGGAATATGGTTATGAAGACACGCTTTTTGGGGTGAGGTTAGGCTATGACGGGATTCCGGTGGCACATATCGACAACCCTCTTATTCATGTTGGAATGGATACGAATGCTGAATTTCTGCATAAGACCGAAACAGCAATGCATGCCCTCAAACGTATCTACACTTTCATGCCAAGGGACTATGGAATCATGGGTGCTGTAAGCACGCTCGAACGATGGCATATGATCTGGGCCATGAGAGGTTTCTATCAAGTGTTCCGGAAACCTATGCGCTACAACCTCCTGAGCAAACATCCTAATCTGTTCATCTTTAAGCTATATAAGTTAGGATATTTCCTCAGTATTGAGTAGAGAAGGAGTTTGTGAGTTTGAGTCATTTCTCATATCGTTCGCCCCAAAGACGAATCATGCGTTCGTGCAGCTTGTCTTCAGCGGGATTCGGTTGTGCATGCCAAAAGCGTTCGTTGATGCCGTCAGGCAAGAACTGCTGCTCAACGAAATGCCCTTCGTAATCATGGGCATATTTGTAATTCTTGGCATAACCTAATTCCTCCATCAATGCCGTAGGCGCATTCCGCAAATGGAGCGGAACGGGTTGGTTTCCGGTCTTCTTAACGAAAGAAAGAGCTTCATTGATCGCCATATAGGCAGAATTACTCTTGGGTGAGGTAGCTAAATAGATGGTAGCCTCAGCCAAAGGAATCCGACCCTCGGGCCAACCAATCTTCTGCACCGTATCAAAGGCGGCATTGGCCAGCAACAAAGCATTGGGGTTGGCCAATCCAATATCCTCTGAGGCTGAGATCACCAGACGCCGTGCAATGAAAGCCGGATCTTCGCCACCTTCAATCATTCGTGCAAGCCAGTAAATGGCAGCGTCAGGATCGCTGCCGCGGATACTCTTGATGAACGCTGAGATGATATCGTAGTGCATCTCACCTCCCTTGTCGTAGGCCAGGGGATTCTGTTGAAGCCGCTCGGCCACGAGCTGATCCGTGATGACCACCGGACGGTTCTCGCTACCCGTGTCGGTGACGAGTTCCAGAATATTAAGGAGCTTACGGGCATCACCGCCGCTGTAGCGGAGCAGCGCGTTTGTCTCACTTACAGTAATCTGCTTTTGCCTGAGTTCCACATCTTCATGGATGGCTCGGTCTACAAGAGTGAGCAGATCGTCCTTGCCTAATGACTTGAGGACATAAACGGCACAACGGGAAAGCAACGGACGGATCACCTCAAAGGAGGGATTCTCCGTGGTAGCACCTATGAGCGTTACAACCCCCTGCTCCACGGCGCCGAGGAGGGAGTCCTGCTGCGACTTGGAAAAACGATGGATCTCGTCAATGAAGAGAATCGGACTGTTCTGCTGAAAGAAACGATGACCGCGCGCTCGTTCTATGACATCACGCACATCTTTTACACCACTGGTGACAGCCGAGAGCGTATAGAAAGGGGTCTCTAACGTGTGAGCAATGATTTGTGCCAAGGTCGTCTTACCAACCCCTGGAGGGCCCCATAGGATAAAGGAGGATATGCGCCCGCTCTCTATCATACGACGCAAAACCGCGCCCGGGCCAACAAGGTGCTGCTGACCAATATATCCGTCCAGAGAGACGGGACGCAAACGCTCGGCTAATGGTTTCATGGGGGAGAGAGCGATAGACGGGACTCGAACCCGCGACCCTCGGCTTGGGAAGCCAATGCTCTACCAACTGAGCTACTATCGCATATTTATTGATTGCGAGTGCAAAGATACATGAAATGACGGATATAGACAAATTTTTATGGAAGAAAAAAGAAGTAAAAAGAAGAATGAAAGGATGAAGGATCAAGAGAAGGCAATTCTCTCACCTTATTCCCTCTTTCCCTTGAAGTAAGCCCTCCGCCCGAATAGCGAACGATCGAACCATTCCGCTTCCAGCCATCCCTTTCTTTCGAAGTACCAGAACACCAGGCAGGGCACGGTGAATCCGATCATGCTCCCCACAAAGACATCCAGCAGGAAATGCTGCGAGAGATAGACGCGCGAATAGCCGCCAAATGCGGGCGGCAGCAGGAGCATGGAAATGATGAACCATCGCCAATAGCTGCGCTTGCTCGCGCTCTTATGTGTAGAATAGAAATAAGCGATCAGCAAGGCGCAGAGCGTAGCAGCCACGAAGAATGTGGCCGTATGCCCTGAGGGAAACGAATGGGCGTGATGAAGGTTCACGCCATCCACCACGGGGAATTTCTGCGGCAGATACTTAAAATACGCTGCAGGACGAGGCATCGCAAAAAGCCGCTTCAGGATGAACACGGTCAAACCGCTCAGAATCTCCGAAATCACATAGAGATACGTCCATCCTGCCTTCCAGAACAGAAGTGGAAGGAGGGCAATTACATACACCGGCCATTCCGCAAAGACGGTGAAATAGCGAAAGAATATATCCTCAATCCCCGAATGATAGGTGTTGAGCAATAAATGTAGTTCAGTCTTTGGATAGGCAATCAAAGCCGCTCCCATGACTGCCAACAGAATCAGATAGCAGAAGACATAAGGGGCAAATGTTCTATTCATTCTTTGCTGTGCGAATACCGATTGTCATGTTTGTATCCGGAATTCGGTGCAAATATACTAAGTTATTTCGAACAAATGGTCCTTTAGCAGATAAATATCAAATATTTCGCCAAAAAAGTCCTATTGGTTATGTTTACGGCTCGTTTCTCTATTTAAATAAGCTGTGCGTCTTGTCGAAAACCGGACTTTCCACCGAAAGCAAGTCGAGCACCGAATGGAACACATAGTGCTGGTCGATTGTCTCGCTCATTTGCTTCGCCTTGCGGTAGTCGGGTGAGGTCCATACAATGAATGGAATCTCATATTGCTCCTTCGGCGCAATCTTCATCGGCACGCCATGCATGAAGAGCTTGTTCTCGCCCAGCGATTCGCCGTGGTCCGATACGTAGATCATGGCGCATTTCCAATCCTCCAAAGTGCTCAGGCTGTCAATCAGGTTGTTTACCAGGTAGTCCGTATAGACCACCGAGTTGTCGTAGGCGTTGATCAGTTCGGGGATAGAGTCCTTCGCGTTCTCCACGTTCGTGCATACGGGTTTGAATATCTCAAATTCCGAAGGATATTTCGAGCTATATTCGGGTCCATGGTTTGTGTTGGTGTGGAGCACGACCAGCACCTTCGTCTTCTGGCTTGCCGCTATGCGTTGAGCCACTCCGGTGAAGAGAATCTCGTCATATTTCCGGTTGACCCCAGGGTAGATTTCCGCCAGTTTCTTTTTGTTGTAGTATTCGTCGATATGCACAGGAGGTTCGCCCCAGTTGGCCGTACGCCATTGCACGTCAGCACCTGCACGAAACAGGTAATTGGGCAGAATCTCGTAGAGGTCCGAGGTAGCCTTATATTCGAGGATGGCCTTCACGCCTTGCGTCGTATATGTGTCGTTGGAATTCGCGTCAAACACCGCCAGGTCCGTGCGTGCTGCCAAACGTGGGTTCGTGGCGCGACCGTAGCCATAGAGTTGGAAGTTGGCCTTGCGTGCCGATTCACCGATCACAAGCACTACAGCCTCTTTCTCCTCGTTCTTGAACGAAGCGTCAGGCAGTTTGATCTCCTCCTTATTCGCCGAGCGCTTCTTGTCGTAGATGCGCACCGTGTTCACGAGGTAAGAATACGGCATGATCAGTCCGCCCAGTTCCGTGTCGTATTTGCCAATCCACAGCACCTGGTTCAGGTTCATCAGTATCAGCGCAATCGTAGCTGTGAGCGAACCGGCTACTGCCACCCCCAAGCGCTTCAAGGTACCATAACTGATCTTCTGCACCAGCACGTAGATGGCTGGCAGCACGCCGAAGATGAAGATGAACGCGAACAACTGCCAGGTCATAAAACCCGAAGCCTCGGAATAGCGCGTATTGAACACATTCCCCAGCATCGTCGCATCCATCATCGTGCGGTACGTGTAGATAAAATACACGCACGTAGCGCTCAGTACATGGCACAGTGCGATCAGCACGCGCCCCGCATAGCGCAGCAGATAGATGAGCAGGTAGCATACCATGAAGTTAAGGATAAGCATCACGACCACCAGGCACGCCATAAACACCACCTTGTCAAACGCTTCCGTGTTCGAGTTTTCGGCCACGAATCTGAAGAAAGGAATATTGTAAAACACCAGATTCACCAGGCTCATGATGGCCGAAAAGAGCGTCAAGCTCATCGGTTTGCGAAGAAATTTCAACATATTCTTTTCTTGAATAATGTGTTCAACATCCATGTTAACCTTTAGGAGCGCCATCCCCATTGGAATCCTGCGCCACCTGAAATGTGCCGCAAAAATACTCCTTTTATCCCAATTCCCCAAACTTTCCACTCTTTTTCTAAATTTGTGGGGAGGAGGCATCGAAAAGAGCAGAGGCAGAAGGCAATAAAGAAATCGCTCCCAGGCATCGTGGGATGCTGGGAGCGAGAGGGATGAATGGGTTATGATTAACCGCCGAAGTTAACTTCGTTGACTTTGGCTACGTTCGGCATAGCTCAAGCAAGTTTGGCTCTGCGCTCACTAACCGCCAAAGTTGTCGAAGCGGATCATGTCGTCTTCTACGCCGAGGCTGTGGAGAAGGTCGAGAACCGTCTTAGCCATCATTGGAGGACCGCAGAGGTAGTACTCGATATCCTCGGGTGCTTCGTGCTGCTTGAGGTAGGTGTCGCCCATCACAGGAGCGATGAAGCCCGCCGTGTATTTGACGCCTAACTTGTCGGCCTTGGGATCGGGACGGTCGAGGGCAAGATGGAAGTGGAAATTGGGGAACTCCTTTTCCAGTTCGAGGAAGTCCTCCATGAAGAAGACTTCGTCGATACCACGTGCGCCGTAGAAATAATGCATCTCGCGATCGCGGCACTTGCGGGTCTTGAGCATATGCATAATCTGCGCGCGCAGAGGAGCCATACCAGCACCACCGCCTACCCAAATCATCTCGCGCTTGCTGTCGTAGACAGGATGGAACTCTCCATAAGGGCCACTCATGATGCACTTATCACCGGGCTTAAGAGAGAAGATATAGGTGGAAGCAATACCGCAAGGCACGTCCATGAAGCCAGGACCCTGATCCTTGGGCTTGAAGGGAGGCGTAGCAATACGCACGGTAAGGGTGATGATATCGCCCTCATCGGGATAGTTGGCCATAGAGTAAGCACGAATCGTGGCTTCGGTGTTCTTCTGCTTCAGACCGAAGATGCCGAACTTCTCCCATGTGGGAACATAGAGTTCGCCGATATCGTTCTTGTCCATATCGACATTGTAATCAATATCGTACTCGGGAATCTTGATCTGAGCATAGGAACCGGGCTCGAAGTCCATATGCTCGCCCGGAGGCAGGGCAACCTTGAACTCCTTGATGAAGGAAGCCACGTTCTTGTTGGAGAGAACGGTGCACTCCCACTCCTTGACACCGAGAACGCTCTCGGGCACCTTGATGCCCAGATCGCCCTTGACCTTGCACTGGCAACCGAGGCGCCAGTGGTCCTTAACTTCCTTGCGGGTGAAATGACCTTTCTCGGAATCGAGAATCTCTCCACCGCCGTCCACGACCTGGCATTTGCACTGACCGCAAGAGCCCTTACCGCCGCACGCGGAGGGAAGGTAAACGCCCTCGGCTGCGAGGGTTGAGAGAAGGCTAGCACCCTGAGGCACGGATAGGGTATCCTTGCCATTCATAGTGATGGTGACATTACCGCTCGGCGAGAGGTAAGCCTTAGCTACAAGCAGAACAACTACCAACGCGAGAATAATCACGAGGAAAACCGCAATGCTTGTTAAGATTAGAGAAGTATTCATAATTACATTTACTATTTTGTCATTTACCATTTACCATTTTATTTACCATTTACCATTTTATTTACCATTTAGCAATTGACAGACGTCAGATCAACCGAGTTAGGGATTAACTTTGTTTCGCATCGTTACGATGGAACTAACTATGATCTTCAGCAGTTCATGACATTCTGTGTGTAAGGCTTGCAGACGTTCTGGCTTAACAATCTCTGTTTCCATGATTATTTCCAGCCAGTTTAATGTCTCGTCAAGTTCCTCTTCTACCATCTTCAATTTATTCAAGAAATCCTTATCGGATTTAGCAAGCAGGGCTGCTCGATAATTGGCAGATGGAGATGTACCAGAACGCACGATTTGACGTGCAATTGCGTCGGAAGAGATAGTCCTCGGCATTTGATCTACCATTTTGATGATACGGATTGCAAAGTCCTTTATACGAAGTCTAAGATCAATGCTTTCCATAACATTCAAATGGTAAATAGTAATTGGTTAAATGGTACTTGGTGTTAGAGGTTAAGTCCGCTAAAGCACATGAAGGCCATGGCCATCAGACCGACGGTGATGAAGGTGATGCCGAGGCCCTGGAGGGGACGGGGCACGTCGGTATAAGCCATTTTCTCGCGAATAGCAGCAAGACAGGTGATGGCAAGAAGCCAACCGATACCAGAACCGAGGGCGTAAGCCAGAGCATCCCAGATGGAGGTGATGGCCTGCGAATTGGTGTCGGGCATCGTGATGCGCTGCTGCATGAAGAGCGAAGCTCCCATGATGGCACAGTTCACGGCAATCAGGGGAAGGAAGATACCGAGAGCGTTGTACAGCGAGGGGCTGAAACGCTCAACGATCATCTCCACCAACTGCACGATGGCGGCAATCACGGCGATGAAAAGGATAAACGAGAGGAAACTCAAGTCAACGCCCTCTACCAGACAGTCGGGACCGAGGACATGAACTTGAAGCAGATAGTCCACGGGAACAGTGATGAGCAGCACGAAAGTAACTGCGACACCAAGTCCGAGGGCTGTCTTCACGCTCTTGGAGACGGCAAGATAAGAGCACATACCCAGGAAGAACGCGAAGATCATATTGTCCACAAAGATAGAGCGGACGAACAGGCTAATTAAATGTTCCATAATTCTTTGTTTCTTTTACTGGGTGATTACTGTAGATCTTTATTATAAGCACGGTGGGCCCAGATGACGATACCTACGATGATCAGGGACATGGCGGGCATGGTCATCATGCCATTGTTGACATAACCGTGATCGTAGCACCACTGGGGAATGACCTGGCAACCGAAGAGGGTGCCGGCACCGAGCAGTTCGCGGAAGAAACCGACGATGACGAGGATGATGGCATAACCGATACCATTACCAATACCGTCGAGGAACGAAGGCCAGGGCTTGTTCATCATAGCGAACGCTTCGAGGCGTCCCATGAGAATACAGTTGGTGATGATCAGACCGACATAGACAGAGAGCTGAACGCTCACGTCGTAGGCGAAGGCCTTGAGCACCTGGCTGACAATAGTCACCAGCGCAGCCACAACCACCAATTGCACGATAATACGAATGCGATTGGGGATGGAATTGCGGATGAGGGAGATAATCAGATTGGAGAAGGCGGTGATGATGGTCACAGAGAGGCCCATCACGATGGCAGGCTCGAGCTGAGCTGTAACTGCCAAAGCCGAGCAAATGCCGAGCACCTGAACAACGACAGGGTTGTTAAGGTTAAGCGGATTTGTCAGCGCCTCCATATTTGCTTTTGAAAATAATTGGCTCATAATGTAAATATACGATTTTACGATTTACACATTACTTATGTCCGCAGCAAGCCTTATCGCCATCACAGCCGGGCTTTCCACAGGAACCACTCTTGTCGCATTTGCCGCTCTTGCAGCAATCGCTTCCACTCTTGCACTTATGAGCGCCTTCGGCAGCTTCGCCAGCGCATTCGCCCTTGGCACAGGGCTCAGTCTTCTCGCAAGTGGCACAGGGGCATTCTTCGCGAGCGCAGCACTTAGCGTCGGAAGCACAGTTGCAAGCGGGATCGCCGCAACTGCCGTCCTTGCAAGCGCACTGCTTCTTCTCGGCACATTTGCAATCGGGCTTATCGCAGCACTTGGCAGCCTGCTCGCAGCATTCGCCAGCGGGCTGGGCACCACCACCGAGAGCATCAACATACTGCTGAATGCCGGTAAGGAGCATCTCGCCAACACCCTTGGAGGTGAGCGTAGCACCCGTGACACCGTCGACCTGAGTCTCGGTCTCACTTGCACCTTTCTTCACAACCGTAAGAGCAACCTTGCCGTCTTCGCCCATGACGGGACGACCGATAAACTGCTCCTGGAACTTTGCCTCCTTGATGAGGGCACCCAGACCAGCGGTCTCGCTCTCATGATCGAAGTAAGCGCCGAGCACTTTCTGAAGGTCGGGCGTGACGGCTACGTAACCCCAGAGACCACCCCAAAGGCCACGGCCCTTAAGAGGAAACACGAGGGCATCAGCGCCATCTGCTGTCTTTGCCTTATAAACGGGATACTTGTCGCCGATCTCCTTGGTCTCTACTTCGAAGGCATCAGCACCTTCGACGACCTGACCGTCGGGGGTAAGTACACAAGTCTCCTGTATCAGTGCGTCATATTTGGCTTCCACCTCACTCTTGGCCAGGCCGCGAACATTCAGGGAAGCCAGAATCTGTGATTTCTTATCGATAGCCACGTTAGCATCCTGAGCAGGCTTGAGAGCGCTGCTGACGAAGGCCAGGAGGAAAGCTACTAAAACCACCATGATTGCTGCATAGCAAATGGTATAGACATTGCTGTTTGTATTAATCTTTGCCATGGTCTTCGATTATTTAGAGTTTGCACGTTTTGCACGACGACTGATGTTGCGACTGACGAAGCAGTAGTCAATCAGCGGTGCAAAGAGGTTCATAAGCAGAATAGCAAGCATCATGCCTTCGGGGTAACCGGGATTGAGCACACGCACGGTGACTGCGACGAAACCGATGAGCAGACCATAGATCCACTTACCGCCCTCAGTGCGGGCCGAGGTGACAGGATCCGTAGCCATGAATACGGCACCGAAGCAGAAGCCGCCGAGCACGATATGCTGGAGAGGAGTGAGGGGCGAGAGGCCAGTGGCATTATAGAGCCAACCGGTGAGTGCACCACCTACGAACACGCTAAGCATGATTTTCCACGAAGCAACACCCGTCCAGAGGAGGAGGCAAGCGCCGAGGGCAATGGCAATGACGGAAGTCTCACCAATAGAACCGGGGATGAAGCCGCAGACCTGGTCGCAAAGCGATGTGGACAGAGCAGAAGCTCCGGCAGCAATCTCACCAAGAGGAGTAGCTGCGGAGAAGGTGTCGGGAACATCGAAGCCCAGACCGCAAATCGTGTGCTGAGCCACCCATACGGTGTCGTCGCCCGTCATGCTGGAGGGATAGGAGAAGAATAAGAATGCGCGCGTAATGAGAGCCACATTGAAAATGTTCATACCCGTGCCACCGAAAATCTCCTTAGCGAAGATCACGGCGAAGGCAGTGGCAATAGCAAGCATCCAAAGGGGAGTGTTCACGGGAACAATCATAGGAATAATGATACCCGAGACGAGAAAGCCTTCGTGGATCTCCTCATTTTTCCACTGAGCGACAGTGAATTCGATTCCGAGACCTACGATATAGCTTACGATGAGCTTAGGCAGAACGGCGAGGAAGCCAAACCAGAACATGCCCCAGAAAGTGGCGTTCTCCAGTTGGCCGGCAGCAAGCGCGTTCTGATAGCCTACATTGTACATACCGAACAGCAATGCAGGCACAAGCGCGATGACCACAAGCGACATGATGCGCTTGCTGTCGATGGCATCATGGACGTGTGTGCCCGCGCGGCCTGCCGTAGCATTAGGCACGAAGGCGAACGTGTCGAAGCCATCATAAAGCGAACGGAAGGCATGGAGTTTTCCACCCTCCTCAAAATTCGGCTTTATCTTGTCGAAAAATTTTCTTAAACTATTCATAACAAATATCAGATCCACTTCCTGCCCTCCCTTGTAGGAGAGGAAGCAGTATCCTTTGCTATTTAATTGATTATATCATATTTTACATGTTTTGAAGTTGACCTTTACCAACCGACGATGAAGGGCGGCGGGAGGGCCTGCTTCTTACATATTCTCCTTTCTCAGAATATCAAGGCCTTCGCGTACGATGCGTTGCAGTTCGAGCTTGGAACTGTCTACGAACTCCGCGAGCGCAAAATCCTCGGGAGCCACCTCGTAGATGCCGAGAGCTTCCTGCCGGTCGATATCGCCGGAGATGATGGCCTTGACGAGATAGCCGGCATAAATATCCATGGGGAAGACACGGTCATACTCGCCAGACATGATCATGTGACGCTCACCGCCCTTGATGCGGGCATCGAGTGTGTACTCTGTCTTCTTGGGCTTCAGCCAGCTGAAATAGCTGCGACTGGTGGAGAATTCCTTCATGCGCGGAGCGATCCAACCCAACATCTCATAGACATCATCGCCTTCAGGGATCACCGTCACTTCGGTGGCGTGAGCAGCCAGGAAACCTTCCTTGCAGGTCTTCACGCCCACCATCGGATTCCCGTTGATGATACGCAGACTCTTCTGCTCGTCGAGCTGTCCGGCAAGAACGCTGGCGAGGGGTTGTCCCACGAGAACCTTGGCATACTTCGGAGCCTTGACTTCGGAACCTGCAATTGCGATCGTGCGAGAGAAATCCACTTTTCCTGTGAGGGCCAGACGCCCTACAAAAAGCACTTCCTCAGCACCGAGCGTCCAAACCACTTCACCCTTGTTGATGGGGCTGACATGATTGATCTGAACGCCTACATTGCCGGCAGGGGCCGGTCCGTCGAACACGGTGACGGTGCAGTCCTTGGGTGCCGTCAGCACGGGAGTCTTCTGCTTCGCGCTGATGCCCAGATAAACCTTTGCCACCTTGCTCAGCAGCGACAGGCCAGCCTGGAACGTCTGTTCCTGGCCCTTGAGGACATACTCGAAGTCCTGCGCCAACGGCATGCTGTTGAAAGCGCTCACAAAAATTGCCTTGGGCTTGTCCTCCGGATTGGCGACAACGTCATACGGACGTTGGCGGAAGAAACCGAACAGACCGCTCGCCAGCAGCAGTTTCAAGGGATCTTTCTCCGAGAAAGAGACCGCTTCCTGCTTGCCGTCGGCATCTACGCGAACGCTCATCACCTTGCGGCGCTCACCGCGCTCCACAAGAGCTACGGTACCGCTGACAGGCGAAACGAACTTCACTTCGGGATGGTTCTTGTCCACAAACAAGGCATCCCCGACCTTCACAGCGTCACCTTCTTTGACAACGACCTTGGGTTTCATGCCATAAAAATCGTCAGGGACCAATGCATATTGGCCCTCGACCTTTGTCTGCATGATTTCCAAGCTCGCTTTGCCCTTCAGATTGACGTCAAGGCCTTTGCGTAACTTGATTACATTTGCCATATAAAATAAGTAATGAATAAATGGTTTTAGCTAAAAACTGCGCAAAATTAGCGAAAAATGGTCAATAAACACGCATAAAGGGGAAAGATTTTTGTCTATAAACCGAAAAAAGAGTACTTTTGCCACCAATAAAGGCTTCACGACCATCAAAAAAATCAGTTATCTCGTCCGAAGCATTGTTGGAATCGTCCTGGGATTGTACTTGGGCATCCTCCTTTTCACGGCCCTGCCTGCCTGCCAGCACTGGTTAGCCGCGAAGGCTTCTGATGTGCTCTCCCGGCAGCTCGGCACTGAGGTCGCCATCGGCAATGTGCAGGTGGGGTTGTTCAACCGGCTGGTCATTGACGATGTCCTGGTGCTCGACCAGCAGGGCGACACTCTGCTTGCCGCAGCGCGTCTGAGTGCCAAGACAGACGTGCTGCAATTCCTCAAAGGACACATACGCTTCAGCAACGTGCAGCTCTTCGGCTACGACATCCGCCTGCGGCGCAGAACAGCTGACACGCCTTACAATTTCCAGTTCATTCTCGACCGTTTTGCCGGCAAAGATACGACGACAACGCCTCTCGACCTGAGAGCCAACAGCATCATCATACGGCGTGGCACGCTCTCCCACGACCTCGACTTCCGCCCGCGGTCAGATCGCTTTACGCCCGCTCATCTGCGACTGCAGGACTTAGACATACGAGCCTCAATCAATACTTTAACAAATGATACTATCTCACTGGATATCAATGAATTAAGTTTTGTAGAGAAGTGTAGCGGTTTCGTCCTCAACGACCTCAGTGCGCACCTCGAAGGCACTCCAGAAAATGCTCGTCTGACCGAGATGAATCTCCTTCTGCCGCAAACCAAACTGCACCTGCCCGAGCTCGTCGTCAGAGGACATTTCGAGGGATGGGACTTCATGGATGTCCGCCTCACGGCCGAAGGCGAAATTACGCCCGCCGACCTGCAGCATTTTCTGCCCTCACTGGCGTCCTTCGTCGAGCCTGTCAAACTTTCCGCACAGGTGGAGAAACAGGCACGAGATATCGCCCTACGCCGTCTGAGACTCACCGCTGAAGGTGCAGACATCGACCTCCTCGGACGCGCGCACCTGAATAAAGAAGACACCGCCCTACGCATTCCTTTTGACGACATGAACCTGCAGGTACAGCGCCTCGAAATGGCCACAGCGTTCTACGAACCCGTCCTGCGTGTCATCAGCCATGCCAAGCCTGCTACCCTACCCCAAGAACTCGTCTCCAGACTCTGCCTGTTGGGCGACGTCCGTCTCTCGGGATTCCTCCAGGGCCGTCCGCTTACACATCAGGCCGTGGGCGACCTGCAACTGTCCACCGCCCTCGGCAAAGCGTTGGTCAGGGGGCAGTTGCAAGAGGACCGTCACTACCACCTACATGCCGAGACAGAGGAGATTCTCCTGGCCAGTCTTTTCCAAGGCGACGAGATTTTTCCCGTCAACCGCGTCTCACTGACA
Source organism: Bacteroidales bacterium (assembly GCA_024690405.1). GTDB lineage: Bacteria > Bacteroidota > Bacteroidia > Bacteroidales > Bacteroidaceae > Physcousia. Next base: position 15,250 of record JAILCU010000029.1, read on the forward strand.
GCCGATGTCGAAGGGCACACCGGTCAACGGACGGCTCAGGGTTCCTTGGCGCTCCACAATCTCGAGGTGAAGGGAAAGGATATCGACCGGATCACGGCGGACTTCAGCCTGCAACCCGATGCGCTGAAAGCTGACTTGAGATCCGACGACGACGAATATGCCCTCAGGCTCACTGCCGACTTGCACCATATCAGCAACACATCACTGAATCTCAGCACCCTCGAAACACTGCAGGGGCAGGTCCGCCTCGAGGATGTGCGCTTCCGCAGTGCCCGTCACAACTACGACCTCAACCAGCTGAAACTGACCCTTCACAACGACGACAAAGGCCACCATCTCAGTGCACACGGTGATTTCATCGATGCACAGGCCGACGGACCATTTCAATTCACGACACTCGTGCCCACCGTGCAGCACTTCCTGCACCAGGCGCTTCCCTCCCTCATTCCTCCCACCGGAAAGGATGATCCAGGAGCCTCCGATCAGGTCGCCTTCAAACTGCGGACACGCAACGCTAACGGACTGTTCCAGCTCCTCAATATCGATGTGCAGCTACCTGAGGCGGCTTCCGTGGAGGGAACAATCGACGGGAGTGAGGCGACGATGGAGCTGCGCGCCGACCTCCCGCGCATCATCTATGGCAGCGAGGATCTGAGGGATATTAGCCTATTGGCGCAACAGGAGCTGGACAGCGTACATACTTTCCTCACCATCAAACGCATGATAGAGGCCGGACCCATCGAGTTAGAGGTGGCCACCGAGGGACGAAACGACGTGGTGAAAGCTGCCGTCAAGTGGGACGATCACCAGTCGCCTGCCCAACGTGGACAGTTTGAAGCCGTCACACGTTTCTTCCGCGACGAGAACCGGAAGCTGGGAGCCGAGCTCAACATGAACCAGGGACAGCTCGTCATCTCCGACACCGTATGGAACGTGCGGCCGTCCAAGGTAATGCTCCACAATGATGTCTTAAACGTCGAGGGATTCGAAGTCGCTCAGCTCGGACGACACCTGCGCGTCAACGGCAGAGTGTCAAAGAACCCCGCAGACACGCTCTATGCCGACCTCCAGGGCATCAACCTGCAGTACGTCTTCGGCCTCATCAACTTCCACGACGTGGAATTTGCGGGTTTTGCCACCGGAAGCATCAAGGTCCATGATCTCTTTAAAGGTGTTCAGGTCGACGCCGATCTTCAGGTCAACGATTTCACTCTCAACGACGGTTTGCTCGGCAAGGTCTTCGTCACCGGAGGTTTCGGACGCAAAGACGACCGCGCCATCGATATCGATGCCTACATCCATGAACCCGTGCACCACGAAATCAGTCACGTCGCGGGACTCATCAAGCCGGGACACGAGGAGGGCCGGGGCATGACGCTCGACATCCAGGCCCGCTACCTCAATACCTATTTCATCAATTCCTTCACCGAGGGCATTTTCACCGACCTCCAGGGTCGCGCATCGGGTCATGCCTACCTCCACGGTCCCTTCAAGCGCCTTGACCTTGAGGGCGAGTTGGTCGTTGATACGCTCTCCACCACTATCGACGTCCTTGGCACTCATTATCACACACTCGGTGGCGACAGCATACACCTGCATCCCGGAGGCATCCGTTTCACTAATGTGAAGGTCTTCGACGAGCATCATGTGCCAGGCACCTCAGAACACTGCGCCGACCTCAACGGCGAGCTGCGCTTCCGGCACTTCAAGAATATGCATTACGACTTCGACATCACAGCCCACAACCTCCTCGGCTACGACTTCCGCGATTTCGGCGATCAGAGCTTCTACGGGACGGTCTTTGCCGACGGCAACGTGCGTCTGTCCGGACAACCCGGGTCGCTCACGGTCGATCTCCGATGCCGTCCCACCAGGGGCACTGTCTTCACCTACAATGTCTCAACGCCCGAGACCATCACCGACAACGAGTTCATCACCTTCGTCAATCCCAAGGCGGAAGAGAAAAGAGCCATGGCCAGGCGCATGGCGGTCACCGACGACGACAAGAAAGAGGAAGAGCCCAATGATATGCATATCAACTTCGATCTTGACATCACACCTGATGCACAGATGCGCCTGCTCATGGACCCGGTCTCCGAGGATTATATCAACCTCTACGGCAACGGGCATATCCGCGCACAATTCTACAACAAAGGGCGTTTCCAGATGTACGGCACCTATCGCGTGGACCACGGCACCTACCGCCTCTCGCTGCAAGACGTCATCCGCAAGGACTTCCATTTCCAGCCCGGAGGCACCATCGTCTTCGGCGGACAGCCTCTGAAGGCCGCGCTCGACCTGCAGGCCGTTTATACCGTGCCGAGCGTCTCCCTCAACGATCTCGCCGCCGGCAGCAATTTCTCCAACTCCAGCGTGCGTGTCAACTGCCTGATGAATCTTGGCGGTCAGGCTGAGAGTCCACAGGTGACCTTCGATTTCGACATCCCCAACGTCAACGAGGACGAAAAGCAGATGGTGCGCTCGCTCATCTCCACCGACGAAGAACGCAACCTGCAGGTCATCTACCTCCTCGGCATCGGTCGCTTCTACACCTACGGCCTCGGTGCCGACCAGAGCCAGACCAACGCTGCCGTGCAGAGTCTCCTCTCCTCCACCCTCTCCGGACAGCTCAACGACCTCCTTTCCAGCGTGATCGGTAACGGCAACTGGAATTTCGGCACCAACCTCTCCACCGGTAATATGGGATGGCAGGACATGGATGTCGAGGGCTCCCTCAGCGGACGCCTCCTCAACAACCGGCTGCTCATCAACGGCACCTTCGGCTATCGCGACACGCCCATCGCCAACACCAATTTCATCGGCGACTTCGACGTGCAATGGTTGCTGACAAAATCCGGGAACCTCAGTCTGAAAGCCTATAGCGAAACCAATGACCGCTACTTCACCAAGACGGCCCTCACCACGCAGGGCATCGGTATTCAGGTCAAGAAAGACTTTGATACCTTAAAAGAGCTGTTCACCCCCAAGAGATAGGGAAGAGGCAAAGGTGCTGTTCAAGGACAATACGCTTTCGCATCCTTCCATCGGTTCACCTATCACGGTGCCGAACAGCGCCGTCAAGGAGTGGCTAAACCAGCCTTTTGAGGAATTTGCGGCAAAGAACGAGCTCCTGCTTGAACTGCCTGACAAGTTCGACAAGACAACCTACCTCGGAGTCACCAGCGACAGCAAGAACAGGCAGGACGTTGTGGGTAGCCACATCTTCGAGACTGAGGTAAACGGAAAGAAGGGCTGGATAATCGTTCACGAAATGAAATGGGGTGAAATGAAGCTGCACAGCATATCCGACAGCGAGAATGCAAAGCCAAAATAAAAAGCGTCCCTTAAACCCTTCCCTCCAGAGATGCAATCCGGCGCGGTATTTAAGGAACACCCTTTATTTGGCTGCAAATTTAAGCAAATTTTCCGAGCTGACAAAATTTTCGGCTACTTTTTTGCTCTAATTTGGTTCGTTGTTATCAGTTCGCCTTGTCTGATGACGCATTTTTTATTCTCATACGGCCCATTTGAGAGCTTTACGCAGTTCGTAAGAGTGCGGTAAGTGATTCCCACTGCCTCATGCGGTAAAACGTCAAATATCGCCCTTTTCGAGCCGAAATAGAAATGGCGCTTGCCATCGACGGGCTGCTTCAACTCTACGTGGAACACTTTACGCTTCTTCATGGCTCTTGTCTTTTGAGTATTTCAATGAGTGCGTCGGCATAATGTGCCGCCTGTTCTGAGACTGCCTCTGGTATGCTCTTCCCCTTGAACTGGTCGCCGATGCTGTGGCCACCCATGAGAATGATGCGTGTAGTCTCAGCGCAATATGGAAGGATAGTCCGGGCTATCTCATACCTGCGCTGCTCCCAATCAATGTCGGCAACTTTGGCACGCCTGTTTCCGCTACGTGAATTGCTGCATTCCTTGCACCAGCTTTGCAGGCCGTCTCTTGTGTGTTTGTCCCTGTAGAACTCCTTAAATCCTTAAATCTTTAAATCTTTAAATCCTTAAATCCTTAAATCCTTAAATCCTTAAATCCTTAAATCCTTAAATCCTTAAATCCTTAAATCCTTAAATCTTTAAATCTTTAAATCTTTAAATAACCAAGGTCCTTTCCAATTTCTACAGCATCCCTTTGCTCGACGGCAGCTGCATGTGATGGATATCACGGCGCACCGCCATGCGCAAGGCACGTGCGAGAGCTTTGAAGATGCCTTCAATCTTATGGTGTTCGTTGGCGCCTTCCGCCAAGATGTTGAGATTGATCCGCGCAGCATCGGAGAGGCTCTTGAAGAAATGCAGGAACATCTCGGTGGGCATTTCGCCGATACGTTCGCGACGGAATTCGGCATCCCATACCAGCCACGGACGCCCTCCGAAGTCGAGGGCTACGCGACACAGACAGTCATCCATCGCCACCGTGTAGTTGCTGAATCCGTAGCGTTCAATGCCCCGCTTGTCACCGATAGCCTGCGCCAAGGCTTCGCCCAGTGCCAGTGCCGTATCCTCGATAGTGTGATGCTCGTCCACGTGGAGGTCTCCCTTCACACGGATCTCGAGGTCTATGCCCCCGTGTTTGGCGATCTGCTCGAGCATGTGGTCAAAGAAGCCCAAGCCGGTGTCGATGTGGCTCTGTCCTGTGCCGTCGAGATTCAAGGCGATCTCGATATCCGTCTCTTTGGTCGTGCGCTTCACCGTTGCGGTGCGCACGCCGGCATAAACCACCTCCACAATTTTCTCCCACGTAACGGCACTCGTATGCTCGTCTGTGTCGGTCTCCTTCTCCGGTGTCAGAATCAGAGCGCGGCAACCGAGATTCTTGGCCAGCTGCGCGTCGGTAGACCTGTCACCAATAACATAGCTGTGTACGAGGTCACACGAACCGTCCGTGTAGGCCTTCAGCATCGCCGTGCCGGGTTTGCGCGTAGGCAGGTGATCCTCTGGGAAACTGCGATCTATCAGGATCTCATCGAAAGTGACACCCTCACCCGCAAGGATTTCTAACATCAGGTTTTGCGTAGGCCAGAAGTCAGCCTCCGGGTAACTGTCTGTGCCCAGACCGTCCTGATTGGAGACCATCACGAAGCGGTAATCGGTGTGCTGACGCAGGAAACGCAACGCACTGATTACACCAGGTACAAAATGAAATTTCTCGAATGAATCGATCTGTTCGTCTGCAGGTTCGCGTAGGATTGTTCCGTCGCGATCAATAAAAAGACAACGCATTGAAGAAAACTAAAAAAACAAAATACTCATAAACTCCCAAACCGCCTCAGCGCCCCGAGCAAGGCATTGTTCTCTTGCGGAGTGCCGATGGTGATGCGCAGGCAGTTGCCGCAGAGCTCCACACGTGAGCGGTTGCGTACGATGATACCACGGTCCACGAGGTAGTGGTAGATGCGGTCAGCATCGGTCATGCGTGCCAGGAAGAAGTTGGCGTCGGTGGGATAGACGGCCTTGCAGATGGGAAGTTCGGCGATGGCGGGCAACAGCTGTGTGCGCTCTTTCAGGAGCGTGGCGCGCCACAGGTTGATATGCGGCAAGTCCGCCAGCATCTTCATCGCCTGCTCCTGTGTCAGAAGGTTGACATTATACGGATATTTTACCTTATTAAATAAGGAGATAATCTCCGGTGAAGCAAAGGCCATCCCCAAACGGATTGCGGCAGAGGCCCACAGCTTGGAGAAAGTGTTGAGAACGATCAGGCGGGGGAAGCGGTAGAGGTCCATGCGGAAGGGGCGCAGGTCGTTGAAATCGCTGTAGGCTTCATCAACCACAACGATTCCTTGGAACTCGTTAAGAACGCGCTCCACTTGGTCCCGTGCCAAAGCATTACCGGTTGGATTGTTGGGGGAACACAGCCAAATCACCTTGGTCTGACCATCCACCGACGCCAGCAGACGGTCTGCATCGAGTGTAAAATCATCGTTGAGCGGCACCGCACGGTATTCCACATCATTGATGTCGGCACAGACGCCATACATACCGTAGGTCGGTGAAATAGCGACCACATTATCCACACGCGGTTCGCAGAAGACGCGATAGACCAAGTCGATGGCCTCGTCGGAACCGTTGCCAAAAAAGATCTGGTCTGGTTCCACGCCCTTGACCGTTGCCAGCTTCTTTTTCAGCTCCTCCTGCAACGGGTCGGGATAGCGGTTCAGCGGCGTGTTGTAGGGGTTCTCGTTGGCATCAAGGAACACGCTTGCCGCACGACCTTTAAACTCATCGCGGGCACAGGAATAAGGCGTCAATGCAAGAATGTTCTTGCGTACTAAGGAATCTATCATTTACGATCTCTCAATTACATTATATAAAAACTCAAGCACCCTCCGACTCA
>JAILCU010000040.1 GCA_024690405.1 Bacteroidales bacterium
CGACCAGGTCGAGGAGAACGCTATGCTCGTCTATCCACGCCTCTACAACGCCTACCAGCAGCAGAAACACTTCATCCCCGAGGGCAACCTCTACGAGGTGAAGTTCGAGGACTTCGAGCGCGACGCCTACGCCGTCACCAAAGACATCTACCAGAAACTACAACTCCCCAACTGGGATGCCTCCGAGGCCGCCATACGAACATATATCGACAGCAAACGAGGCTACAAGAAGAATAGGTACGAATACAAACCACGCACCATACAACTCGTCAACGACCATTGGGGACAGGCCATCGATGACTGGGGCTACGAGAGACAATGAGTTTGTGAGTTCTTAAGATTTTGAGTTTGTGAGTTCTTAAGTTGACGAGAGACGACAGACGACTAAAAAGATGTGGTCTCATGCCTCTCGGAAGGTAGCAGCAGGTTCAGGAGCACACCCACGGCGGCAGAGAGTCCGATGCCGCTGATGGAGAAGTGCCCAAAGGAGAAGACGGCTCCACCAATGCCCAAGGTCAGTGTGACGGAGATAATGATGATGTTGCGCGTGGAGGTTAAGTCCACCTTATGCTGCGTCAGATTCTGCACCCCCACGGAGGCAATGGTTCCAAAGAGCAACAGCATGATGCCACCGATGACTGCAGAAGGGATGGACTGCAACACAGCCGACAGCTTGCCGATGACTGAGAATATGATGGCGGTGAAGGCCGTGATGCGGATGACCTGTGGATGTGTGACATGGGTGATCTGCATCGCACCGGTCACTTCACTGTACGTGGTCACAGGAGGTCCGCCTAAGAACGAGGCGAAGAGGCAGGCAAGACCATCACCAAGCATGGTGCGATGGAGTCCGGGGTCATTGACGAAATTCTTTTCGGCTACAGCACTTACCACGTAGATGTCACCGATATGCTCAATGACAGGGACTATAGCTACGGGAATCATATATAAGAACGGCTCCCAGGCGAAAGCGGGGAGATGGAAGTCGGTGATGCAACTGGGCACTTCGAGCCATGGTGCTGCCGCCACAGGCGTTAAATCCACTACACCCATCAGCAGCGCACAGAGATAGCCTGCGGCAATACCAAGAATCACAGGCAGCAGTTTCAACAGACCGCGACTGAAGGTGAGCACGAGGATGGCAGTGAGCAGCGCAACACCAGCCAGAAGCCAGTTCTCCTGAGCCATGTCCACAGCTGTGGGCGACAGGGAAAGACCTATAAGGATGATGACGGGACCGATGACGACGGGAGGAAACAGACGATCCATAAGATTGCGACCGCGCCATTTTATCAGCGCCGACATAATGAAATATACCAGGGCCACACCCGCAATGCCTGCGATAGTGCCTGGCATACCCCATTCCTGGGAGGCTGATATGACAGGGGCGATGAAAGCAAAGCTGGAGCCTAGGAATACAGGGACCTCACACTTGGTGACAAGATGAAATATGATAGTGCCGATACCTGCCGTCAGCAGGGCTGTAGCAGGATTGAGCCCCACGAGCAGGGGCACGAGGACCGTAGAGCCGAAGGCCACAAACAGGAATTGTATGCCTACGAAGGTCTTCCTAAGGGGAGATAATTCATCTGTTTTCATACAATGGGTGTTATCGGGGAATGAGGTTATTACCAGGCAAACACTGCGCAAAAATATAAACAATTTTTGAATTTATCACAAATCTACCCCTAAAATGCATCTAAACGAACATCTTTTCACATGCTAACCGCTTACGACGCTTCATACGTCTCACGAATAACCATGTATTTCATTCCACTGATGACCATGAATATAACAGTTCGCTTTTATGGTCACTCGTTACATGATCTTGCATAAAAAAAGATTGGTGATGATTCATAAGGATTGCCAACAGCAAGCTTGGCGACGTATATGAACATAAAATTTTTACCATACACCTATATATCTTTCTTTAAAATATATTAAAGAGCTGTGTGGCTACCTATTTTATTCGTATATTTGTCACAAAATCCTTCGAAGCAGGAGAAAGCATAACGATCCCCCACCTATGAGCCGGCATCAAACCTACCCTTCTCCTGCCAAAGACTGATAACATACAATCGTAGTAGAAATCAATATTTACCCTCAAATTAAATCGGAAAGTTATGAAAACAAAAAAAATCATGATGACTATGGCCATAGTTTCCACCTTAATGACTTCATTGAGTAGCTGCCAGCAGACAGCGCCCAATAATCCCTTGCTCGAGGACAGTGAACTACCTTATGGAGCACCCGACTTCAGCAAGATTGAAGTAGCACATTATCTGCCGGCTTTCGAAGAAGCCATAAAACAAACAAGAGAGAATATCAAACAGATAGTGAACAACCTTGAAACGCCCAACTTCCAAAATACAATCGTGGCTTATGAGGAGAGCGGCCGCACACTCGATCGCGTCAGCAATGTGTTCTTTGCACTGACTGAGGCTGACAAGACGCCCGACCTGGCCGACATTGAGAAAAAGGTACAACCCCAACTTACCGAACTCAGCAATGAAATCTCTTTCAACGAAGCACTGTTTGAACGTATTCGCCAAGTGTACGAAAAAGAATACACCATACTCACTGGCGAGGATAAGAAACTGCTCGAGGAGATCTACAAGGAGTTCGTACGAAAGGGGGCACTACTCTCTGAAGAGAAAAAAGAAAGGATGAAGGCCATCAACCTTCGCATCTCCGACTTACAGCAACAATGGGGCGACCTTCTGCAAGAGGCAACCAACGATGCCGTCGTATGGGTTGAGGACAAGGAAGAGTTGGCCGGACTCAGCGATGCCGACATTGCGCAGTGCAAGAAGGATGCTGAGAGCCGCGGTAGCAAGGCACCTTATGCCATTGTCATCGTCAATACGACCCAGCAGCCGCTGCTCGCGACACTCGATAACCGCGACCTCCGCCGGCGGGTCTACGAGGCTTCCATCCATCGCACCGATGGAACTGGCAAGTACAATACTTTCCCCATCGTATGCGAAATGGCTAAACTCCGCGCCGAGAAGGGCGAAATCATGGGCTATCCCAACTATGCGGCCTACTCCCTCGAGAACACGATGGCCCAAACACCTGAAAATGTTTATGCCTTCCTGAATAGTCTCATCGCCCAATACACCGCCAAAGCCGACACCGAGACCAAAGCCATCGAGGACTTTGCACGGCAGACCGAAGGTCCTGACTTCCAGTTGCAACCCTACGACCGTTTCTACTTCTCCGCAAAGATGAAGAAGCAGCTCCTTGACGTGAGCGACGACGAGGTGAAGCCCTATTTCAATGTCGATAGCGTGCTCATCAATGGTGTTTTCTATGCCGCAAACCGTGCCTACGGCCTTTCCTTTAAAGAGCGCACCGACATTCCACTCTATCACCCCGACATGAAAGCCTATGAGATTTTCGACAAGGAAGGGAAACAGAAAGCCTTGTTCTATGTCGACTATTATCGTCGTCCCACCAAGCGCGGCGGAGCTTGGATGAGTTCCTTTGCCAAACAGAGCCGTCACTTCAACCAGTTGCCCATTATCTTCAACGTCTGCAACTCCGCCAAAGCGCCCGACGGCAAGCCCTCACTCCTCACATGGGATGAGGTCACGACCATGTTCCATGAGTTCGGTCACGCTCTTCATGGTATCCTCTCCAACTGCAACTACAACCGCCTAAGCGGCACTGCCGTAGCCCGCGACTTTGTGGAGATGCCATCGCAGTTCAACGAGTCCTTCGCCTCCATTCCCGAGGTATTTGACCATTATGCCCTGCACTACGAGACAGGTGAACCCATGCCTGCCGACCTTAAGGATCGCATGCTCAAAAGCATCACCTTCCAGACAGCATACGCCTTAGGTGAGAACCTCGCAGCCACCTGTGTCGATCTGGCTTGGCACATGCTTGCGTCTCAAGACATTCCTGCGCCCGAACAATCTGTAGACTTTGAAACAGAGGCATTGAAAAAAGTCGGTCTCCTTAACCCGCAAATACCTCCCCGCTATACCACAAGTTATTTTAACCATGTCTGGGGAGGCGGTTATGCCGCCGGCTACTACAGCTATCTATGGACCGAAGTCCTTGCCGTGAATATTACCGACATCTTCAAACAGCGCGGTGCGCTCGATCCCGCTACCGGCACCGACTTCAGCAACAAGATTATCAGCAGAGGTAATACCGGCGATCTCATGCAAATGTTCACCGACTTCACAGGAATGTCACAACCAGATGCCTCAGGATTGCTGAAAGCAAGAGGGCTGTAGAGAACACAATTGGCCCATAACATTTGTCCCCGAACAGCAATGCTGGCTGTTGGCTTACGATGCGTATAACTTCAAGAAAAAAAATATCCCTGGGCGTTCTCGCCCAGGGATCACAACAACCTACGTTTTGAGACGAGTTGTGAATGTTAAGAACTATTCTTGAAAACTTAATTTGTTGAATAGAACAGTTACTACCATCCTCAATCACTGACCTATATTGTTTCAATGTCAGATTTGTGGAGCCAGCCTTCTTTACCATCACTGACGCGGATCTCTTTCCACTCATTCATCGTATCGTCAAGAATTTCAACACGGGTTCCCTCGTGGAGGATAAAAAGATCGGTGCCAGATTCACTGGGTGTGCTCTTAATGACGACAGAGGGAGACATGATGATTGCATTGCTGTGGTTCTCCATCTGATGAAGTTGTTGATAGGCAGCAATGTTGGCAAAGATGCAAATCAGGAGAGAGAGGATAGCCAGGGTAAAGCCGGTCTTCTTACCCGCAAGCGTGGGCAGGAAGAAATAGCCCGCGATAGAAATAAGCATCACGATAAAGGCGAGAATAGCCATCCACGTCCATGTGCCCAGACTGAGCGAAAGGATGATGTTGCGGAAAACGGTGACAAAGAACATCTCATTGGCCGGCATTACACGGTCCACCGTCTTAGAACGCGCCATTTCAAGATTGAAACGGACATCATCGTCAGAAGGGTCTAGGAGACGCGCACGCTCATAGCAGAGAATGGCACGTGCGATAGAGTCCTGACGATAGTAGCAATTGCCAAGGTTGAAATAGAGGGGAGCACTACCTCCATAGGTTCCGAGCAGACGATTATAGAGGAAGGCTGCACGCTCGTAATCCTCAGCAGCGTAAGCACTGTCGGCAAAAGCCTTGTCGGCCGGAGAAACGGGGACGGTGACAGACGTGGTGGAATCAACGGATGCACTATCAACAAGCGCGATGGATGGCGTTGTAGGAACGGCTGACGGAGCACCGGCATCAGCGGTGGTTCCACCGACAATACGGCTCTCAGTAGAATCAGCGGCTGCAGGAAGGAACGATGCCGCGGAGAGAGAAAGCGAAGACGTTAGTGCAGCAGTGAAGAGGAGAAAGATAGGTGAAATATGTTTCATAAGGCTACTTACGCTTTAGTTCTGTTTCCATTTGATTGATGACTTGTTCGGCAGACGCATAAATCTTGTCCATCGTGGCAGCAGGATCACCTGGAGCAAAACGGGCAAACTCGCAGTCATCGAGGGTACGAAGGAACTGGTCTGTGAGGTCCGCTGAAAGTTGGCGTTCTGTGAGACGCTCACGGACATTGTCCTTGGTGAGTTCGCTGACAGGAATATTAAGTTTATCGCTGACATAACCCCAAAGGGCTTTCATTGTCTCTTCATAGAAAGCCGTGGCATTATTCTGTGCAAGCAGTTTACGTGCAACTTTCAAACGTTTTGTAGCAACCTTGCTTGCACCGCGACCACGACGGCCTGCGAGGTCGGCATTAGCGACGGCCTGACGACGGAAGACGTAGAAAAGAATTGCAGCAATAAGCAGGGCTGCGCCGTAAATAAGCCAGTAGCGGGTGGAACCGAAGAGTGCGTCGTCAGGATTGAGATAATTAGGTTCGCCCGACTTAATATAACGTATATCACTATTGAGAAGTTCAACCTCTTCCTTGGTGAGGTTGGACGAAGCTGAGGAACTGCCCCCCTTACCCTTAGCCACGTCAATGGTGTAAGGCTCGGCTTTGATGGTCTTATATTCCCGTGCATCGGGGTCGAAATAGCAGAATTCAGCAGCCGGTAGTTCGTACTTTCCTTGATGGCGTGGAACAGCGATGTAATCATAGACGACAGAACCTGTGGATCCGGTTGAACCAATCTTTGTGTTGTCCTCGGTTTTGGGATCGTAACTCTCGAAATCCTTGGGCCAGGCAACGGTAGGCGCTTTCATCAGTTTCATGTTACCGGTACCCTTGACAACAAGACGAAGCGTCGTGGCTTCGTTAGACTTCAGTTGTTGAGGCGTAAGACTGGAGTTCAAACTGAAACGACCTACAGCACCGGAGAAATTGGCAGGCTTCGGCGTGGGCAGCGCATCAACATTCAGAGTGACTGCCGGTGCTATCACCGTCTTATGAACCTCCTGTACCATTGAGCCGCCACCGAAGAAAATATCGAAGGGGTCGGCAGAACGGTTTTGTTGAAGAATAACGGCCTCGTACTTAATCTCGGGAATTGTAAGTGTGCCTGTCTGCTGTGGAAAAAGCACATACTGCGACCACACTACTGTTCCATAATTCTTGCCGTTATAGTGCTCCATCTTCAATTGGGGCTGACGCTGTCTGCCAATCTCCTGAACATGGAAACCATCAAGTTCCGGCATCTTACCCTCTAGGGTGCTCACATTTACAAGCGTATATAGCTTATAGGTGACAAGGACGGCTTCCTGTTCGAAAACACGTTTCTTCGAGGCCGTGACGGCTATGAAAATGTCCTTATTCGTAATACGATCGCCCACATTCTGCGTGCGCATCCGATCGGCATGAGCATCGGCCTGAGGCTGACCTTGCGACTGACTGTGGGCACTACCACCCGAGGAAGCACTACCGGAGGGAAGCACCGTGATGGAAGGCGAAGCAGACTTCACGGTCTTGCCATCGCTGACAACCGTTGCCGCGGGTATGTGAAATGTGCCAGGCTTGTCGGTAGTGACTGTATAAGTGAAGGTAACGCTGCTGCTCGATGTGGTCTTACCATTAACCATCGAGAAACTGGACGAAGAACTGCGGCTTGGACCGTAGAGTTCGACGAGACCTTCGAATCCCGCAATCTGAAAGTCGTCAACATCCGAAGTGTTGACAACGTAGGAGACACGGAAACGGTCGCCCTGTATAACCTCAGAAGGGGCTTGCACACGAACGCTGACCTGTGCCCAAAGGGAAACCGTTGTAAGGGCGAGGAGGAATGTGAGGAATGTACGAAGTTTTTTCATAGAGGAAGCGTTAAACGCCGGGGATTGTAAGTTTTTGAGTTCTTAAGTTCTTGGGTGGCTGCGAAGAAATGATTGGGTATAATTTCTGAAGCGGGCTTCTCAGCGCTCGACTGGTGCAAGGCATGTTTATCATAGCCGCAGCAACAGACGGAAAAGCGCGTGAGGGAAGTAAGTTCTTAAGTTTATGAGTTTTTGAGTTCTAGTTCTTCAAGTATCTTCTACTTATAGATTCTTACCACTGCTTCTCGAGTTGACGTCGTTGGGGTTGCTGCTGCGCCTTATTGACCTTTTCCTGAGTGGACTTCTCCTCTTGCTGTGCGGCTTGCAAGAGTTGCTCAGCATTTTCCTTCGACATCTTAGGCTGCTCCTGCTGGGGCTGCTGCTGTTGTTGGTCTTGCTGTTGCTGCTGTTGTTTTTGCTGATCTTGCTGTTGTTGCTGATCTTGCCTCTGGTCATCCTTGCCCTGCTGATCGTCCTTATTGTTTTGATCTTGTTGCTGGTTTTGCAACTGATGCTGACAGAGAGCGAGATTGTAGCGTGTTTCGTCGTCCTTCGGATTTCGTCGGAGGGCATTCTTATAGCATTCAATGGCCTCAGCATATTGCTTTTGGCTCTGGAAAATGACACCCATATTATGATAGGCTTGTGCACCGCGAAGTTTATCCTTCTGTAGACGGGCAGCCGTTTCGTAACTCTTCATGGCCTCCTTGGGTTGCCCCTGCATGAGTTGGGCATTGCCAAGATTGTAGTGTGCCACTGGGTTCGTGTTGTCCTTCTCAATGGCTTTCTGATAGTCGACCTGCGCCTTCGCATAGGTACTGTCGCGATAAAAACGATTGCCGTGACGGACGAAATAACGGTCGTTCTTCTTCTGCGCAGCAACACCATTATCAAGCCCTAAAGTTGAGGGTGCTAAAGCAGAGAGGAAAAGGATTGCAAAAAGAGCGGCTCCACGCGAAGGCACGCGGAAGAGTTTAAAGCGATTGATGATGCGATTCTTGCGTGCCAGAAAAAGAATGTCGATGAACAACAATACGAGAGCAGCCCATGCGAAGTCGCGGAAATGCTCGTCATACTCGCTATAAAGCACCGACTCCATCTCTGCCTTGGCAAGTTTATCTACATGACGCTGCAAAGCGGATTGTGCAGAAGAACTGTTATCCACATAGATATAAGCGCCGCCACCGGCTTGTGCAATCTGTCGGCACATATCTTCGTTGAGTTTGGAAACGACTGTGTTTCCTGCATTATCCGTAATATAACGATTACTGCCGGGGAGCGGAATAGGACTTCCCTCTGGCGAACCTACACCGAGGACATAAACTGCCATGCCTTTCTTCTGTGCTTCGCGAGCAGCCTCTACGGCCCCACCTTCGTTATCTTCGCCATCTGTGATGACAAAGATGGCACGACCGACGCCTTCCTGCTGCGTGAAACTATGTGTTGCAAGGTCAATAGCACGGGCGATATCGGTTCCCTGAACGGCAATCATATCAGGAGATATATTGTCGAGAAACATCTTCGCAGAGACATAGTCGGAAGTGATAGGGAGTTGAGTGTAAGCATCTCCTGCATAGACAATGAGTCCCACTTTATCGTCCACCATCTTGTCAACGAGACTGGAGATGAGCAACTTGGACTTGTCCAGACGACTGGGCTTGACATCTTCGGCAAGCATGGAATTACTCACATCGAGGGCGATGATTGCTTCAATACCCTTTCGGGTACGGGTGTCTATCTTGGTACCGTATTGCGGACGAGCCAGACAAACAATCATCATGCCGAAAGCCGCAGTGACCAACCAGAACTTGAGTTCCCGTCGCCAGACAGAGACATCAGGCATAAGTGCCTTCAGCAAGTCAGGGTCGCCGTACCGCTTGAGACGACGGCGACGGAGCAAATCGGTAGCATAATGCAGAATAGCCAATAGTGGAATAATGGCTAAGAAATAGAGATATGAAGGATTTTCAAAACGGAACATAAGCGTGATGATTGACGGCCGCTTTGCGGCAGGGAAAGTGCCTGATTGGCATCGTGAAGAGCGCGAGAGCGCCCGTGAAAGTATAATAGACTTTGACTTTAAACGCAAACTTCCAACCCACTCTCCTATGGAACTTTCTTGAGGATTGTCTCACGGAGAAGGAGTTCGAGCAGGAGAAGCAGACAGGTAGCAATGGCGAAGGGGGCAAAGGCCTCGTAACGTTTGCTGTACTGCTTGACGTTCATCTTGGTTTTTTCCAGTTTATCGATTTCCTGATAGACCTCACGGAGTTTGGCATTGTTGGTAGCCCGATAAAACTCGCCTTGCGTAGTGCTGGCAATGGCTGCCAAGGTTTTGGTATCTATTTCCACAGGGATATTGATGTATTCAATGCGTCCCCCCACAGGATAGGGATAACGTGCTGTGCCGTTAGTGCCAACGCCGATGGTGTAGATGCGCACGCCAAAACTCTTGGCAATCTCTGCCGCGGTCTGCGGAGAAATATCACCCGCATTGTTAGAACCATCAGTAAGAAGGATAATCACCTTTGACTTAGCCTTAGAGTCCTTGAGACGACTGATGGCATTGGCTAAGCCCATACCAATAGCCGTACCGTCGTCCATGAGACCACGCTGTACCATATCGCAACTGACATTCTGGAACAGATTGAGCAATACGGCATGATCGGTAGTCATAGGACACTGCGTGAACGATTCACCGGAGAAAATAGTAAGACCGATATTGTCGTTAGGCCGACCGGAGATGAACTCCGATGCCACTTTCTTAGCGGCCTCGATACGGTTGGGACGTAAGTCCTCAGCCAGCATAGAAGTGGAGATGTCCACACAAAGCATGATATCAATTCCCTCTATCGTACGGTCGCTCCACGAATTACTCGTCTGCGGACGGCAGAGCACGAGCACAATCATCACAAATGCCAGACAGCGCAGTAGGAATGGCGCATGAATGAGATGCTGTCTCAGACTGCGCGGAGCACGACGGAAAGCCAACGTGGAAGAGACCTGCAACGAGGGCTCGCTATCTCGGTGCCGCAGCACATACCATATTATATAAGGTATAAGCAGAAGCAGCAGCAGGAGAAAATATGGATTAGCAAATTGCATAATGTTTTTGAAGTTACTGGGAAGGACTGCACTGAGGTATAGCCCAGCCTTATCGTATTAAATCGATGGTAAGATAGACGGCATAAACAATAGCCACAAGCGCAACGAAAATGACAACGCCCATCATAATCTTCATGGTGAGTGAACGTGCCTGCAGTTGCTTTACCTCCTCGGGGACAATGACTTCCTCTTCGGGAATATTGGGGTCCACTTCGATCTTGGTCTGGTTGATGAAATCAATGGCACTGACAAGGTTGGCATCGTTCTCGTTGATCATCGTGGTGTATTTTGCAAACTTCACGAGGTCTGCCGTAGTGAAGAGTTGGCGCAGTTCTGCCAAAGCCGTCTCGTCCTGTTCCTGGAGAAGGCGCTCGATGATCTCCGTAGAGGTCATCTCCATGGCATTGAAGCCGTAACGCTCACGGATATAGTTGCGCAGCGTGTCGGTGAGTTCGGTATAATATTCCTTACTGTCCTCTTCAGCCCATTTGCGCTCGCCCTTGATGCGCTCTATCTCGTTCATGGCCACCTGATGAGGTGGAAGTTTGCGCTTACGGCGAATAATCTGTATGAGCGGTTTGTTCTCATGCCAATGAGTGTAAAGCCACAAAAGGATAAGCAATAGCAACTGGTTGATGACAAGAAACCATATAACAGGTTTCCAATCATCCCATGAGAAGGGATTGCGCTGAATATCCTTGTTGGGAAAGAACTGGTCGACCTGTACCGTATCAACGGGAATAGTAAGTACTTTTAGCGCCAGTTGTTTGGACTGATAAGGCTTTCCATCCACTTCTACCGTAAAAGCGGGAAGCAAGACGAAGGCTGAATCCCAGGCTGTGATCGTATAGCGCTGGATCACTTGCATCCGCTTGCCATCGTCGAGGAGTGTAGTATCAGTTCCCAAAATGTCAACCACTTCAACCTGCCCATTGATAGGCTGTTGCGGACGGAAGTCTGGCATCTTGAGTTTCTGCTTCGCACCACAAGTGACGTCTAGCGTGAGTTCGCGCTGCTCGCCGATGAGCATCAGGAGCGTATCTATGCGTGCTTCAAAAACCACTTGCGCCGCGGTATGAAGGGGCGTGAGCAGAAGCAAAACACATAAAAGAGCACTCCATAGCCTAGTGGGCATGGTTTGTTTTCTCTGATATTGATGATTAAGCATAATCGTTCATTCTTGTTGGATCATTCCGGACAAAGAGCCCGGATAAGAGATGGAGTCATCCGCGTTGAGCAAAGAGATTACGGAGCGCAACTACATAATCTTGGTCGGTGCGGACACTGACGTGATCAACATTGCTACGGGTGAAGGTGTCCTCCAGACGTTCCTGACTCTCGCGCCACCATTGGCTATGAGCCTTGCGAACACGCGAACTGGAAGTGTCAATCCATTGCAGATGACCCGTCTCGGCATCTTTCACTCTCATGAGACCGACATTGGGCAACTCTGCAATACGACGGTCATAAACCTGAAGTGCAACAACATCGTGTTTGCGGTTGGCAATCGTGAGAGACTGACGGAAGTCGCGCTCGTCGATAAAATCGGAGAGGATGAAGCAAGTGCAACGGCGCTTGATGACCTGGGTGAGGTACTCAACAGCCTGCCGGATATCGGTGCGACGGCTCTCAGCCTTGAAGTCAAGGAGTTCGCGTATGATATAGAGGATGTGCTTGCGACCTTTCTTAGGCGGTATAAACTTCTCGATACGGTCTGAGAAGAAGATGACGCCTATCTTATCGTTGTTCTGAATAGCACTGAAAGCCAACGTCGCAGCAATCTCGGTAAGCATATCGCGCTTGGTCTGTACGACAGTACCAAAATCAAGACTCGAACTGACGTCCACCAATAACATCACGGTGAGTTCGCGCTCTTCCTCAAAGACCTTGATGAAAGGCTTGTTGAAACGAGCGGTGACATTCCATTCGATGTCACGTATATCGTCGCCATACTGATACTCTCGCACCTCACTGAAAGCCATACCACGGCCTTTGAAGGCTGAATGATACTCGCCTGCAAAGATGTTGCTGGAGAGTCCGCGGGTCTTAATCTCAATCTGACGGACGCGCTTAAGTATTTCTGATGTTTCCATATTAGTGTTTGCCGCTTAGCGCGGAGGAAGGAGAAATTCAATTCGCACGGCAAAGGACGCTTATGCACCCAGCGCAACCTAGGGTTCCTCACCGCCGCGCCCAGCGAACGCCATTAAGGCACTTCTACCTTATTAAGAATCTTGGAGATGATTTCTTCGCTCGTAACATTGTTGGCCTCGGCTTCGTAAGTGAGACCGATGCGGTGGCGAAGAACATCGTGAGCAACAGCTCGGACATCCTCGGGGATGACATAACCACGACGCTTGATGAAAGCAAAAGCACGGGCAGCCAAAGCCAGGTTGATACTGGCACGGGGCGAACCGCCGAACTCAATGAAGTCCTTGATTTCCTTCAAATCATATTTCTCGGGGAAACGGGTCGCAAAGACTATATCTGCAATGTACTGCTCTATCTTTTCATCGAGATAAACCTGACGTACAACGCTGCGAGCCTCGGCAATCTCCTTGGTAGAGAGGATAGGACGCACCGCTGCACGTTCGCCCGTAATATTCTGGCGAATAATTCGTTTCTCCTCATCAAGTTTCGGATAATCGATGACGACCTTCAACATGAAACGGTCCACCTGTGCCTCTGGCAACGGATATGTTCCTTCCTGCTCAATGGGGTTTTGTGTTGCCAATACGAGGAAGGGAGCGGGCAGTTGGAAAGTCTGCTTGCCAATGGTGACTTCGCGCTCCTGCATTGCTTCGAGCAAAGCACTCTGGACCTTTGCTGGGGCACGGTTGATCTCGTCGGCCAACACGAAGTTAGCAAAAACGGGCCCCTGCTCCACCATGAACTTCTCATCCTTCTGTGAGTAGATCATCGTACCGATGACATCGGCGGGCAAAAGGTCAGGGGTGAACTGAATTCGACTGAACTTTGCATCAATCAATTGTGCCAAAGTCTTGATGGCCAACGTCTTGGCCAAACCGGGGACACCTTCCAACAGCACATGGCCGTCGGAAAGAAGTCCGATAAGAAGGGATTCTACGAGATGACGCTGACCAACAATAACCTGGTCCATACCTGTCATCAAATTGGTGACGAAAGCACTCTGACGTTCAATCAAGTCGTTCAGTGCGCGAATGTCAATGGATTCTGCCATTTTTCTTTTCTTTATTATTTTTAGATGAATATTGTCGAATGTAATTATCTGAGTTCTTGAGTTCTTGAGTTCTTAAGTTCTTGAGTTCTTGAGTTTTTGAGTTCTTGAGTTTTTAAGTTCTTAAATTTTTAAGTTCTTAAATTTTTAAGATCTTATATTCTTGACTTCTTGAGCGTGCAAGCCCGCCTTGTCCGACAATCGACGTGGCCGTTGTGCCCTCGACGTCAGTCGAGGGAAAAAACCGCCAAGCTAACAATCTCTAACCCTCACCTCATTTTTTCTGAAGCTTTGGAATGCGCAAAGGCATATTCAAAGGCACGATATCGGGGTTATCGATTCCGTTCATGACACAGATGTACTTGTAGCACTCTTTGTCACCATAATATTTGATTGCCATATTTAGCAGCGTTTTTCCTGCTGTCATGGTATCTGCTTGCATAACGCCTACGATGAGATATTCACCGCCGTCGAGTTGAGGATAATCGACTGCCGAAGCGGGTTGTGCCACAGATGTAGCCACATGAGTTGAGTCTTGCGACGACGTTACAACAGTGGAATCCATAACATCGCCTTCAACTTCCGTCGGTTCTTCTGGCGTAGTGTCTTCTTCGGATTGTGAGGTTAACGGCGACAGCTCAGGCAAATCAATAGGATGCCAGTAATAGCCAAGGCAATAGCCGAGGATGGTGAAAAGCACTGCTGTTAGCAGTATCCAAAGGGATGTATGTGAATGATGATCCATGAGTTGTTCTGTATAAGAGTTTGTAGTAAATGATGGGGAATGATTGTTGTCTGCCTCCTCTGTAGAGCTGGAGTAGAGTTCTTCGTCAGAGAACACCTCGTCGGAGGGCTCTTCTTCTACTTCTTCTGCAGCTTCTTCTGCGACCTCTGATTCTGCTGCAGTTTCTTCTACTTCTTCTGCGACTTCTTCTACAGTTTCTTCTACTTCTGCTGCTGAAGTTTCTCCTGCTACCAACAATGTTTCTGAACGACCATCTGATTCATTATCTTCATTGCTTCCTGCTACAACAGGTTGAGAGGCTTCCACGACCTCTTCCACCTGTTTTGACTGTAGTTCTCCTACAATCGCCGTCTGCTCTTCTTTTACTGATTCATCTGAAGTCTCCGTCTGAGGTTCAACCACGCTCTCAGCCATCTGCGCAAGCCTTTCTTCAGCAACATTTACTGCTGGCTCTGCCTGAACTTTGTCTGAAAGATGATCTCCTTCAAGGTCTTCCATCAACGCCGTATCTACATTTTCATTAAGGATTACGGTCTGAAATTCAACAAAGGGCTTATTCACCGCATCTCTCAAGACTGGATCGGGCGTGAAAGTCACTTTTGTATGACCTGCTATTTCAAAACGCTGTCCACTATTGACATTGATACTCTCGCGCGCATTCACGTCGACCAACTTGAAGGTACCGAAACCTTTGACCTTCACCATATTGTCGTGCAACAAACCTTCTTCTACAATTTGGAAGAAGGATTTGACAAAGTCTTCTGAATACCTCAAAGGCAAACTCGCCCGACGGGAGAGTCCGTGCGCCAAATCTGTAAGCTGCAGCTTCGTGTCTGTCATGAGTTACCTCCTTTCTGCACGCGTTCTTTTAGAGAAGCCGACTGCTTGAAACCAAGCACCAGTTTTGGAGGAACAAGCATTTTCTGACCCGTGGAAGGGCTAATAGCCACCCGTTCCAACCTTTTCTTTACTTCGAATTGGCCAAAACCATCTATGCTTAAGATGTTTCCATCTTCAAAGGTTGACGTTAATTCAGCAACAAGATGATTCACCAGCATCTGTGTATCTCGCATCGTCAAACCTTCTTTTTGGGCGAGTTTTGTAATAAAGTCCTTGTTATTCATAATCTTCTTGCATTTCTTTTATATCAGATGTCCCATAAAGGTCAAAATCGTCTGCACTGGTTATGCGTATCGCATAAAACTGTCCCACCGTAAGTTCCTTTTCACGGACAGGGATGAGCACCTCCGGATCTACTTCCGGAGAGTCATACTCGGTGCGGCCTACAAAAAAATCGCCTTCCACACGATCTATGACAACGCGAAGTGTCTTTCCCACTTTCGCCTCTTGCACCTCTGCCGAAATTCGTTGTTGCAAACGCATGAGTTTTGACAGACGAGCCTGCTTGATTTCCTCTGATATCTCATCTGTGTAGTTTTGGGCACTATATGTCCCTTCTTCTTCGCTGTAAGCAAATGCGCCCATTCGTTCGAAACGGGCCCAGCGTACAAATTCCAACAGTTCTTGATAGGCTTCCTCTGTTTCGCCTGGATGTCCTACCATCAGCGTCGTACGCAAATTGATGTCTGGAACTTCTTTACGGATACGCTCAACAAAAGCATAGGTCTCTTCCTTGGTGATATGCCTGCGCATCGCGGAAAGAACAGATGTTGAAATATGCTGCAGGGCGATATCGAGGTAACGGCAGACATTGGAATGGCGGTTGATGACAGGTAGCAGTTCCCATGGGAAATCGGTGGGATAGGCATAATGCAAACGAATCCATTCCACGCCTACGATATCTGCCATGCGATCGATGAGCTCGGCTATCGCGCGTCGATGATAGAGGTCTACGCCATAAAAGGTCAACTCTTGTGCAATGACATTGAATTCTTTCACACCTATCGCTACCAGCTGGCGTACCTCGTCAAGGATTTCTTCCATCGGACGACTCACTTGTGCTCCTGTGATAATGGGTATCGCACAATAGGAGCAGTGACGGTTGCAGCCCTCACTGATCTTTATGTAGGCATAGTGTGAAGGTGTAGTGAGAGAACGGTCGGGAGTAAGGGTTGAGTCCCAAGTGTGACCCAGTTCTGCAAGCAGTCTTGTCCAATCAAACTTCCCATACCAGCCGTCAACTTCTGGGATCTCTGCTTGCAATTCCGAGAGGTAACGCTGCGAAAGACAACCCATGACGTAAAGGCGTTTCAATTTCCCCTCGGTTTTGCGCTGCCCCTGTTCGAGGATGACATTGATGCTCTCCTCTTTGGCGTCACCGATAAAGCCGCAGGTGTTGACAACACAAATATCTCCATTGCAGACATCAGGATCGTGCTTTACACGATATCCTGCATGACGCAATTGTGCCATCAGACGTTCGCTGTCCACAAGATTCTTGGAACAGCCCATAGTGAGAAAGTCAATGGAAGCAGGCTTCATCTTTATTCTCCAAATAAACTGTTGACGAAATCCTTGCGGTTGAAGGGTTGTAAGTCTTCCATACCTTCGCCCAAACCAATGTATCGCACGGGGATTTTGAACTGGTCGGAAATGCCAAGCACTACCCCACCCTTGGCCGTGCCGTCGAGTTTGGTTATCGCCATCGAAGTGACGTCAGTGGCAGCAGTGAACTGCTTGGCTTGTTCGAATGCGTTCTGACCCG
Source organism: Bacteroidales bacterium (assembly GCA_024690405.1). Lineage (GTDB taxonomy): Bacteria > Bacteroidota > Bacteroidia > Bacteroidales > Bacteroidaceae > Physcousia. The sequence continues at coordinate 16,962 of JAILCU010000040.1, forward strand.
TAGAACCGTCAAGCACAAGCATCACATCGTGAGGTGCATCGGGAACCACCTTCTGCATCACGCGCTTAATCTTGGAAAGTTCGTCCATAAGGCCTTTCTTATTATGCAGGCGACCGGCGGTATCGATGAGCACGACATCGGCATCATTAGCCACTGCACTTGAGAGCGTATCGAAAGCGACGCTGGCAGGGTCACTGCCCATCTGTTGCTTGACTACGGGAACACCGACACGCTCACCCCAGATGACAATCTGCTCTACTGCAGCAGCACGGAAGGTGTCGGCCGCACCGAGCATCACCTTCAAACCGGCTTGTTTGAACTGCCAGGCCAACTTGCCAATAGTGGTGGTCTTTCCGACGCCGTTGACGCCCACGACCATCACAACGTATGGTCTCTTGCCTTCTGGTATCTGAAAGCCTTCGGTATCACCCGAATTATTCTCTGTCAGAAGGGCTGCGATCTCATCACGCAGAATGCCGTTGAGTTCGTTGGTACTTACATATTTGTCACGAGCCACGCGTTCCTCAATCCGATGAATGATATTCAGTGTCGTATCAACGCCTACATCTGAGGTCACAAGCACCTCCTCCAGGTCATCGAGAACATCATCATCCACCTTACTCTTTCCGGCAACCGCACGTGCCAGTTTACCAAAGAAACTTTCCTTCGTCTTTTCGAGTCCCTTATCAAGCGTCTCCTTCTGTTGTTCCTTATTTTTGGAAAAGAAATTAAATAATCCCATGTATTTTTATTTAAGCGGTGCAAAGATACATAATTGTTCCTTAAGGAACAAGCGTTTTAGAAAAATTAAGACTCTTAAAACTGCATTAACGCATTTAACGCATAAAGACCGCCATCTTCTTATCTCAGCGCTACATTCCCCCGCCACCGCCCTCATTAAGCGCCTTCACCCGCCCCATTAAATTCCGCCATCCCTCATTTATCCACTTAGCCACCGTGCCCTCAACGCAGTTGAGGGAAAAAGTACACGTTTTTCACAATCCCCTTCCGCCCCTCCCCTATCCACCTCCACAAAAAACCTCTCCCCGACAGTTCCCTGCCGAGGAGAGGTTAATGTTGATTCCGAAAGCAGCTCAATAGCTGGCAATCAGAAATTTTGGAAGTTCTGTTTGCGAAGATTAGTTCTTGAAGAAGTCCTGGACGGCTTCGTTGGGAACCATTTTCTCATCGAAGGAGTAAGAACCTTTTTCGTTCTTCACCATCTTGATGACCTTGGTGTAGCTGCGGCCATCGGTCTTACCCGTATGAAGGGATGCGACTGTCTTTTTTGCCATAGTGCTTCAGCGTTTTGTTATTTGATTTCCTTGTGAACCGTCATGCGCTTGAGAATCGGATTATACTTCTTCAACTCGAGGCGCTCGGGAGTGTTCTTTCTGTTCTTCGTGGTGATGTAGCGAGAAGTGCCGGGAAGGCCGCTCTCCTTCATTTCAGTGCATTCGAGAATCACCTGTACTCTGTTGCCTTTAGCTTTCTTTGCCATTTTGCTCTTACTGTTTAAAGGTTAAACCATTAGATTGGCGAAGTTTATTGAAGATAACCCTTCTCGGCTGCGCGCTTGATAGCGGCATCCAAACCAATCTTGTTGATCAAGCGCAGGCCAGCAGCCGAGATATTCAGGCTGATCCAGCAATCTTCCTCTACCCAGTAGAACTTCTTGGTGAAGAGATTCACGTCAAAGACGCGCTTTGTGCGGCGCTTAGAGTGCGAGACGTTGTTACCGTGCATCGCTCTTTTTCCGGTGATTTGACAGATCTTAGACATTTTCTAATCTTTCCTTTTTGTAACTTCCAAAAAATTACTTCTTCCAAACAGGGCGCAAAGGTACAGCTTTTTTCTGAAAGTGCAAAGTTTTCCGCCTCTTTTTTTATTCTTCAGCTCTTGGAAAGTCATTTTTGAGCTTTTCAAGCAGCATTTGGAGGGCCGTGACGGTCGCACGAGCCACATTTTCCTCACGTCCATCATCACCCGTGAGTTCGCGGACAATGATTTCCTCCGCCTTACCTACGGCCACATAAATGGTCCCTACCGGTGCTTCGGGTCCACCCCCGGGACCTGCATAACCGGTCACGGCAATGGCGTAGTCGGTATGAAGACGTTCAAGAGCTCCGCTGACCATAGCGCGCGCCACGTCCTCGCTGACTGCCCCTTTTTCCTGAAGCATTTCCTCTGAAACGCCTAAGAGTTGGGTCTTGAGTTCATTAACATAAGCTACGATAGCTCCACGAAAGTAATTACTGGCTCCTGGCAGAGCTGCAATGCTGGCCGCCACTAATCCGGCGGTACAACTCTCTGCTGTAGAGAGCGTTTTTTCCTCACGCCATAGATACTCGCTAATCTCTCTCGAAATGACTTTTACCTGTATGTTCATATATCGTTGCATTTAGTTGACAAGTGGACCAGTTGACCTGTACCAGTTGTTTCATTTGTTGACAAATGGACCAGTTTTTCCTATGTTGACCTATTAACTAGTTGTATCTTTTGTTAACCAGTTAACCAGTTGACCAGTTGTTCCCTTTATTAATAATTTGATAATTTGACAAGTTGTATTTATTATCACAACGCCGTTATATTTTCGCAATCTGGAGGCTGTTCTATTCCTGGGCGTCGTCGCCCAGGTCATCTCCCTCCTCTCGTACCTCACTGCACCCTGCTATACGCCGGGGCCTCCATCGGACAAAACTCTTTGTCTGCGTATTTGAAAACACCCGTAATAGCGATCATGGCCGCATTATCTGTAGTGTAGCTGAACTTGGGAATGTAGATGGTCCACCCAAACTTTCGCGCATGGTCCTTGAAGGCCTCGCGCAGCCCCGTATTGGCACTAACCCCTCCAGCCACTGCGACATGTCTTATTTTCAAATCCTTTGCCGCCCTGCGCAATTTGTTCATCAGAATGTCCACCACCGTTTTCTCCAGCGATGCCGCCAGATCTTCCTTATGGTGTTTGATGAAATCGGGGTCTTCTGCAAGCCAATCACGGAGATGATAAAGGAAAGAGGTTTTCAGACCACTGAAACTGTAGTCATAACCCGGAATTGCAGGTTTTGCAAAATGATAGGCCTCGGGGTTGCCCTGACGTGCCAAACGGTCGATGACAGGACCTCCGGGATAACCCAATCCCATCACCTTCGAACACTTGTCTATCGCTTCACCGGCCGCGTCGTCGATCGTTTGGCCGATTATCTGCATGTCGTTGTACGCTTTTACCAGTACGATTTGCGAATTGCCGCCACTCACCAACAGACACAGGAACGGAAATGGCGGTGCCGTGTTGTCGTTTTCACTTTCCTTGATAAAATGGGCCAAAACATGCCCTTGCAAATGGTTTACATCGATCATGGGGATATCCAAAGCTGCGGCCAGACCCTTAGCAAAACTCACCCCCACAAGCAGCGAGCCCATCAGTCCCGGACCACGCGTAAAAGCGATCGCACTGAGCTCGTTCTTGCTCACTCCTGCACGCTTCAACGCCTGATCCACTACAGGCACGATATTTTGCTGATGTGCACGCGAAGCCAATTCCGGCACTACGCCGCCATAAGCCTCGTGAACGGCTTGTGACGCCGTGACATTCGACAATAAAACACCATCTCTTATCACTGCCGCACTCGTGTCATCACACGACGACTCGATGCCAAGGATGATTATTTTCTTTTTATTCTGAGACTTTTCCGCAACAGACTCTCTCACCGTCCACCCCGTTTTGGGGGAAGCGGCAACATTTGCTATCTGCTTTTTGTTCTCCATCATATAGATTTCAAATCTTACCTTTTTCCTTTTAATATACCTTCGACCACGACTTGCCCCATTTCTGGTGCCGTCGACAGGTTCGGCTCCTAATGCGTCAGCACTTCAACCCCATGTTCTGTCATCACAAACGTGTGCTCCCACTGGGCACTGGGCAGTTCGTCTTCTGTGACAATGGTCCAGCCATCATCTTCATCGCAGAACACCTCCCACGTTCCCATGTTTATCATAGGCTCAATGGTAAAGACCATTCCGGGAACAAGCAGCATGCCTGTGCCTTTGCGGCCATAGTGATCAACGTCGGGGTCCTCATGGAACTCCAGTCCGACACCGTGTCCTGCCAAGTCTCGCACTACACTGAAGCCGTTCTTGTGGGCGTGTTTGGCGATAGCATTACCTATATCTCCAACGTAGACATAAGGCTTCGAACAGACTTCCTCACCGATCTTCAGACATTCCCACGCAACATCCACCAGCTTCTGCTTCTTCGCCGTCGTCTTGCCGCCAACGATGTACATGCGCGAGGCGTCTGCAAAATAACCATCGAGAATCGTGGTGCAATCTACATTGATGATATCGCCGTTTCTAAGCACCTCATACTCATTTGGAATTCCGTGGCAAACCACCTCATTCACACTAGTACAACACGACTTGGGAAAACCTTCGTATCCAAGACAAGCCGAGATGGCACCATGATCTGACGTGTATTTGGCCACCATATCGTCAATTTCAATCGTACTCATGCCCGCGTGAATCTTGTCCGTGAGCATATCCAGGATACCTGTATTGATCACGCCGGCGCGTCGGATGCCTTCAATCTGTTCTGCTGTCTTGATCAATTCACGTGACGGGACCTCTTTTCCGCGCTCTTGTGCAGCAAGGATGATACGATCCATTTCAGTCAGTTCACATCCCTTCTCGATGGACCATCGAAGTTTCTTAATCTTATTCATGGTGCAAAGGTACAAAGAATTGTTTATTCTGAGTACTATTTAACAAAGAATAATAAAATCCCGCCCACCTTATTGTCTATTGCCATTGACTTGCGTCACCCCTCCAAGCCCTCCATAAACAAAGTTTCCCCTCCGGCCGTTGTGCCCTTGCCTTCCACCAAGCGTCCCTCTCTCCTATCAGAAACATCCCTTCTCTCCCTTCCGGCCGTTGTGCCCTTGCCATAAGGCAAGGGGCATCCTCTTCCCTTCATCTCTCACGCACATGCCTCGCCCTGCTTCCCTTTCGCACCGCAGGCGCACAACCATAGACCCATTGCCGTCAGTCCGCCATTAATCAGCAGTAATTCATAACTGAAATGATAATTCCACCACCGCCCTGCCATCAACGACAGAAGATAGCAGATAACGGGACTGAGGATACAGACCAACGGTATCCAACGTCCGCGTGGCTGGCACCGTATATTGAACAGTCCAAACACAAAAAGACCTAACAAAGGGCCGTAAGTGTAGGAAGCAATCGTGTAAACAGCATCTATCACGCTCGTGCTATTCAAGGCTCGGAATGACAAGATGACCAAAAGCAAAACGACACACATCAATAGATGTACCCGCCTACGCAAGCGCTCGTCGGTATCGCAACGGAAGAGATCGACACAGACGCTGGTCGTTAGGGCCGTCAACGCGCTGTCGGCACTCGACAAGGATGCGGCCACGATACCTAAGGTAAAAAAAGCCAGGGCGCCCTGTCCCCAATAACCTCCCGCACAAAGAAAAGGCATCACTTCGTCCCCCGAAGACGGAAGGCTGATTCCATGGCGGGCTGCAAACAAATACATCAGCACACCAAAGCTCAGAAACAGCAGGTTAACCGGAACGTACAGCAAACCGTTAACAAGCATATTCTTCTGCGATTCACGCAACGTCCTACAGGTGAGGTTCTTCTGCATCACATCCTGGTCCAACCCCGTCATCACCACCACGATAAAAGCGCCGCTCAGAAATTGTTTCCAGAAATACTGACCGCTCCCCCAGTCTTCAAATTCAAACACTCGACTCATCTTGCTTGCCCCCACCTGAGCAACCGCTTCCATAACATCCCAACCTTCTATATGCAACAATGACACAATCATCAAAACCAGCGCCAACAACAGAGCAAGGGTTTGAAGACAGTCTGTCCAAACGATTGTGCCTATCCCCCCGCGGTGGGTATAAAGCCAGATCAGCACCAGTATGACCACTGCAGTCAGCCAAAAAGGGCACCCGAGAGCATCGAACAATAGCCGTTGAAGAATCAAGCAAGCCAAATACATACGAACCGCAGCACCTGATACTTTCGACAACAGGAAAAACAACGAACCGGTGTGATAGGCCGACGTACCAAAGCGTTTATATAAAAAGGTGTATATGGAGGTCAGTTCTAATTTGTAATACACGGGCAACAGCACAAACGCTACCAGTACATAGCCGGGAATGAATCCCAAACACATCTGCAGATAAGTCATGTCCGAGGTCCGGACCATGCCTGGCACACTTACAAATGTGACACCACTGAGCGAGGCCCCTAACATACCGAAGGCAACAGCCCACCAGGGTGAGCGTCGCCTTCCGCTATAAAAATCTTCATTGTCGGCGTGGCGGGCTGTAAAACGTGCCACCGCAGCCAACGCCATAAAATAAGCAATGATAAGAATTGCCGTAAACGCCATAATCCTTTTTCCTCACTCGGTTTTCCTCCCTCTTCCTCTTCCCTTCTTTATCATGTCTTCCTTATGCTCGCCTTCAAACCGCCGGGCCTTTGCCTCAAGGCGACGGTCACCGGCTCCGTTCCTCTGCTTACATGATTTCTCATGCGCAACACAGACACCTCATTCCAGCACCGAAAGCCCCGACGTATCATCGTCATCGTCTTTGACATCGGCCTCCGGGGCATAGCTCGAGTAGAATGTCTCATCTTCCTCGGAAGGCTGCACTTCCTCATCATCCTCATCAACTTCATCGCGTTCTTCCATCTCTTCCTCTTCTTCATCATCATCGCGGACCACGCGGTTTCCTTCCTCGTCATACTCGTTTTCCAAGAGCATGCGCAGTTTTGTTGCCGGGGCCTTCTTCTTGGCAAAGATGGCCTCAATCCAGGAGCCTTTCTTCACTTCCAGCACTTCATAGCCGTCAGCTATCTTTTTATCCAATGTGCCTCCTTCCATGTGCAGGCGTGTTGCCGGCAAGGTCGTCGTTGTCACCTCAAAGGCGCTTTCAATGATATCTTTTACCGACAGAGGGATACTATCCCATCCGCCGCCGAAATTGCGGTCTATCAATTCAAGCAGTGTCGCAGCCGTGATATGTTTCACGTTCTCGTAACTCAAGTCCGTGAGTCGCGTAATATTACGCTTGCGGATAGCCACTACGCCTTTCTTAATATCCGTCCGCGGAAATGTCACCCATTCACCATTGGTGTATTTGGCATTTTCCCGCTCATCACCGTTGTCAAAATGAACCACCTCGTAGGCCAGGCGTATGATGTTCAGCAACTTCTCCTCGCTTGACGAGAAATTGTCTTCATTCATCTCACGCTCCCATAAGTCTACAATCTCGTTTTCATTCTGATTCCAGATATTCGTTGCATTCAAGTCAAGAATGGATTCAAGCATCTCTTCGTGTTGCTTTGTCATATTATATAATAAGGTGTAATTGGGTAATTCTGTATTAGTGGCCGCAAAGTTAAGGCGAATGGATGAATCCGCCAAATTTTCAAGCCAATAATTCATAAAAAAAGAGAGCTCAACCATGTCGATACTCTCTCGTTCTTATCGTGGAGCATGCGAGACTCGAACTCGCCACCTCTTGACTGCCAGTCAAACGCTCTAGCCAGATGAGCTAATGCCCCTTGTTTTTCAAAAACGCTGCAAAGGTAATGCATTATTTGCGATAATACAAATTTTTTTTGTGTTTTTTTCTTTTGAGTCAAGAAAATCATGTATCTTTGTGCTCGAAATCATGGCTTAAGGCCAAAAACATGTAATAAAGGTTTAAAATAACAGCGATAACACATGAGTTTGATTATATGTCCAGAATGTGGCCAGGAGGTTTCGTCAAAAGCGATTTGTTGCCCTCATTGCGGAGTGGCTATTGCAGGTAATATTAAACGTTGTCCCATTTGCCATAGCACGATGCTGATGGATGCGAAGGAGTGTCCGCATTGTCACACTCCCCTGGAAGCGGGACAGCAAACCACGCCTGAACCTGACGATGATACGAAACAGGCATCTTCTCCACAGCCGGCAGCAGCCCATGTTCCTTCTTCCGTCTTGCCCAAGGGCGACAGCCATGAAGACAACGAGAATGCTACAGGCATCGATTCCCCTCAGTTAGAGCCTTCTGAGGGTCCTTTGGGCAAGGGTATGCCCTGGTATTTTTTGCTCTTCGTCATCGTCATACTGGTGATTGGAGGATATCTCTATTGGAACAACTACCAGCAGCGATGCAATAGCGAGGAGCAAGCCTATCAGTTGCTTCGCGATTGCAACGATCCGCTCAACTACGAGGATTTTATCGCACGCTACCCCGACAGCGAACATCTTGACGAGGTCCGATTGAAATTGAAGGAACTGCAGAGAGAAGATGCGTTGTGGGAAGTGGTAGCCAACAGCGGAAACATTGACAACCTGAAAAGCTATATCGAGAATCATCCGCATTCACCTTATGTAAAAGTCGCCCTTCACAAAATCGACTCTCTCGAATGGCGTGAGGCAGATAAGCTGGGAACGTCGGACGCCTACAACACCTACATTCTCCATCACGACGCGGGAGAATATATCAGTGAGGCTTATGAGGCACGGGATGCAGCCCTTGGGCGCGAGCAACAGGCTCGACGCGATTCGTTGGCTGCTGCCGAGGCCCTTGCCGACTCTATGGCCGCCGAGGCTAACAATTCCGCACAGGCCCCAGAGGGTATCGACGAATTGATGCAATAGCCTTCACAAAAAGGGAGGCGGCAGACACCCGTCGCTCCCCCTACCCTTTCCGCCACACACAAAGCAGAATCCCGGGATTCTGCTTTCTACGTTGAACACAGCATTTCTTAAAGGCACCGATGCTGGCTGCTCAACTCAGCCGATGCCGCACAATCTTCCTCCCGTCAATTTCTGGTGCCGCCCCTCCTCACCAACTGTACCACATTCTCGACATGCTGTGTATGCGGGAACATATCCACGGGTTGTATGAGCGTGACCTTGTAATCCGCATCCAACAGAGCCAAGTCGCGGGCTTGGGTAGCGGGATTGCAGCTCACATACACGATACGTTGCGGAGCAGCTTTCAATATGACATCAATCACATCAGCGTGCATGCCCGCACGCGGAGGGTCAGTGATGATGATATCCGGACGGCCGTGCCCGGCAATGAAGTCCTCGGTAAGAATGTCTTTCATATCTCCAGCAAAGAACTTCGTGTTGGTGATGCCATTGATGGCACTGTTCACCTTCGCATCTTCTATGGCTTCCGGAACATATTCGATGCCAATAACCTCGCGAGCCTGACGGGCCACGAAATTGGCGATCGTGCCCGTGCCCGTATAGAGGTCATAGACAAGCGGCAAAGACTGCCCCTCTTCACGCTTTTCTGCAAAGGGTAGAGCCTCGCTTTCGCTCGCAGGCTCCATAGTCCCCGTCAATCCGGAGGTCTCCCCTCCCTTATGGGAGGGGTTGGGGGTGGGTCTTTCGGGGATGGGTCCAAACGCGAACTCCCTTGCCACTTTATACAATTCGTAAGCTTGATCTGTGTTTGTCTGATAAAAGCTCTTTGGGCCGACCTTGAAGCGCAACCCTTCCATCTCGAGGAAGATATGATCTTCACCTGCAAACACTTCTACCGGAAGATCGCCGAAAGTATCGTTGAACTTTTGATTGTTAACGTACAATAACGAACTGATTTCATGGAAGTTATCATGCATAAATTGAAGTAAACCCTCAGCCTGATGCCGTTCCTCTTCCGTTGCGATGCAAAACTGCATAAGAAGCATCACTCCACCACCCGTTTGCGTCCCATTGGAGAGGTTGCTCAAACGAATCATCATCCCGCGTAGCAGACCAGTGTGCTCCCGTGCATCGAAGAAAGTGAGATGATGCTCGTATGCATAATTACGGATAGCCAGGCGCAGGCGGTCGTTGACCGAATCCATCAGATGGCATTCTTCGATGGGCAGAATTTTGTCAAAGGTGCCGTTGGCGTGATATCCTACGCTCTCCTGACGCGCAAACTGCTCGCCACTGGCGATCTGCTCCTTCGTCAGCCAACGGCGGTTGGCAAAGCCGAACTCCAGTTTGTTGCGGTACGCCTGAGTCTTATTCGAGCCCAGAATGGGAGTGCACGCGGGCAGTTCCACCTTGCCGATACGCGTCAGAGCGTCCATCACCTGCTGCTGCTTGGCTGCCAGTTGAAGTTCGTAAGGCAGCATCTGCCATTTGCAACCGCCACAGACGCCGAAGTGGGGACAGAAAGGAGCGATTCGATCCGCAGACGGACGTATCATCCTCACCACTTCAGCTTCAGCATAAGAGTGTTTCTTGCGTGTGACCTGCAGGTCCACTACGTCGCCGGGGACGGCAAACGGAACAAACACCACCAGGTCATCCACGCGCACCAAAGCCTTGCCTTCAGCGGCAACGGTCTGTATCGTCACGCCCTCCAACAAGGGCAACGGTTTCTTTTTTCTTGCCATTTTCGTTTTGAGATTTCTCTGTTATGGTCATCGCACCCCAGGCGGATGAGAAACAAGCAATAGTGATAACACCCTGCCATTCCCGGCATCCAATTGGGTAACAAATACCTCTTATTTGCGCGCAAAGGTAGTGCAATCCTTCCAACCCTCCAAAACTTTCCCCGTTTTTCTAACATGTAGAGCGCCTCATAGAGGGGCAGTAGACCGCGAAGCAACCATCAGAATACCCTCGATAAGCAGAAATAACACTCAAAGCCCACAAAAATGCGCCTTTCTTAAAAGGTTTTACTCATTTATTTTGGTTGTGTGCAAAAAAAGAGGTACTTTTGCGCACCAAAGAGAAAATACAGACCATTTTTTATTTAATTTAATCGTATAAACGAATGAGCCAAAAACGTGTTTACACTTTCGGTAACGGAAAAGCCGAAGGTAATGCGCAGATGCGCGAGCAGCTGGGTGGCAAAGGTGCCAACCTGGCTGAGATGAACCTCATTGGTGTGCCTGTTCCTCCCGGCTTCACCATCACCACTGACGTCTGCAACGAATACTACGAAGTGGGTCAGGAGAAAATCATGGAGTTGCTGAATGACGATGTCATGGCTGCTGTCAAGCACATCGAAACCCTGATGAACTCCAAGTTCGGCGATGCTCAGAACCCGCTGCTCGTCAGTGTGCGTTCCGGCGCCCGTGCTTCCATGCCTGGTATGATGGACACCATCCTGAACCTGGGTCTGAACGACGAGGTGGCCGAGGGTATGGCCAAGAAGACCAACAACCCACACTTCGTATATGACAGCTATCGCCGCTTCGTGCAGATGTACGGCGACGTGGTACTCGAGATGAAGCCCGTGAACAAGACCGACATCGACCCGTTTGAGGAAATCATCGAGAAGGTGAAGGCAGAACGTGGCATCAAGCTCGACAAGGACCTCAGCGTGGACGAACTCAAGAAACTGGTGAAGCTCTTCAAGGCTGCCATCAAGGAGCGCACAGGCAAGGACTTCCCCAGCGATCCTATCGAACAACTCTGGGGCGCCATCTGCGCTGTGTTCCGCAGCTGGATGAACGAGCGCGCCATCCTCTATCGTAAGATGGAAGGAATACCCGATGAGTGGGGTACTGCCGTAAGCGTCATGGCCATGGTATTCGGTAACATGGGCGACACCTCCGCAACTGGTGTTTGCTTCAGCCGCGATGCTGCCAATGGCGAGAACTTGTTCAATGGTGAGTATCTTGTTAATGCTCAGGGTGAGGACGTCGTTGCCGGTATCCGCACTCCTCAGCAGATTACCAAGATTGGTTCTCAGCGTTGGGCTGAGCGTGCTGGCATCAGCGAGGCTGAGCGCGCTGCCAAGTATCCTTCCATGGAAGAGGCTATGCCCGAGATCTACAAGGAACTCGACGGCATCCAGACTCGTCTGGAAGAGCACTACCGCGATATGCAGGATATGGAGTTCACCGTTCAGGAAGGCAAGCTCTGGTTCCTCCAGACCCGTAACGGCAAGCGCACCGGTGCTGCCATGGTGAAGATCGCCATCGACCTGCTCCACGAGGGCATGATCGATGAGAAGACCGCCATCCAGCGCTGCGAGCCCCAGAAGCTCGACGAGCTCCTCCACCCCGTATTCGACAAGAAGGCCCTCACACAGGCTAAGGTCATCGCTCAGGGTCTGCCCGCAAGTCCTGGTGCTGGTTGTGGACAGATTGTCTTCCACGCCGACGATGCTCAGGCTTGGCACGCTGATGGCCACAAGGTGGTTCTCGTACGTATCGAGACCTCTCCCGAGGACCTCGCTGGTATGAGCGCTGCTGAAGGTATCCTCACCGCTCGCGGCGGTATGACCTCTCACGCTGCCGTTGTGGCTCGTGGTATGGGTAAGTGCTGCGTCTCTGGTGTTGGCAGCCTGAATGTTGACTACAAGGCTAAGACCGTGGAAATCGACGGCGTAGTATATAAGGAAGGTGACTACATCTCCATCAACGGCACCACCGGTCAGGTTTACGCTGGCGAAGTGCCCACGAAGGCTGCTGAGCTCAGCGGCGACTTCAAGGAGCTGATGGACCTCTGCGACAAATACACCAAGCTGCAGGTTCGCACCAACGCCGACACTCCCCACGATGCAGAGGTGGCTCGCGCATTTGGTGCCAAGGGTATCGGTCTGACTCGTACGGAACACATGTTCTTCGACGACCAGAAGATTATCGCCATGCGTCAGATGATCCTCGCCGACAGCGCCGAGGGTCGTGAGAAGGCTCTTGCCAAGCTTCTCCCCTACCAGAAGGCTGACTTCAAGGGAATCTTGAAGGCTATGGACGGTCTGCCCGTGAACATCCGTCTGCTTGATCCCCCTCTCCATGAGTTCGTTCCCCACGATCTCGCTGGTCAGGAGACTATGGCTAAGGAAATGGGCGTAAGCCTCGAGACCATTCAGCGTCGTGTTGCCAGCCTGGCTGAGAACAACCCGATGTTGGGTCATCGTGGTTGCCGCTTGGGCATCACCTTCCCCGAGATCACCGCTATGCAGACCCGTGCCATCCTCGGCGCTGCTTGCGAGCTGAAGAAGGAAGGCTTCGATCCCAAACCCGAAATCATGGTTCCTCTGATTGGTATCCTCTATGAGCTGAAGCAGCAGAAGGCCATCATCCAGAAGGTCGCTGAAGAGGTCTTCGAGGAATATGGCATCAAGGTTGACTTCGAGATCGGTACGATGATCGAGATTCCTCGTGCTGCCCTCACCGCTGACCGCATCGCTACCGAGGCTGAGTACTTCTCATTCGG
>JAILCU010000073.1 GCA_024690405.1 Bacteroidales bacterium
TTAATGAGAGATGCTTTGCTGCTTGCATAGTATTGTGATTAAAATCAGCAGTCAAGGTATCTGCATTAAACCTTAAACCTTAAACTAAGCGCATCTGCTGTTCTTTACGCCAACACGGCAACGACGTCACTTTGGCGCATGACCAGATATTTGTTACCTTCATGCTCAAGTTCGGTGCCAGCGTATTTACCGTAGAGTACCTGGTCGCCGGGCTTCAGCACCATTTCTTCGTCTTTGGTGCCGCCGCCCACGGCCACAACCGTACCCTGTAGGGGTTTCTCTTTAGCGGTGTCGGGGATAATAATGCCGCCGACGGTCTTTGTTTCAGCGGGAGCAGGTTCGATGAGAACTCTGTCTGCAAGTGGTTGAATCTTCATAGTTTTTTGTTTTTATGAGTTGGATGTTAAGTTTACACCTGCTTTTGTGCGAAAGTTATGCCAAAGTGGTAGGGACTGCCAACTTGTCAGTTTGTCACGACATTTTTGAATCATTTTTTTGATTTTTCCTCTTAGTTTTAAGAATTCTTACTATCTTTGTGGCCGAAAACGCATGCGAACACTCATCTATCTGCTCATCTTTCTGTTTGTGTGCCTGCTTTTGGCCTTTCTGCCTAAGGCAGGCGTATATAGTTGGGACCCACGTGTCATTATCCCGGCCACGGCCGCTATGTATACGTTGCTGGTGTGGCTGGTGGCCCGCTTTATCGGTACGGGCCGCACCGCTTTAGAGGTATTGATGACAGCCATTTTTATCTTACTCTTTATTCCCGGCGCCTCTTTGTTTTTCTCGCGCGACGAGCAGGCTATCCTCGAGTTGGGCTCGCAGTGCATCGTCCCTTTCTTCCTGACACAATATACGCGCATCAGTCGCAAGAATTTTCGTCGTGTCTATGCCTTTATGTTGCTGATGGGCATTTTCTGCAGTTTTACACATGATGGTATTACGCTGCCATTGTGTTTGGCTTTTCTCTTTATGGCCTGGCAGCGTCGGAGCGAATTCTTCCGTTTGGCGTGTTGGCCCATGGTGGCCGGTTGGCTTATCGGCACGATTCTTCAATTCTTTACGCGAGGACATATTCCTGATTTGCGACCGGATCTGATGGCTTTGACCAGTAGGACAGCTCGCGTGCTGGGACTGCTTTGGGATACAAAGATTTTCGTGTTGGCACTGACATTGACATTGTGGTATACCACCTCGCAATGGGGACGACGAGAACTGACCGTGGCTTTCCGCCGTTATCGTCTCATTGCTTATAGTTTAGTCTTTTCTCTTTCGTGTGTTCCCTTTGCACCGTTGGGTATTGAGAATGCTGTAACGGGGGTCTGTTTTTTTGCCATGCTTTGGACTATGCTGTTGTTTAAGGGTCTTGAGCGCCGCTATTTTAGCGTCCGTGCATATTAAGATATTCATTTAATCCTATAAATATAAAAAGATATGAAAGTAGGAATCCTTTCTGCCATGACCAAAGAACATAATCAGTTGGTCGGACTTCTTGAAACCCCGGTGACAGAGCATGAGGCTGGCTACGATTTCATTGTCGGAACATTGGGCAAGAACACGTTGATTCTGCTGCAATGCGGTTTGGGCAAAGTGAATGCCGCCGTGGGCGCAGCGTTGCTGATACGCCGTTACGAGCCCGACTGTGTCGTGTCAACCGGTTGCGCGGGTGGCATCGACGAAAGTTTGAAAGTGATGGATGTGGTGGTGAGCACAGCCACTATGTATCATGATGTTAGTATTCCAGGTTCTGCACCCGGACAGATACAAGGTTTGCCGGAACGTTTTCGTAGCGAGGAGCAACTGATAGAAGTGGCTTGCAGTGGCATCCTTCCAACCAAGGATACCGACGTGCCGCGAATCGTTGGCGGACTGATTTGCACGGGTGACCAGTTCATCAGCGACCAACAACAGTTGGCTGCCATCAAGGCACATTTCCCCGAAGCACTCGCTGTGGATATGGAAAGTGCAGCAATCGCCCAAACCTGCTATCTGCTGAAGACTCCTTTCGTCAGTTTCCGCATTCTCAGCGATACGCCGGGTGCCGACAATCACATAGCGCAGTATAATAATTTCTGGGATGAGATGGCCAGTCGCAGTTTCGACGTCACCCGTCGCTTCCTCGCCGCCCTCCCCGAACGCTTCGCGATACTGCCGTTTAAGGAATAGGGACCCACTCCCCAACCCCTCCCCAAGGAGGGAAAATGAAACAAAATTAGAATTTATTATAAATAACATTCGCCTCTCAATTCTTCGCTGCCGCTTTATCGAGCGAAGCGAGGCACTCTCCCGGGAGAGTGCGGGGAGAGAGGCTTAACTTATCCCCTCATGGAAGTCATTCAAAGTTTTACTATTGACCATACGCAGTTGAAGCCCGGCATTTATGTGTCGCGAGAAGACAAGGGCTTCACCACTTTTGACCTGCGTATCACCGAACCCAACAAGGAACCTGCTGTGGCTCCTGCTGCCATGCATAGTCTTGAGCACCTCATGGCTACCTGGTTCCGCAACTCAGCGGTCAAGGACGATGTCGTGTATGTCGGTCCAATGGGCTGTCTGACAGGTATGTATGTCATCATGACAGGCAACTATTCCGTTCAGGACATGCGCGAACTGACCATCCAGTGTCTGGAATGGATTCTCATGCAGACGGAGGTGCCGGCCACCCGCCCCGAGGCCTGCGGCAACTACCTGTTGCACGACCTGCCAATGTGCTTGTGGGAGAGCCGGCGCTATCTGCATCGCCTGCAACATGATTTCCACAGCGAGTACGCCAAACTCCAGATTAAACTGGACGACGGCAAGACCTTTGCCGACGCCTGACGCATGGACTTCTCTGCCATTATCGCTGAGGCCGCATCGCAGTTGTGGGGATGGCCCATGATTGTGCTCCTTTTGGGAACGCATATCTTTCTCACCGTGCGCCTGCGTTTCCCGCAACGTCAGATTTTTCATGCCATTCGTTTGTCTGTGACGCGCGACGACCAGGCTGAGGGAGATGTGAGTCAGTTCGGAGCATTGGCGACCTCTTTGGCCGCAACCATTGGCACAGGCAATATCGTTGGTGTGGCAACTGCTGTGGCACTGGGTGGGCCAGGTGCCGTGCTGTGGTGCTGGATTACCGGCCTTTTAGGAATCTCCACGAAATATGCCGAGGGATTGTTGGCCGTGAAATATCGCGTCAAGACAAGTGACGGGCAGATGTTGGGCGGACCGATGTATGCCCTTGAAAGGGGTTTGGGATGGAAAAGTATGGCGGTGGTCTTCTGTGTCTTGACAGCCATTGCCTCGTTTGGTATCGGTAACACGGTGCAGAGCAATGCTATTTCGTTATTGTGCTACGAAACCTATGATATCCCGATGGCATGGACAGGTGGCATTATTGCCGTATTGGCAGCATTAGTCATTTTGTTTGGTGTGAAGGGAATTGCCCGTTTCTGTACTACTTTCGTGCCATTGATGGCGCTGTGCTATGTGGCAGGTTGTCTTTATATCCTTTTTGTCAATGGCGCTTATGTGTGGGATGCCGTTTGTCTGATTTGCCGTAGCGCATTCTCGCCGGAAGCAGCCGGCGGCGGCTTTGTAGGAACGACCGTGATGATGACAGCCCGGTACGGCATTGCTCGCGGACTGTTTTCCAACGAGAGTGGAATGGGTTCGGCGCCCATCGTGGCTGCTGCGGCAAAAACCAATAGTCCCGTACGGCAAGCCTTGGTTTCATCAACGGCAACCTTCTGGGATACAGTCGTGATCTGTGCCCTCACGGGGTTGGTATTGGTGTCAAGCATCTTGGCATACCCTAACATCGATTACCATAACGGCGGAGCACTGACCAAAATGGCCTTTGAAAAGATTCCCGTGGTAGGAGCGCCGCTGCTCACTTTTGGCATTGTTACATTTGCTTTCTCTACCATCCTCGGATGGAGCTATTATGGGGAACGAGCTGTGGAATACCTCAGCGGCAAACGATACCTTATTATATATAGGGCGTTATACGTTTGTGCCATTTTTGTGGGGGCGGTAGTACAACTGACCGTCATCTGGAACCTTGCCGATTTGCTCAACGGCTTAATGGCCATCCCTAATCTCGTGTCGCTTTTGGCGTTGTCGGGGGTGATTGTAGCGGAGACGAAAAAGGGATTTTGAGAAGTCCCCAACTACAACGTGAACAGCCGTGCTTGGGTAAATCCTTACCTCCCTCCTGTAGTAAGCGAGAAGTGATGAATCTGAGTGAGGAATGAAATAGCGGCAAATGAGGTTGAGTCTTATAAAGGAGAATATAAATGGAACAAAAAGGCGCTCCTCGAAAGAAAATTGAACAAAAGATGGGTTACTTTTTTGTCAAATAAGAAATAAAGGGTAACTTTGCACAAGCTTAGGTGCTACAAAAGGACACCGGCTTATGAGAAAGAAACTGAATTAAATATTTATAGAACTGTTCATGCTACCTTGTCCCTTCCATTTGATTACCGGTCTTGACTGCCCATTCTGTGGTGGTCAGCGTATGCTGGTAGCCTTATTCCATGGGCAATGGAGCGAGGCGTTTTGGATGAACCCGGGCTTGGCTATCGGTTTACCGTTGGTGGGTTTATGGTGGTTGTGGCGGCGTGAGATTTCGTCAACGGCTGCTTTGGTGATTGTTGCCGCCTCCTTTCTTTGGGGTATTGCACGTAATTTATGGCCATTGCTGCAACCTTAATCCTTTTTATCACGTCTAATATATAAGATACAAAGAAGTTTAACCCAATAATACTAAAACAACAATGAAAAAACTACAGATTGGAGATACCGTCTCCCTGGCATGGGACCTTGCCGTAAAACATTGGCCCATTTTTGTTCTCTTTTCTATCATTACCAGTCTCTTGAGTCAAGGTATTGTCACCGTAGATTCCGACGCTTTGTTGGCATCAATGGATGGCGATCCTGAAGCGATGATGGAAGCCTATGCTTCTGCCATTAAGTTCAGTCCTATCCTTGGTACGATCTGCTGTCTGTTGGCGATTTACCTCTCGTATGTCGTGTATAATCTGTATGTACGTGCTTATTGTGAGGGTAAACCTTATGAGAGTTTTGCCGGTATCTTCAAGTGTGATATAAACCAGTTGGCCATTTACTTTTTTGCAGAATTGGCGTACGGCATCATCGTGGGTCTTGGCACGTTGCTGTTCATCCTTCCTGGTATCTATTTTGGCATCCGTCTTTGGTACGTGCCTCTTCTCACGGCTACGCAGAAGGTGGGCTTCGCTGACGCCTTCCGTCAGTCCTGGGAGATGACCAAAGGTAATTTCTGGGAGTTGTTGCTGATGGGCATCACAATGATAGGCATAGCCATCGTCGGCTTGGCCGCCTGCTGCGTGGGTGCGTTCTTCGCTGACGTCATCGTGAATTTCATGCTTGTGGTCTCCTTCTTCTTCCTGATGCCTCAGGCTCCTGAGACGTCCTTCGACGAAGATCCATTAAATGCGACAGAGGATTTTGTTGAAGTGCAGTAAACAATCTCTTCTTTCCACTCTCATTTGGGTGTGTACGGCCTTTCTTTTAGGCTGTACACATTCACGTGTCTCTACCTTGGAAGCAACGGACGAGGAACGAAACCGCCCGAAGCTGCCCGACACGTTGACCTCGTATAAGGTCACGGATGAATGGTTGTCTCGTTTGGAGCAGGCAAAGGGTCGTGAACGTGTAGATGTGGCGAACTACATCTTCCTTCTCCTTGATGCCGCGGAAATCACGGATTCCGTGATACAGTATGACTATTCCACTCCTGAAGATCTGCTGTTGGGACAACTCTATTTTTGGGTGGGTGAGCAGCGCCTCAACGACGCAGATTTCGTGAAAGCTGCAGACTGCCTAACGCGAGCAGCAACATTATTCGGTACATCATACCCCCAGGATCAGAACGATTGTTTGAGCGATCTGTCGATCTGCTATTGCCGACTGGGGCTGTTCGGTCAGGCCTTTGAGACCGCCACGAAGGTCATTGAGATGGATGAGGCGACGGGAGATATCTCACGCTTGGCGGTATCATATAACACTCTGGGGGTGATCTATATGATGGCGAAGCAGCCGGAGGATGCAGAAAAATATATCCGTCATTCGTTGGAACTGGTGACACAAATGAACGATACGCTGCGAATGGGCATCCGTTACGGCGCGCTCTCGGAGGTGCTGCTCAACCAGAATAAACCTGGGGAGGCACTTGATCAGGTGAACGAAGCCTTGAGGTTGGATTCACTTCGTGGCGATGAGTCGCGCATGGCCATCCGTCGGGTACAGAAAGCCAGCATCCTGGATGCCTTGGGACAAATCGATGCAGCCCTCACACTCTTGGATATGGCTCAGCCAGTGCTGGAGCAGGTTGATAATATGGTGTCGTTGTCCATCTGTCTAAATCAGCAAGGTAACCTTGCTCTGAAGCAGCAACGGTGGAACGATGCGGAACACTACTTCAAGCGTTGTTTGGAGATCTATGAACTCACCGGTGATCGCAGCACCGAGATGAAAACCCACTACGGGTTGTGGAAGACGTTGTGCCACTCCGATATCAACCAGGCTGCTCGTCATCTGGAACGCTACACGCTTATGCGCGATTCCGCTTTCCAGACGGAGATGACGAATATCATGGCGGACTACGACTCGCGCTATGAGCTGAACGAGCTCTCGATGCAAAACCAGCAGGAGCGCGACCGCAATCGTCTGATGCTGGCCGTCGGTTCCCTGAGTCTGCTCATCCTTGTCGTGGTGGTTTTAGCGCTACTTCTGGTACTCCGTATGAAATCGCGTACGGCGCGCATGCAGCATCAGTTGCAACAAGCACGCGACCAGTTCTTTACGAACATCACTCATGAGCTGAGGACGCCGCTCACCGTGATTAATTCCGCCACGGAAGAGATTGTGCAGGAGCGCGATGTGGCATGGAATGCTGAAACCATTAAGCGGCATAGTCATAGTCTGCTGGAGCTCATTAATCAGATGTTGGATATCGCGCGGATGTCCCATGCCCCTCAGGCACGTAAGGAGACATGGCGTCAGATGGACGTCGTAGCCTTCGTGGCAATGATGCGGGAGAGCTACGAGCATTACGCTGCGTCGCAAGGCATCCAACTTGTTTATTCATCCTGTGAGTCGCGCGTGATGATGGACACTGTCGAGGATTACCTGGCAAAAATCATGCGCAACCTCATTTCCAACGCCATCAAGTTCTCTTCTCGCGGCACTACGGTGACCATTTCTACGAAGAGCGATGCTGGACGCCTGAACCTGAAGGTGGCGGACCAAGGTCCGGGCATTGCTCCTGATGACCTGGCCCATATCTTCGAGCCCTTCTATCAAGCCACCACAGACACCAGTCTGGCGGGTAGCGGTATCGGCCTTCCGCTGGCGCGTTTGTGCGTGGAGGCGCTGCACGGCACTATCCGCGTTGAAAGCTCCACAACGGAGGGCACCTCGGGCACAGTTTTCACGGTGGAACTCCCTATCCAAAATACCGCACCGATCATTCATCCGATGCCCGTTATCGGTGTTAAGACGGGTGTCATTGCGGCGCCAACCCTTGTTGACGCCAATGACGATGAAGAGATCGATGAGCAGGATAATAGCGTTCATCTTCTTATCGTAGAAGATGCCGCTGAAGTGGCATATTATGTTTCGCGTATCGTTCCGGCGGATTATCATGTATCTTTTGCGACCGATGGGAATAGTGCGCTAATCAAGGCACGTCAGCAGGTACCAGACATCATTATCACTGATGTGATGATGCCTGGCATGGATGGCCTGGAGCTGTGTCGTGAGGTGCGTAAAGACCCGCTGTTGTGCCACATCCCGGTGGTAATGGTTACCGCGCGGGTAACAGCGGAAGACCGTATCATAGGTTTGCAGGCAGGTGCTGATGCTTATCTGCAGAAGCCTTTCCAGGCAGAGGAATTGTCCATGTGTGTGCAGAACCTTCTTGAACAGCGGCGCCGTTGGCAGGAGAGATATGCTCACGCGGGGAGTGTGCTAGGCGTTTTGTCTGGCGAGGGCGGTACGTCATCGTCCTCTTCTGAGGCGTCGGAGGAAATCTTTACCCGGGACAGTGCTGCCAGTGAGGCTGTAGCTCCAGATCCTTTTATGCTCTTGATTGACGAGCAACTGGAGTTGCAAATGCAAGCCTGTAGCATGGATCTGGCGCAGATTGCCGACAATTTGTGCATCACTCGAACGCAACTGAATCGTAAAGTGAAGGCCATTGTAGGGATGACGATGCGTGACTATGCTTCGCACGTACGCACTGAGCGTGCCTGTCGGCTTTTGCTTAGTGGCGAGATGAAAATTGCAGAGGTTGCTATGGCTTGCGGTTTTGAAGACGAAGCTTACTTTAGCCGCTTCTTCCGTAAGCAAAAGGGGATTACTCCGTCTGATTTTGCTTCACAACAAATCGAGGGTGAAGAGTCCTAAATAAAGCATGGAATGGGACTCTTATTTCACAAAATGATAGTTCATTGGTGAAAATAGGAACTATTTTGTCATTTTTGTCCAACAAAATGTTTCTTTTGTCCTATAGAGGGTAGCTTTCTTTGTATTAACTTTGTGCCATCATTTTAATATATCGATATGACACGAGAAGTTAATCCTTACACCCTTGTCTCTTTGCCATCTGATGACATGGCATTTTTCAATGTGCGAAAGATACCGCCCCATCAATTTTTTGATGTCATCCACCAAATCCTTGACCTTCAGATGCAACAGTGTGAGGTTGATCTGGAGGCTATAAGTCGCATGCTACATATCAGTCGCTTCCAGCTAAACCGAAAAGTGAAAAACCTTAAGGGAATAAGCATGAAGGAATATGTTCAAGCATATCGTTTGGCAAGGGCGTGTATGCTATTGCGTCAATCCTCGTTATCCGTATATGAGATTGCCTTGGCCTGTGGGTTTCGCGACAATTCTTATTTCAGCCGTTTCTTTAAAAAAGAAAAGGGAATGACTCCGCGTCAATATGCAGGCAGGTGCTAACGGAGATCTCCGGATGGTTATTAGTAGTGGTTTGCACTCTTAATCTCTCGTTATGAATGATTCTTGGTTATTGCGTTGCAAGGCGGAGTTCGAAGTTGGTTAGGAGCGTGGGGATAAGTCCATGAAGCGCACGATTTGAATCGGATGACGCGTGATGCCTTAAGATTTTGGCGATGTTATGCGGGTTTGCGTAGCGTCGCTAAATATTGTTGTGCACTATGGAAAAACACTCTCGGTCTGCTGCATCTCCTCGTATTGTGTGGACATATTCACTTCACTTGCGTCTTTGCTCCACTTTTTCCCCCTTTATTTAGGTTAAATGAAAAAGAATGATTAGCTTTGCAGCGAAATAGATAAATGGAGAGCACTCTCTGTCTCGGACTGCTCATTATAAACTAACACATACTAATATGAAAAGACTGTTATCTTGCCTGATGCTCTTTTGGGCTGTCGGTATGCAGGCACAAGTGGCTGATTTCCGGATAATCCCTTTTCCCAAAAGCCTTACCACTGATACGACAAAAGTGTTTAACCTCGCCTCCGGAATGGGTATTGCCTACGATGCCTCAGACCCGGAGATGTCGCGCAATGCCCAGTTCTTACGAGAATGGGTGGAACAACTTACGGGTATCCAACTTAAAATGACACCAGACGACAAGAAAGCAGCCATCCGTATGCGTCTCGGTATTACTGCTAAAGGGAAGAAAAGCAAGAAAGAGAAGGAGGTGGCCCTTACCGAACAACAGCAAGAGGCCTATGCCGTCACCGTGAACAAACAAGGCATTCTTCTCGAAGGCCGTAAGCATGTTGGCCTTTTTCGTGCCGCACAGACGCTGCGTAAAGCGTTGCCTGTATTAGAGGTACCCGCAAATGGGGCTGCTCCCACCGTGGCTTTCCCCTATACCAACATTCAGGATGAACCGCGTTTCTGTTACCGGGGAGCAATGCTCGATTGTGCCCGTCATTTCTTTGCCATGGATGTCATCAAACAGTATATCGACGTCCTTGCCCTCCATGGTTGCAATCAGCTTCACTGGCACCTCACCGAGGACCAGGGATGGCGCTTCGAGGTGAAGGCGCTGCCCGAACTGGCCAAGAAAGGAAGTGTGCGCAAACAGACGGTTGTTGGCCGTAACTCCGGCGTTTACGACGGCCAACCTTATGGCGGTTACTACACTCAGGAACAGTGCCGTGAGATAGTCAACTATGCCGCTCAACGCTACATCAATATCATTCCTGAAATAGACCTGCCGGGTCACATGCTCAGTGCCTTACACGTTTATCCTAACCTCGGTTGTACCGGCGGACCGTATGAGGTGTGGCCAATTTGGGGAGTATCGAGGGATGTCCTTTGTGCCGGTAATCCCCAGACGATGGACTTCCTGAAAACCGTTCTCGGTGAACTCTGCGATGTCTTCCCCTCTAAATTTATCCATATCGGTGGCGATGAATGCCCCAAAGAGCGTTGGAAGAATTGTCCCAAATGCCAGGCTAAGGCCAAGGAACTCGGTCTTACGGAAAATGGTAAGCATAGCATTGAGAACCAGTTGCAAACTTATATCAACCACGAAGTCGAGAAATTCCTCAATGAGCGTGGCCGTGACCTTATCGGATGGGACGAGACCCTCGAGGGCGGACTGACACCTGGCGCCATCGTGATGTCGTGGCGTGGCATCAATGGTGGCATTGAGGCGGCACGCCAGCATCATCGTGTCATAATGACGCCTACCACCTATTGTTATATTGACTACTACCAACTCAAGGACCAGTGGGGACAACCTCTTGCCATCGGTGGCTATCTGCCCGCTTCCAAGGTGTATTCTTTCGAACCTCTTGTCCCTGAGGAACTTACCGAGGAGGAGCAGCAATACATCCTTGGTGCACAGGTCAACTTGTGGACTGAATACGTGGCCTATCCAGAGCATGTCTTCTACATGCTTCTCCCTCGCCTCGATGCGATTAGTGAGGTGCAGTGGTGCCGCTCCGACCAGAAGGATTTCAAGAGCTTCAAGACTCGCCTGCCTCGCTTGCAACAACTCTATGACCGCCTCGGCATTAACTACTGCCGCGCTATCGAATAATTCCTCTTCCCGGAGTCTTATCTGCGGCGAGAATGACGCCGTCCCTCTTTTTTATATCACTACGCGTTTACATTTAATACATCTTGCAAATACTTCTCAACGACCTCACGACAGGTTATCCCGGAAAGCATGGGCATCATATCGTGAGCGAACATATCACAGCAACCTTGCCGGCAGGTGAATTCACCTGCCTGCTGGGTCCTAATGGTGCTGGCAAAAGTACGCTACTCCGTACCTTGGCGGCTTTCCAGCCGTCTTTGGGCGGGCATATGACACTTGACGGCCGCGACCTCACCGATTTTACCGCACAGCAACTGGCGCGGCGTATAGGTGTGGTACTCACCGAACGTCCTGAAATCCATGGCATGAATGTGCGGGAGATGGTGGCGATGGGGCGTAGCCCCTACACCGGTTTCTGGGGCGCTTTGCAGCGTGAGGACGAGGTGGCTGTTGAAGAGGCTATAGCCCAGGTGGGCATTGGTCCGCTCCAACACCGGCAAGTGGATACGCTTTCCGATGGTGAGCGTCAGAAGGTGATGATTGCCAAGGCACTGGCTCAGCAGACACCCGTCATCTTTCTCGATGAACCCACCGCCTTCCTCGATTTCCCGTCCAAGGTCGAGATGATGCTGCTCCTTCGCCGTCTGGCCCATGAAATGCAGAAGACGGTGTTTCTCTCTACCCACGACATCGAGTTAGCCTTGCAGACGGCCGACCGCCTTTGGCTCCTCGGGCGCGAAGCCAACGAACTGCTGATTGGTACTCCGCGTGAGTTGGCTGACAGTGGTTCCCTTGTCCGCTTCTTTGCCGGACCTGGCATCACGTTTGATGCCGAGGCCCTGCGTTTCGCTGTACGGAAGGGGTAGGGCTCGCTTATTCCTTATGATATAATTACTATACCTATATATTATATTGATGAAAGAATATATTGTACTTGCCCGGCAAAATGGCATAACCAAGACCGGTGCTCCTTTCGCTACCCTCAAGGTGGCGGATACAGAAGAAATACTGAATGTAGCGGTGTGGGAATTAAGTCCCCAGCAGGAACCAGTCGTAGGGCGCATCATTTCGTTCTATGCCCTCAAAGATAATCAAGGCAAGAAATCGTGCAATGCCATGGAGATTAAGAATGGGCCAATGCCGGATCCCACCCATCCGCTCTACAATCTCCTGCCTCGTCCGGTGACGGAGGCTGCGTGGACGGACACCATTAATCACCTCATCACCTATTGCTCCGATGATCAACTCATCGACATCATTCGTGAGTTTGGCGAGAAACTTTATAAGCCTTATTCCGAATTTCCGGCTGCTACCTCAGTGCATCATGCGTTTCCCGGTGGCTTGCTCAACCACACTCACCAGATGTTGGCTATGCTTGATGGCATCTATTCCATGCTGCCTTATCCCATTAAAATCGAGCGTTGCGCCCTCGCCATCCTTTTCCACGACTATGGCAAAGTATATGAGTACAATCGTGCCGGTGAAGGACAGGAGGATATGTACTTGCTCGGACATATCTATATCGGCGCTCACAAACTTCATAGCGAATTGGAACGTCGGGGTATCGACGCGGAGGAAATCAAGCGCATTGTACATTGCGTCCTCGCTCACCACGGACGACTCGAGTTCGGTTCGCCTGTTGTGCCCTGTACTCCCGAGGCAGAACTCATCAACCACCTTGACGATATCTCAGCCAAGACTGACAACATGAATGGTACCGGTAATCTCGAGAAGTCTTTTGCGTTAGGGACACATGTCGTGAAGGATTGAGCTCTTCAGTCTTTCATCCTCAAGTCTTTTAAGTATATAAATTCTTAAGTTCGTATATTCTCTATGTATGGAGCATCCTTTATGATATAGCCTTGCGAATTTCACTCACAGAGCATCATCCCCTTACTCTGCACTCAAAAACTTAAGAACTCACAAATTCAAAAACTCATCCTCTAATCCAGGTGAAATACCTCTTGAATGGGGATAGTGACAGGGCTATTGTCAGGATTCGTTTCCATGATGTCTTTCATGTAGTTCCACCAACGCTGAGTAGTTTCGTCAGCACCCATATCTTGCGAACTCTGTTCTCCTTCTATCTCCTGATAGCCGAAGAGGATATTCGTATCGCGGTCCCAATAGATGCTGTAATTGCTCACGCCTGCATCTTTGATACCCTTTTTCAATTCCGGCCATAGCGCAGCATGGCGTCTTTCGTACTCTTCTTCAAAACCGGGTTTGAGA
This sequence comes from Bacteroidales bacterium, assembly GCA_024690405.1. Classification (GTDB taxonomy): domain Bacteria; phylum Bacteroidota; class Bacteroidia; order Bacteroidales; family Bacteroidaceae; genus Physcousia. Next base: position 13,305 of record JAILCU010000073.1, read on the forward strand.
AACATCTTAAAGGCAAATCGTCTCATATAAAAATATTTTGGGGATTCTGTCTGTGCAAAATTACAAAAATCTTTTTATCCTTAATCTAAAAAAATGATTATTTAACGTTTTGTATTGTTTAGAAGACCTAAGCGGCTTATTTTAGGCACAAAAACATGTGATTTTATGATTTTGGTCCGTAAAACAAACGCCCATGATTTTGAATAACGTAACTTTGCAACGCAAGTTGAGAAAAACTATCTCGGGCAACGTAATTTTAGTATTCACTGATAAGACATTTTAGTTATGGCCGACCTTGTAATCAATGGTGCTCAGGTACAAAAAATCGCTTTGGAGGACTTCATGGAGAGGAACTTCAGAAGTGATATGTCGATGAGTGAATTTGCAAAAGCTTCAGGGCGTAGCCTTTCAACCTTCAAGCGTGATTTCAAGAAGATGAGTGCGTTATCCCCTGAGCGATGGCTTACGGACCGCCGTTTAAGAGCATCGTTCGAGCTCCTGAAGCGTGGGAATCGGGTTACAGACACCTGTTTCGATGTGGGCTTCAAAAATGTTTCCCATTTCTCTGCGATCTTCAAGAAAAGGTTTGGAGTTACACCAAGTGAAGTTCGCAAAAGCCGAAAAGAGGAAAATGATAAGTAAAATGAAAGAGAGATGGATCCATCTCTCTTTTTTTAGGATTTGATCGTGCCGTCGGACGAAATATGCTTGCATGTGCAGGTGTAAGCTGAGAAATGGGCTGGCGCGGGGTGATTATATGCCCTCATGAAAGGAGCGGGACAAAAGCTCGTACCTCGCCTCTATCCCGGGAGAAATATCCATTGTTGTTCACGTCGGGTCATGCGGGTTAAACCAAAGCGAATGAAACGGGCTAATAGGGTGATACATAAAGGGCGTTTGATGCCTGTGGCTTTCACCAATGGATTGAGTGCAATGCCCTCAGAATGTGCGCCGAGAGTGGCTAAAAGCTGATGTTCGTCAGGCGTATCGCCGTAGGCTTCGCCGCGGAGTTTGGTCTCTTGCCGCCAAATGGCCAGATGTACAGGGGAGGCAACAATGTTTTCATCGGCTATGCGGATATAGGCTGTCCGCTGGGATGTGTTCAGCCTTAAAGGCTTCTCTTTCTCTCTTGCTGTTCCTACACTCCTCGGAATGCATGTTTTGTCCGTGATACTCTGCTTTCTCTCTCCTTCTGCTTCCAGAGCAAACACTGGTTTCATTTCCGAAGGCATCACGGTGCAGATGACGATCGTGCGCAAAGGTCCGCCCTGAGGCTCTTTTGGGACGTGGAGTGTTTCGAATTGTATCGTCGGTGCGGGTGTGCAGAACTGGTAGGCGGCAGCGTGCATCATATAAATCTCTTCTTCGGAGCGCACACCATGGATGGAACCGTCGTCGCGCACACCAATGAGCAGGCGTCCGCCATCGGTATTGGCAAAAGCTGAAACGGAACGGGCCAGCTTGGGTGCATCAACTATTTTGTATTTGAAGTCCTGCTGTTGGTGTTCGCCTTCGGCAATCAGATTGTAGAGATAATGATTGGTTGTCACGTGGATGGGAGCTTTACGGTGCAAAGGTACACAAAATACATTTTGCGTTCACTTTTTAGCAGATAAAAGCCTCTTTATGTGCTGAATTTATCTTTTTTTCTCTTTTTCTTTCTTCTCTTTAATTGATAATGGTTATCTTTGTCCGCGTAAAAGCCGTGAAAGAACCGTATGATGGCCAGACTTTTTTTCAAGTGCGAAGCGTATGTATTGTGCCTCGTGGTGCTGCTCCCCGTGGTGATGGGCGGCTGTCGCCAAAGGGAATCTTTGGCCGACGAGAATGCAGTCTACTATTGGCGCACGGAATGGCGTCTGGATTCCACTGAACAGGCTTTCCTGCAGCGTCATGACATCCACCGAGTCTATTGCCGCTACTTCGATGTTGTGATGCGAGACGGCGAACCAATGCCAAATGCTACCATCGCTTTCCGCCAGACACCGCCTGAGGGGCTTAACATCGTGCCTACCATATTTATTACGGAGGATTGCATGCATGAGACTCATGAGGGATTGGCACAGAAATTGGTGCGGCGCGTCCTGCAGATGAACGAGACGCACGACATCAAAGGCGTCGAAGAGATACAGATTGACTGCGACTATACTGACCGCAGCCGTCATTTCTTCTATGAGTTCCTTCAGGAAGTGCGGTCTCTCACGGAACATGAGGGCTTGCGTCTGTCGGCTACCATTCGTCTGCACCAACTTGCTATGGCTCCGCCCCCTGTAGATTATGGCGTGCTGATGGTGTATAATACCGGTGACCCGCGCAAATTTGAGCAGCGCAACCCTGTACTCGACCGCCGCGATGTACAGCCCTATGTCCGTTATCTCGATCGTTACGACCTCCCCTTGGCGGCTGCTTATCCCGTCTATTGCTGGCAGCGCACCATCTATGGTGTGCATGTCGAGCACACCGTTGCGGCCGAAGAGATCCTTGCCGTCAAAGAGATGCTGGAGCGCAAACGCCCCGACCTCGCCAACCTCGTTTTGACCTATCACCTTGATAAAGATAATATTCACCGATATAAACCCGAAGAATATGAAGCGATTTATTGTCATTAGCCTTTTGGCATTCATGGCTTTGCCCATGTTTGCTTGCATTTGGGTGGATACCCACAACTGGTATCTCTTCCGAGTCTGCGACGGAGAAACGTTTAGCGAACGCGTCAACAAAATCACGCGTGACAATTGGAAAGCCTATCTCGGATTGCCGGCCGATAAATACTTCTGGTTCCAGGCCGACGAGGTGATGGAGGCGGCCAATGCCAAGAATGATGTGCTGATGGCCTCTTATGTCAAGCACCTCGAGGTGTATGTTGATGTCTGCAACGATATCAGCGGAGATCAATGGGACTACCCCACTAAAGAGGAACTCGACGAGCGGAATCGCACCATCACAAACATTCGGCTTTATGCCTCCTCGAAACTCAAGACGCGTCTGCGCAGTCAGCATGCCTTGTTGTTCATGCGCTGCAACATGCTCCTTGGCCGCCACGAGGAAAACATTAAATTCTGGGAGGAGACGGCCAGTCAGTTCATCGAGTCTGTCTATAAGGAGATGATGAAGAACATCTATGCCGGCGCCCTCTATCATACTGGACACTATGCGGAGTCTGGCACCATCTTTGCCGAGCAGAGTGATTGGAATAGTCTGATGACGCAATACTATCAGTTGCGCTCTTGCGAGGCTATCACCCGTGAGTACAACCGCGACCCCAATGCTGCCGTCCTGCCGTTCCTGCTGCAGGATTTCGTGAACAATGCCCAGGAGGCGCTCGACGCCAATCATGACGAAGGGGGCGGCAAACTCTTCATACGTGATATTAAGGAGACGGAAGCCAAGGAGATGATTGCTCTTTGCGGAAGGGCCGTGGCGAATAATGAAACGAAGAACCCCGCGCTCTGGCAGACGGCTAAAGCATGGCTCGAATATCTCTATGGTGACAAACAGAAGGCTGCCACGGACATCGCTGCCGCCCTCAAAATGGATGGGGCCGATCAGTTGAACGATGTGCCACGTTCCATCAATTTCTACATCCAATGTGCTACCCAACCTCTTAACAAAGAGTACGACGACTTCGTCGCTCAGGAATTGGAATGGATGGGCGGTTTCGTGGATGAGAATGGTGACAAAAAGTTCTACAGAGACATCGACCGTACCATTGATCAGGTTCTCAAGCCCCGATATATGGCTGCAGGACGTCAGATTCAATGTCTGGCGCTCATGAGTGCTTACGATTATTCGGGCTTCAGTTTTGCCCTTGATTCCCTCGGCGTGGAGAATGCCATTAAATACGTGGCTTACGTCGATACTCCCTCCGACACGAACCTTGACCGTCTGATTAAATCACAAGTTACGGTGGAAAAGGATGCCATGAACGACTACATCGGCACCAAATACATGCACGAAGGTAAGTGGGAAGAGGCTGCTAAATGGGTAGAGAAAGTTCCTGTCTCGTTCTATGCCGAGACCAGTTATGAGCCTTATGCTGTACTCCGTAAGTGGACCGTAGAACCCTGGATTAAACGGCAGTGGCTAAGCGATGCACAGGTGTGGGGTGATCAGAAACCGACCCTCACCTTTAATCCTAAACTGGCCATCGCCAAGGAGATGATGGCAAAGGAGGCCGGACTCAATGTACTTAAGGGTAATCTGCGCCTGCAACGCTGCTACGACCTTGCGGTGCGGTATGCACAACTCGACGTCACTGGCGACTGCTGGTTCCTTGCCAATGAGAGCAAGACCCGTGCCCTTGATTGGATTTATGAAGATCACTTTGAATTGGAGTACTTGGGCAAAAAGGCTGTCAGTCTCTTGAAGGAAGCCGCGAAGAGCAAGGATTTCCACCTGCGTGAACGGGCCCTCTTTGCCCTGGCCTACTGCTATCTCAACTCCGACAAGTGGCATTCTCATGAATGGGATGAAGCAAGCAGTTCCTACCGCTGGATCTCTAATCCCGCATCTCAACAGTACGCAGCCTTTGCTGCCCTCGTCGACTTTGAGCGCCAGAACGAAGGTCAAATCTCCACTTTCGTCTCCAATTGCGATGAATACCGCCAGTTCATCAAGCAATATAAGTAGAGGTTAGTTTTTGAGTTCTTGAGATTTTAAGTTTTTGAGCTCTTGAGTTTTTGATTCTTAAGTATTGCTGTCCGGTAAAAATCTAAATGTCCCCAATAACGTATCCGAAGTGCCGATAAACCGTCATTTCGGATTCGTTTTTCAAAGAGTAAGCCCCCATTTGTCAAAGAGTGTTGGTTCTTCGGGTGGTGATTCAGCCTTTTCAAGCAGCATCAACCAATGCATGCACGTCCATACGCATGAGGTTGAACGACCTGTCGCATGACGCTGAACGACCCGTCGTTTGAGGCTGTGCGACCTGACGTGTGAGGCTGTGCGACCTGACGTGTGAGGCTGAGCGACTATACGTAAGCGGGGATACGACGATATGTAAAAGGCTGTGCGATCCTATACATACGCTCAAAAATCCCCGAGCGCAAATTGATGCAGTTGCATCAAATCATCTTTTCATACAACCAAATGCCAACACCGCCGATGCTACGATTGCAAAAAAATACTTTTCATCAAAACAAGTTCCACGTTCCACGAAACGCCCGAAACCCGCATAGATAAAGGGATTCCGAAGAAGAGAAGTTACACGGAAGTTCCACGGAAGTTCCACAAAGACACACAAAGTTACACGCAGGCCGGCCGTAGTGCTCTATTGTCGCCCGGCCCTTTCCTGCCCGCTGCAAGAATGGCAGCGTTTTTAACCCGCTATTTCCGGGAATACAGAACCGCTGCCGCCCCCCGGGCACGTCAAGTAAGTTTGTGTACAGAGATAAAATGCTGAAGTTTCGTATGGCTGAAACAGCCCACAGAAGGCGACAGAACACAGGCTGGGGTGTATGCCTGGGCAATGGGACGCTACACGCTCGAAGGACCCTTGCTACGTCAGCGCGCTGCAACAAAACCCTGAAAGGGTAACAGAGTGTGACCGCGAAAATCCACCCCATCCCCGTGTAACTTTGTGGAACTTCCGTGGAACTTCCGTGGAACTTTCAATCTCTCAAAACCCTTTATCTATGCGGGTTTCGGGCGTTTCGTGGAACGTGGAACTTGTTTTCGCAAAAACTTTTTTTTT
>JAILCU010000085.1 GCA_024690405.1 Bacteroidales bacterium
ATCGTCCTGCACCGGCTGCTGCATCTGTTCGGTGTCCATGCTCTCATCGATCATGCCCGCAATCTTGACATAACCGCCAAGGGGAATCCAGCCGATGCCGTATTCCGTCTCGTTCTTCGCCAATTTCGGGAACAGGCGGGCAAACCACTTGTCCTTGGTGGAGAAGAGATGAAATTTCCAGTCGAAAAACATGAAGAACTTCTCCACGCGGACGCCAAAGAGTTTGGCGAAGAAAAAGTGACCGCCCTCGTGTAATACAATTAAAAGGGCAAAGCAGAGAAGAAGTTGAAAAGTCTTAATCCAAAAAACGCTCATGGAATGATTTTATGTTTTTAATATTGGCAGCCGTTGGCTGCGGTTTAAAAGTTTAAAGTTTAATGTTTAAAGTTTAAGGGGCGAGCAAAGCTAGCAGGTTTAAAAGTTTAAAGTTTAAAGTTTAAAAGTTTAAGAGTTTAAGAGTTCTTCAGACTCGCTTCGCTCATAGAAGCGTCACCCTTAGGGTTGCCGAGCGTAAGAGTTTAAGGTGCGCTAAAGCGCGGTTTAAGAACTTGAAACCTGAAACTTCTTGAAGGGTCAAGCGACCGGAGGTCGAGCACCAGGCCTTGACCACCAGACAATTAAAGGTCCTATAATCTGAGCATTATGCATATACGAAACTTCAATGATTGATACAATTATCCGCTATTCGTCTTGCCTCCGCATCTGTTGCGAGATAGTCTTCGTAGGTGGGTTCTGCGATGAAGGTAGCATGCTGCATCGTATTGGCTATCACCTCAGCCATCTCAAGAAAACGGCAGCGGCCTTCGAGGAAGGCACGGTTGACGATTTCGTTGGCTGCATTAACGATACAAGGTATATTGCCGCCACGACGCAGGGCTTCGTAGGCTAACGCCAGACAACGGAAGCGATCAGTGTCGGGGCGTTCGAAGGTCAGGTCGTGCATAGCGTACCAGTCGAGACGGTCGAAATCGCTATGCAGACGCTGCGGGAAAGAGAAAGCCAGCTGAATGGGCACGCGCATGTCAGGCACGCCGAGTTGAGCCTTGACGGCGCCGTCGGCAAACTGCACAGCCGAATGTACAACACTCTGCGGATGGACAACGACTTGAATACGTTCGGGCTCTACGCCGAAAAGCCATTTGGCCTCAATCACCTCAAACCCCTTGTTCATCATCGAAGCCGAATCGATGGTGATTTTGGCGCCCATTTCCCAATTGGGATGCTTCAGCGCCATCGCAGGAGTCACCGTCTCCAACTGCTCCAGGGAGTACGTGCGGAAGGGTCCGCCGGAGGCCGTAAGAATAATCTTCTCGATGGCACTCTGCTCTCCCATAATGCTCTGGAAGATGGCACTGTGCTCGCTATCGACGGGCAGGATAGGCACCTGGTACTTACGGCACAGGCCGTTGATGAGTTCGCCGGCCACGACCATGGTCTCCTTGTTGGCCAAGGCAATCGGTTTACCCGCCCGAATGGCAGCAATCGTAGGCGGAAGGCCAGCGAAGCCCACCATCGCGGTCAGCACCATATCCACCTCTGTGCCTTCCACGACCTGACACAAGGCATCGGCACCGGCATACACCGCAACAGGGAGGTCGGACAAAGCGTCGCGCAGGCTCTCGTAATGCGCCTCGTTGGCAATGACAACGGCAGCCGGAATGAACCGGCGTGCCTGCTCGGCCAGCAGTTCCCAGCGGTTGTTGGCCGTAAGCACACGCGCCTCGAAGAGATCGGCATGAGCCGCAATCACCTGCAAGGCTTGCGTGCCAATACTTCCCGTAGAACCGAGAATGGCAATTTGTTTCTTTACTTTTTCTTCTTTCATGTCTTGAAAGCGGAGAAATCTGTATGCAGACCTTTAGAATTTTATGAATCGTTTAATGTCAACAGTTCGTCTGGCACATCGACATATAAATGCCGCAACTGATGGTCGGCGTTCAGAACGAAGTCTTCGTGGGCGGGAATCAGAATACTACCTCCCTGGGGCGTAGCAATCTCAAGGAGGACGTTAGCGGTCTGGTCCTGGACGCAGTCCACAGTCCCCAGGAGCCTGGCTTTTCCGGCGTCAGCGTCAGGTCCCAACTGCCATACCTCGAAGCCCGTGAAGTGCTGCCACGTCAGTTCTTCCTCATCCACGTCCTCGGGTGTGAGGGCCTTTGGGAAAAGCACCTCTGCCCCGACGATTCCCGAAGCAGCGTTCGCATCATCCACGCCGTCGAACTTCAGCAGCGCCGTCGTATCGGAACGGAAGCGCCATTCTTCGAGAAAGAAAGGTACCAGCAGACCATCCAGGCGCAAGAACAGATAGTCAGCCTCTACCCGGTCCCAGACGTCGTCAGTGAACTGCATCGCCACTTCTCCGCGCACGCCGTGCGTACGGGTAATCATACCAATCTTATATACCTCTTCCTCTCGAATCATCTCTTTCAAAGACTACAATCATCGATTCTCGTGATGCACGCCCCCAAAGCATTGAAACGCCTTTCGATGTCCTCGTAGCCGCGATCAATCTGCTGGATATTGCTAATCGTGCTTATCCCTTCGGCACTCATCGCCGCAATCAGGAGGGCGATACCGGCACGAATGTCAGGCGAAGTCATACGATTGGCACGGAGACGGATCTGATGGTCGTGACCAACGACAACGGCGCGATGCGGATCGCAAAGGATGATCTGGGCTCCCATATCAATGAGTTTATCCACGAAGAACAGACGGCTCTCAAACATCTTCTGATGAATGAGTACCGAACCCTTGGCCTGCGTGGCTACTACCAGCAGCACGCTGAGCAGGTCGGGAGTGAGGCCCGGCCACGGCGCGTCGCTGAAAGTCATGAACGAACCGTCGATGAAGGATTCTATCTCGTAGTGGTCGTGACAAGGTATGTAGAGATCATCCCCCCTTCGCTGCACGGAGATGCCGAGGCGCCGGAAGGTGTAAGGAATGATGCCCAAGTCGTCGTAGCTGACATTTTTTATGAGGATGCCATCGCCGCACATCGCAGCCATTCCGATGAACGATCCGACTTCGATCATATCAGGCAGGATGCGATGCTCCGTGCCATGGAGCGAGCCGACGCCCACGATGGTGAGCAGATTGGACGCGATGCCTTCAATATGCGCCCCCATACGATTGAGCATCCGGCAGAGCTGCTGGATATAAGGTTCGCAAGCGGCATTATAGATGGTGGTCGTTCCAGAGGCCAGGACGGCAGCCATGATGATGTTAGCCGTGCCCGTCACCGAGGCCTCATCGAGTAGCATATAAGCCCCCTTCAAGCCCTCGGCAGACATTTCAAAAACGCCCCGGTCTATATCGTAGTGAAATTTAGCACCGAGTTTCTGCATGCCAAGGAAATGAGTGTCCACGCGCCGGCGTCCGATCTTGTCGCCGCCAGGTTTGGACACGAGGGCGCGGCCGTAGCGAGCCAGCAGCGGGCCTACAAACATAATGCTGCCGCGAAGGCGCGCTGCCCGCGAGAGGAACTCATCGCTCTCGAGGTAGTCGAGACTGACCGCATCGGCCTGAAAGGTATAGTCGCCTTTCGTATGCCGCGTCACTTTTACGCCGACTTCTTCAAGCAGAGCGATCTGGTTGTTGACGTCGGCAATATCCGGGATATTCGAAATACGCACCGGCTCATCGGTGAGCAAAACGGCACACAAAACTTCCAGCGCCTCGTTCTTGGCGCCCTGCGGCTCAATTTGTCCTGCGAGGCGATGGCCTCCTTCAATCTTGAATGAATTCAATTTCCTATCTTTAATAGATGACTCAACTTTCGCTAGCTCAGTTTCGGCTGCGGTTTAAAAGTTTAAGGGGTGGCCCCCCATTCGGTCCCCGAGGGGGGGCGAGCGGAGCTCGCGAGTTTAGGAGTCAGCCCCCTCCGTCTCCCCCTAGGGGGAGAGTTGCGAGCAGGGCGCGCGGTTTAAGAGATGAGAGATGAGAGATTAGCGTTCAAGAGGACTTGTAAATTCTTCATTCTTCATTCGCGCTCCGCGCGCCATTCTTCATTCGCGCTCCGCGCGCCCCTCTCGCCAGGCATCCTTTTTCCATCAGTTCCTTTTCTTCTTTTTCTTACCCGTAGCAACATGTCCTGGCAGATGCCCATTGCTGACGGACGAGAAGCGGAAGTCTTCGGGCAGACAGGCAGTGCCATCAGAATAGTTTTCGAGATCCATCCGCACCTTGCGCTCATCCATGGCATCGCGATTATAATTATAAAGGCTCCGTTTCATGTAGTTCGCCATCATCGAGGTGAGTTCGTCGCGCTCGGGGCTTTCCGGCATCTCTTTGAGCTTACGCATGAATTCCTCAGTGAAATGACCATAATGCCGGTAACGGATACGCTGCATCGGATACTTCATAGGTTTAGGCTTGGACTCGATATCCTCGGGTTTAACCACCTCAAAGGGATAGTCGATGTCCAACTGATAGTTAGAGAGGATTGCCAGCTGATCCCACAGCTTATGCACATAGTCAGGCATCTGACGCACTTCAGGTTTCATCGTCTGCATAACGGCCACGATGGATTCGGCACACCGCTGACGTTGTTTGCGATCGGCAATTTCCATGCAGATGTCAACCATCTGCTGAATCATTCGTCCGTATTCGGGCAATAAGAGTTTCTCTCTTTGGGTGTTGTAGAGCATATTAGGAGGAGGGGTGAGTTTTTGGGTTCGTTAATCGTTGCGTTCTTCTACTCGCTTACGGTGCGGCCCCGGTGCCGCTATCGGCTTTAGGGGCGTCAACTGTTGGAGGAGGTGCTTTCCTTCTTGGTCTGCGCCCTAAGGATATCCTTCGGTTTCGTGGCCACGAAATCCTTCAGATAGAAGGGTTCGAAGTAGGCGGTGTCCACCGTCTGGTCCTTGCTCAAGGCCCTTGCAGCCAAAGGATACATGTGTTTTGCCAAAGGCGCGATTCCTTCGATGAAACGGGCATTGGGGTGCGTGATGACCTTGCGGCACTTCTCAGCACCGTCGCCAAAGAAATATACCGGTCCCCGATCCAACCATTCACGATAGGTGTCGTTGTCCACGACATCCGCCTGCACCGGACGCAAAGGATGCAAGGCCCTGTCGTAAACAACAGCATAGACCTCCATCCGGCGGGCGTCAATCATGGGAACGAACAGCGCCTCATCGGGGATCTCGTCGTGATAGAGCAGCACCGGTACGCACAGCAGTTCCAGCGTAGGAACAGCCACCAGGGGAACCTGTCGGCCATAAGCCACCCCTTTGGCCATCGACACTCCGATGCGCAATCCTGTATAACTGCCGGGACCTTCAGACACGGCCACGGCATCCAAGGGGATGGCATGACTCTCGGCAAAGCTCAGGGCCTCACCGACAAAGACACCGCACCGGACAGCGTGGTTAGGACCCTCTGCATCGGTCTGTTCAAAAATGACGTGCGCATCCTCTGTTACGGCTACAGAGCAGACCTTTGTACTTGTTTCAATATGTAGGATACAAGCCATATCAGTTGCTATTTCGCGGCAAAGGTATAAAAAAGTATTGTCATTCTCGCAGGTTTAGGAAAAAATAACGCAACTTTCCCCTATAAGAAGAGCTTACCACGTTCTCCCGGGCACTAAAAACGATCGACCATACCTTGATGCAATTCCCGTTCCTACGATCACCCCCAAAAAGAACGTCCATTCCACGGAGCATGCGCCGAAGCGTTTCTTCAGGACCCTGTCCTGCCACTCCCAAGGACATAAATTAAGAGCCTTTTTTGAAAACTGTCCATCAAAATGAGGAGCATTCAACTTTTTTGCGTAACTTTGCACCGCTAAAAACAATAAACCGCTATATTATGATCTTATCCATGACTGGCTACGGCAAGGCTTCAGCCGAGTACGGCAGCAAAAAGATAACGGCCGAAATCAAATCGGTCAATAGCAAGGCGCTCGACCTGCAGACGCGCATCGCTCCTATCTACCGCGAGAAGGAGATGGAACTGCGCGGCATGATTTCCCAGCAACTCGAGCGCGGCAAAGTGGATTTCAGCCTCTACATCGAACGCGACGACGAGAATGCGGCAACACCTATCAACCGCTCTGTTCTCAAAGGTTATATCGAACAGATCCGCAGTATCGCTGACGAATTCGACATCGACGAGCCCGAAGAGGAGTGGTTCCCCACACTGCTGCGTCTGCCCGACGTGCTGACGCGCTCCGAGGTGGTGGAACTCACCGACGAGGAATGGGCGGTAGCCCGCAATGTGGCGGCCAAAGCGATCCAGGCCCTGATGGACTTCCGCCGCCAGGAGGGTGCGGCACTACAAAAGAAATTCGCCGAAAAGATCGCCAACATCACGGCCTTGCTCGCTCAAATCGAGCCTTTCGAAAAAGCCCGGGTGGAGAAGATCCGCAGCCGCATCGTTGAGGGTCTCCAGGCCATCCCCGAAGTGCAAGTCGACCAGAACCGCCTCGAACAAGAGATGATCTACTACATCGAGAAACTCGACATCAACGAAGAGAAGCAGCGGCTGGCCAACCACCTCCGCTATTTCACCGAAACGATGGAAAGCGGCCACGGACAGGGTAAGAAACTCGGCTTTATCGCCCAAGAGATGGGACGCGAAATCAATACGACCGGCAGCAAGTCCAACATCGCCGAGATGCAGAATATTGTCGTGAAGATGAAGGACGAGCTCGAGCAGATCAAGGAACAGGTTCTCAACGTAATGTAAGAGGTACCCGTTCGCGGTTTCTATCTTTCATATTCATAGTACGAAGAGTACGTTCAACCATCACGGAGACCCAACTTATGAGTAAAGTCATCATCTTCTGTGCTCCCAGCGGCAGCGGCAAGAGCACGATCATCAACAGCCTTATGCCGCGCAAAGAGCTCAACCTCGCCTTTTCGGTGTCAGCCACCACCCGCGCCCCTCGCGGACAGGAACGTCATGGCGTAGAATACCTCTTCCTTACCCCCGAAGAATTCCGTGCTCATATTGCTGCCAACGATTTCATCGAGTATGAGGAGGTTTATACCGACCGCTACTACGGCACCCTCAAAGCGCAAGTGGAGAAACAGCTGGAAGCGGGCGAGAACGTCATCTTCGATGTGGACGTCCACGGGGGCATGCGCCTCAAGGAGTATTTTGGCGAGCGCGCCCTCAGCCTCTTCATACAGCCCCCCAGCATCGAGGAATTGCGCCGACGCCTCGAAGGAAGAGCCACCGATGCGCCCGAAGTGATCCGGCAACGTCTGGACCGCGCCGCCTACGAACTGTCCTTTGCCCCGCGCTTCGACCGGATTGTTGTCAACGAGGACCTCGAAAACGCCAAGAAAGAGGCTTACAACGTCATCACAGAGTTCCTCAAGTGTCCTCTAACTCAATCCTAAGAACCAGGATTCCCCCCAAGGACGACAGAAGGGGCTATATTTTGCGCTTATGCCAATCTCCATCGCACTCTACGGAGGTAGTTTCAACCCCATTCACACCGGGCACATCCGCCTCGGTCAATGGTTAGTACGCCACCGCGTCGTCGATGAACTATGGTTTCTGGTCTCACCACAGAACCCCTTAAAACCAGCCATCGGTCTGCTGGACGATGATGCGCGTTTGCATCTGACGCGACTGGCCATCGGACGAAAGCGCCACCTGCGGGTGAGCGATTTTGAATTCCATCTTCCTCGTCCCTCTTATATGGTCCATACCCTCGAGGCACTCCGCGAAGCCTACCCGCAAGCAGAGTTCGTCCTCGTCATCGGCGCCGACAACTGGCACCGCTTCCCGCAATGGTACCGTTCCGACGAGATTCTGCGGCATCACCGCATCATCATCTACCCCCGGCCTGGATTCGAGATTGATGAAGCGCAACTGCCCGCAGGGGTCAGACTTGTCAATACCCCGTTAATAGATATTTCGTCCACTCAGATTCGTGAGGCCATTGCACGCGAGGGCACTGCCTATGACGGTGCAGGTCTCACGCCCCGAGTGTGGAAAGAAATCAAAGGCAAGGGATGGTACATGGCTGAGGGATTAATGTCTCATGTAGAATGAAAAGGCTTTAAAACGCATCACCAGAAAGGGAGATATGCAAACGCCATTGATTGTTCAGGACAACCAATGGCGCTTTTTTGTATGACGAGCCTTTCGGCTTTTAATGCACTCTATTTCACAAGAACCTTCTTGCCGTTAATGATATATATGCCACGAGGAAGTGTTGTTGCTGCGGGCATCTGCCGACCCGAGAGATCGTAGATGAAATTGGAGAATGAAGGCGAGGCTGAAACGACGCCTTCGACGCCAGTACCTTCAGGCGTCAAGTCGTTGACACGGTTCAGCAGGGTGTTGAGGGCACGTACGTCGGCAGCAGAGAGGGCACGGTTATAGACGAGCAGATCGTCGAAACAAGCCTCGGCAGAGCCATAGCCCGAACCTGTGCCTAACTGCAGATAACCGGCCGTGGAGATGAAGTCGAGCACATGCTGGTAATCAAAGAGTTTTGCCGACTGGGCAGCACTGGAACCGCTGCCTGCCGTGGACTCAAAAGTCTTATGGGATTTACGTACGCCATCAACATAAAGGAGAACGCCATCTTCCTTCGACACGACGAGGGTCACAAGAGACCATGTGCCGGCCTTGATATAATTGGTCGTGACATTTTCGGGATTATTGATGCTGAAGTTGTTCTCACCCCGCTCGAATCCCACGAAGGCGTTGCCTGTGAGGAAAAGACGCTCTGCCACGGAGGTTAAATGTCCCATCTTGTCGGTGAAGGCCCATAGGGTACCCGTGAGGTCGTCGGCATTTGCCCGGTTCACCCAAAGCGAGATGGTGAATCCTTCGAGATCGGTGAGGCCGGCCAACGGGTTCGTGCAACGCACATAACTGTTGGCACGGTAAGCACCTTCATACTGATACACGACCTGTCCGAAGCGGTCGTTATCCTCAATCAATACGGGTGAAGGAGTGGAACTGCCGATGTGGCTGTAAGCAGCCGTCTGCTCTGCATTATAGCGGTTGCAGGTGGGCTTTTCATCAAAGTCGTAGTAAGCCATAATGCCCGAGGTGGCATCGCCACTGAGTTCGCTGGCCCGGGCTGCAGTTACGGTATACTCACGATCAAATGTATACTTGCCACAACGGATATGACACGTGAGGGTTACAGAGACATTGGTATCGGTGGGGTTATACTTACCCGTGTTGGAGATGACGTCGGGTTCAGAGGACTCCCACTCCACGACAGCACCATAGTATTCACCACCTCCAAGGGAGAGGTTCTTGTTGACGGTTGAGTTGTTACGGACGGGGATCGTGTAGTTTTTGTAAGCATAGGCGATGGCTGACTGAGGTTCCATCTTCCAACCCCAGATACTGACGCCCGTGTTGGCCATAGCTGTAAAACAGATAGCCTTGTAGTTCGTACCGTCAACCTGTTGCTGAACGACGACACCATTGTAAGTGACACCTCCGGCCACGATCTTGATATAAGCCGTGCCGTCTGTCATCGACCAGGAACCGGAGAGGTCCCCGGTGACACGTCCCTCGTCATTCAGGGTGAGATGAATAGGCGTGACACACTCGCGGTTGGCATGGTCGAGTCTGTAGCGGTGAATGAGCACCTCGTACTCTCCGACGATCTCATCAGCGGTGTAACGGCAGCCGGCAGCCAGCGTGGCATCGGTGTCCTCTTCGCCATCGAACTGGAAGGGAGCGGCGCAGAGCCAGCCCTGCTGGTTCTGGAAGAGTTGATGGGTGCGCACCTGATGTCCTTCACCACCGTCATTGAAACGCGTATGATACACGATGAACGCACGTCCTTTGTCGTCAACAATGGCGCTGTTGTGACCTTGCGCCAATTCACCCACGGTCATGAAAGCCCAGTCGGCATAAGCGCCGAAGGGACGAGTGCCGCCAATCGTCTCCTGATTCGGTCCATAATTAAGCCAGCCGCGACCATTGTAGAAAGCGTCGAGGTTCTGCGCGTCAAGATAGGGTCCGTCGGGGTTCTCGGAACGGAAAATGGCGATCTCATAACCGCCGGTGGACTCAAGTCCGCCATAACTCATGAAGAGGTAATAGTAGTCGCCGATCTTCTGAATGTAGGAAGCTTCGCCACTGGAATAGTAACCGCCGGCGATACGCTTGCCGAAATAGGGGTCGGTGACCGGGCGGCCGCCGTTCTCGGTAGCAATGGGATAAGTGACCGTGTAATCGCGCAGTCCCGTGGTGGGGTCAAGTTTCAGCATGAATATACCGCCGCTCCACGAACCGTAGCTCATCCACAACTGGTTATCATCGTCGTAGAAGACACAAGGGTCGATGTCATTAGGCCAGTACTGGCCCCAGTTCCAGGTGTCTCCTTTGTTGTAGCGGGCAGGCAGAGTCGTTTGTGTGCCGATGACGAGTTCGAGGTCTGTCTTCTTCCAGTTGATGTAACTATTTGTTCCGTTAAGGAAGCCGGAGAAAGTGACCGGACCCTGATAGACGTAAGGACCGGTAATCAGGTTGGACGTCAGCAGCACAATCACCGAGTGATGCGCGACGCCGTTGACACTCATGTACATACACCACTTCTTCATCGTGGGATTCCAAATGATGTCGGGCGCCCATAGATTGCCACCGATATTCCATCCGGAATCATCGGAACGGGCCCAGGCCGCTGCATCGTAAGTGCCGAAATCCACTTCCTGCACGGTGCCGTTGACAAGGGCATTGACTTTCTTGGTCTGGTTGACGGAGAAAGCCTGGGAGAAATCGGTGACCACCACGTTGCCACTACTGTTGACGGTGCCAAAAAGGCTGCCGCTATCCTGCCACTGCCAGCTGATCATATTGTCGGTCGAACGCGCAAAGGCACGGTGGGAACCTAATATATAATAGGTGCTGCCTGAGGCATGAACGACGGAGGGGTCGTGAACACTTGCCCACGACCGTGATGTTGTCTGGTTCAACGTATTGATTTCTGTCTGTTCGACTGATGTATAGTCCTGACTTTTAACAACCGCGGCATTTGCCATCATGACGGCAAAGCATGCCAAGAAATAGTGAATCTTCATCATTTTGTGTGTTAGTTGTGCTCAAAGGTAGTCCTTTTTGATGACTTTCATTAACAAATGAGGCATATTTAACGTGTTTTAATATAAATAAGGTGTAAGTTTTTGGTGGTTTTGTCAGAAAACTATTCCTTTGCCATCGAAAAGGGACGCAGCGAGTTTTTTGAACGTCTATGCGGACCTTGCTTAACAACGAAATTTATTCATTCACACAAAAACCGAACAACTATGAAGAAAATCATCCTCCTGCTTACGGCAGGCCTTCTGCTGACCTCGTGCGCCAGCAAGAAGAAATTCAATGAGTTGCAAGGCAACTACAACACGTTGCAGTCGGAATACCAGGCCGCTCAAGTCAAGTTGGCAGAGAACCGCGTGACCATTCAAAGTCTCGAGGAACGTTTGGCCGATGCCAAGGCTGAAAATGCCAAGTTGCAGAAGGCTTACGCTGCACTGCAAGGCTCCTTTGACAAGAATCTGGAACAGGGCAACGTCAATATTGCCAAACTTGTCGACGAAATCAACGCTTCCAACAAGTTCATCAAGCAGTTGGTTGAAGCCAAGGACAAGAGCGACAGCCTCAACGTGGTGCTCACCAACAACCTCACCCGCTCACTCTCGAAGGAGGAACTGAAGGAGGTTGACGTGCAGGTGCTCAAAGGGGTTGTGTACATCTCGCTGGCCGACAACATGCTGTACAAGAGCGGCAGTTACCAGATCAGCGAACGTGCGGCCGAGACGCTCTCCAAGATTGCCAAGATCATCAATGACTATCGCGACTACGACGTCCTCATCGAAGGCAACACCGACAACGTGCCCATCAGCCGCGAGAACATCCGCAACAACTGGGATCTGGCCGCCTTGCGTGCCTCCAGTGTGGTGCAGGAGCTGCAGAACAACTATGGGGTAGATCCCAAGCGCCTCACCGCCGGCAGCCGTGGCGAATACAATCCCATTGCCACCAACGACACCGAGGCTGGTCGCCAGCGCAACCGTCGCACTCAGATTATCAT
>JAILCU010000098.1 GCA_024690405.1 Bacteroidales bacterium
TAGAACAATATAGCGATTGACCTCAAAGGTGGATCTTCAATGTCCGTTTTCGCCCGTTTTCAATTCTTGAAGACGAACGGAGCGGACTTCTTCAAAAGCCTTTAATGGTTTTGGGCAGAAGCTATATAGCTATGAGGAAAAACCTATATAGGTATGGGGTGAAAACTATAAGGGTCCTCGCAAAAGTATGGTCAGGGCGAAAGCTTCCAGCATAAGGTCGCTCAGCCTCACACGTCAGGTCGCACAGCCTCAAACGACGGGTCGCTCAGCGTCATGCGACTGGTCGTTCAGCGTCATGCGACTGGTCGTTCAGCGTCACGCGACAGGTCGCTCAACCTCACACGTCAGGTCGCACAGCCTCAAACGACGGGTCGCTCAGCGTCATACGTATAGACGCTCAGCCTCATGCGTATGGACATGCTTGCATCGGCTGATGCTGCTTGAAAAGGCTGAATCTCCACCCGAAGAATCAACACTCTTTGACAAAAGGGGAGCTTACTCTTTGAAAAACGAATCCGAAATGACGGTTTATCGACACTTCGGATACGTCATTGAGGGCATTTAGGTTTTACCGGAGAGCAATAAAGAACTTAAAAACTTAAAAACTCACCCAAACCAGACCTATATCCTCACCCCCAAGAACAGAGACATATTCCATTTGTTGGTCTTGAGCTGCAACTCATCGGCCTGTCCAACGGTGATCTCATTGTATTTCATGTTAAATCCCACGTAGTAGCGATGGAAATAGTGGAGAATGCCGAATCGTCCGACAGACATGATTGGTGGCCATTTATAGGGGAAACGTTTGCGCTCGGTACCAATGGTGGTCTTGCCAAAGACGTAAGGAACGACTTCAAGCATCGCATCGAAGTGAATCAGCCAGTGATGAGCGCTGACCCAGTTGTAGCCATAGCCACCACCGATGGCCGCATAAAAAAGACGGAACTTGAGTTGGTCGGGATCTGTGTTGACAAGTTTCTGAATGTCCACGAGCATTAGCGTCCCACCCAAGAGACCGCTACCGGCACTCCGGCGCTGAATCCATGATTGGTCAAATACCGCAGGCATCGCGAATCGCTTCCAACGGAAAGCATAATAGCCGTTGAGCCCGTAGATGGTTTGACGGATGCTTCCCTTGGGGATATTTAGGGGTTCGTCCAAGAGGTCTTCGCACTTGAATTTACCACTGAAGGTCTCTGCCGAATGGAAAATCACATCGCCGCCGAAACGGTCGTTATAAGCACTCAGACTGAAATCAATATCATGGTTCTTGCCACCGATATGCAGGGGACTGAACGAGAAGCCCACCGAAAGGCCGCGATAACAAAGACTGAGTCCTATGGATGTTTTCGCTTGGGCATTCAGTGGCATCGAGAACTCATAGTTGTCGTCGAGGTAGCCGTTGAGGGTCATATTGGCACCCGTCATATTAAACTTTGTTCCAATGCGCAATTTCTCACCAGGCTTAATCATGTAGTTGGTATCGTTTGGCACTTCGGTATTGTCAAAGAAATGACTCAAGAACGTTTGTTGAACCCAGTTCAAGTGGCGCGAGACAATATTACGTCCAGGGATGCTATCGGGTATATGACTCTGAACCTGAATAATGGCACTGTCCCGGACAATTTGGGCATGAAGGCAAAGAGGAACAAAGAGAAAGAAAAGTCCGCTAAAACAAGTTCTTCTCCTCTGCACGGGTTCAGAGAAGAGGATTCTATGAGTGAAACGCATTAACGCCGAAAGAAAGATAGCCACTGCTCTCATTATAAAAAAAGCCTATATCAACTAAAAATACGCTTTTTCCTGCTCTTCTTACGTTTTATTTTCTTAGGCATCACAAGCTTCGTATTGACCTTCGAGAAGAGAGGATGATCAACGAAAGCGACAACACGGCCATCGCTATTTAGAATCAGCTTACGGTCGGTGCTCTTATTGACACCGTCGGCGAGTTGAACAGCTCCACTCTCATTGCCACAACGATCCAACGCCGTAACAGCAAAGCAGTAGCCGATAGCAGCGAGCCGGTTGAACCTGAACCGAGTTTCCTTGAGCGAAACAGCGATGAGATTCTCCGCCTTGGAGATGTCAACAGGCCATTCATGGGAGGCATAGATATTATAGCGGACACCCCCTTGAAGGTTATCTGTAGACGGTCTCCAAGCAAGTTCTCCGATGTTGTCATCAACGACACCGACCTTCAGATCTTGAGGAATGGTGGGAGCTTCATGATCCAACCAAGGGCATGCAGGAGTCAAAGCAGGAAAGGCATAGAAATCATCATGAAGGAAATTGTAGAGACCTTTAGTGTTGTCCGTGAGGAATTGAGAGCGGAAATAGGCCTGCCCGCTTAAGCCCTGATGACGCAGGTAGTGGAGCTGACGCCGGATCACGCTGAGCGACCAATCCTTCTCTTGCGGATGCAGAAAATAAATACCCAGACCCGGAACGACCTGCCGACCTCCACACTGCTCCTGCCAATCAGCAGCGAAAGGATAAAAATGATCGCCATCGAAATACATCATCGGGAAAAGGAGGTCGTGAATGCCTTCTTGCAACCAGCCTTCAGCATCTTGATGTACGGCGTCGCGCGCATTCCAACCACGCGAACTGAAACGACTCAGATCTGCATATTTGCCCACAGGCGAACTGCTCATTCTGACCCACGGCTTCAAGGCATGCACTTCGTTATAGATGCGCCGGACAATATGAGTCATGTTCTCACGACGCCAAAGGGATTTCAACCGGCCATTGCCATAGCGCTTGTAGGATGCGGCATCATTAAATTTGTTCGCGCCCTCCGGATACCGGATATAGTCGAAGTGCAGCCCGTCAATATCATAACGGTCGACAACCTCGTGGCAGATCTTGACCAGATAGTCGGCCGTACCAGGCAATCCGGGATCCAGATAATACATATCATTGTGTCGCACGCAGAGTTCCGGATGGGTCCTCAGCACACTCTTATTACCCATGTTCTTGGCCACGGACTGTTTGAAGCAAGGAATGGCAACCAT
Source organism: Bacteroidales bacterium (assembly GCA_024690405.1). Classification (GTDB taxonomy): domain Bacteria; phylum Bacteroidota; class Bacteroidia; order Bacteroidales; family Bacteroidaceae; genus Physcousia. The sequence goes on from JAILCU010000098.1 coordinate 3,015, forward strand.
CCATGCATGTAACTCCATACCACGTTTATGTGCTTCCTCAATGGCAAAGGCCAAAGGGTCGTAGCCCGGATCTTTTCCGTATCTCCCAGTAAGCGCCACATCCCAAGGCTCTATTTGCGAAGGATAGATAACACTCCCGCGAACACGCACCTGAAGCAGCACCGTGTTGATGTTGACCGCCTTCAATTGGTCGAGAATTTGGCACAATTCCTGTTGCTGACGTTGACGGGTCGCATCCGACAGGGCCTTGGTATGCGGCCAGTCGAGACCACTGAGCGTTGTGATCCAAACGGCACGTGTCTCTCGTTTGGGAGCCTCGTTCTGTGCCTTCAAAGCCAACGGCAGGCAAAGAAAAAGCAGTATATATATATAATAAGGTGTAAATCTCATACGAATGTGAACCATTTGGCAGCAAAGGTAAGCATAAATTGCGACTTATAAGGGTTGATTCACTTTTTTTATCATTTTCGCTACTCCCCCACCCCCTTAACCTTCTATAAACCCAAAAACAAAAGGAACAAACCGTTCGTCCAGCGCCCAACCGCCCAAGTCTTCAAGCACCCGTCCAAAAGGGATGCCCCACACTTGGAAAGCAAACAGAACATACTTGTTAGCTAAAAGCAACCCTTTTTTGCATAAAAAACCCGTAATTATTGACAAATCGCAAGTAATTTGCCATTTTTGCTAAACTTTCTTTCAAAAAAGTAGGCGGTTGGTGATAATTTGCTTATCTTTGCATCGCAATTCAGTGATAACTGTATCATCAACCCTCAAACAACACATTTATGGACGCAAAATTAGTTCTGGAAGATTTGAAGCGCCGCTTCCCCGGAGAGCCTGAATATCATCAGGCTGTAGAAGAAGTACTTGGAACAATTGAAGAAGAGTACAACAAACATCCCGAGTTCGAGAAGGTCAACCTCATCGAACGTCTCTGCATCCCCGATCGTATTTATCAGTTCCGTGTCACATGGACCGACGACAAGGGCAACGTGCAGACAAATATGGGCTATCGTGTGCAACACAACAACGCCATTGGCCCGTACAAAGGCGGCATTCGTTTCCACAAGAGCGTGAATCTGGGTATCCTCAAGTTCCTCGCTTTCGAGCAGACGTTCAAGAACTCCCTCACCACGCTTCCCATGGGCGGCGGCAAGGGTGGCTCCGACTTCTCGCCGCGTGGCAAGAGCAATGCCGAGGTGATGCGTTTCTGCCAGGCTTTCATGCTCGAACTCACTCGCCATATCGGTCCCGACGTGGACGTACCCGCAGGTGACATCGGTGTTGGTGGCCGCGAGGTAGGCTACATGTTCGGAATGTATAAGAAACTCACTCGCGAGTTCAGCGGTGTACTCACCGGCAAGGGCCTCGAGTTTGGCGGTTCATTGATCCGTCCCGAAGCTACCGGTTATGGTAATGTTTACTTCCTGCGCGCTATGCTTCGCACCAAGGGCGAAAGTATCGAAGGCAAAAAGGTGCTCATCTCCGGTGCCGGAAACGTGGCTCAATATTGCGCAGAGAAGGTACTGCAACTGGGTGGTAAGGTTTTGACCATGAGTGATAGTGATGGTTATATCTACGATCCTGATGGCATCGATCGCGAGAAGCTCGATTATATCATGGAACTGAAGAACATCTATCGTGGCCGTATCCGCGAGTATGTTGAGCAGTATCCTTCTGCCAAATACGTTGGCGATGGTGCCAAGCCTTGGTTTGAGAAGGCCGATATCGCTTGTCCTTGCGCTACGCAGAACGAGCTCAACGAAGAAGCTGCAAAAGCGCTCGTAGCCAATGGCGTCATTGCTGTGGCCGAAGGTGCTAACATGCCTTCTACTCCCGAAGCTATCCGTGTTTTCCAGGATGCCAAGATCCTCTATTCACCTGGTAAGGCCAGCAACGCCGGCGGCGTCAGCGTCAGCGGTCTCGAGATGTCTCAGAATTCCGAGCGTCTCAGCTGGACATCAGAAGAAGTCGATGCCAAGCTGCTTTGGATTATGGAGAACATCCACGATAATTGCGTCAAGTACGGCAAGGAGCCCGACGGTTATGTCAACTACGTGAAGGGTGCCAACGTTGCCGGCTTCATGAAAGTGGCAAAGGCCATGATGGCTCAAGGCATTGTCTAAGGATATTTATCCCGCAACATACACACAAGCACAAGCACACATTTAGTTCGCACAGCCTCGCTCAATTGAGCGGGGCTGTATTCGTTTATACTCCCCCACCCTACGCCATTTCACAATGTATGCCCCACTTAGGCGGAAGACAGCAATTGTTCTTGTCAACCTCACATGCCATTTCCAAGGAAGGGCTTGCACAAACGAGAGCATCCGATTGAGATGTGTGCGTCAAAAGGTTGCTTAAATGCCGAGTGAGGGGCGGCCGAACGCTTTTGAACAGAAGTGCAGTACCTTAAGTTCAAGTGCACAAGTTCACACATAAGGTCGCTCAGCCTCACACTTAAGGTCGCACAACGCTGAGCGACCTTTCGTTCAAAGCAGCGCGACCTTATGTTCAAAGCGGTATGCACTAAAAGACAATGTCGTAAGAGACCTTGAAACTTTAAATGAGCAACCATGACAGAGGTAGAGCACGACTGTACAAACCGCTGTATTTCCGGGATAAAAAAAGAGTTCCGCACGTGCGGAACTCTATAATAACCAACAGGTGATATCAAGAATAGTTTTTAACCTTGTATCCCCTGTATACCCGTGAGCTATCTTTATTTAGCAATAGCAATGGTAACACGGTTCTTGTCGTTGTCACTGAAAGGCTGAACAGTATCACCCTTTGCGTCAACCGTAATGCGAGCAGCGTCGATGCCAGCCTCGGTGAGAGCTTTGGCTACGTTTTCAGCGCGGCCTTCGGAATACATCATGTTGATCTTGGGATTACCTGTACCAGCGTCTGCATAACCGGTAACGGACACCTTTGTCTCGGGGTTAGCCTTCAGGAAAGCGATGAGGTTGTTAACCTTAGCCTGCTCAGATTCGGGAATCACGGTCTCGCGGATAGCATAGAAGATTTCAGTCTGCATCTCGGGAGCCTTCTTCACGATGGGTTTGGGTTTGGGAGTAGGCTTGGGTTCGGGCTTAGGCTCGGGAGCGGGCTCTTCGATGACGACAGGAACAGCCACCGGAATCACCTTCTCGGTGTTGCCAAGCGCAATCTTTACACCTGCGAGAACATTGAAATACCAGTCGGCATTGCCATCAGGAAAATCTTTCTTGCTATTGTAGCGATCGAGTGTGGTGTTAGATGTGGCTTCCAGATTGAGGCTCACGCACTTGCTAAGACGGAAATCGAGATCGAAGCCCATACGTCCCACGGGGTTCACACAAGTGCCGTCCCAAAGCTTGCGCATTTTGTACTTGGTCACCTCAGCAGCCTCGTCGTTGTTGAAACCGATGTTTGCTGCAGCACCAAGAATAATATTTGCAGAGAACAAGCGGTTGGGATTATATCCTGCAATGGCGTTGACGATATTGAACTTCACATCCAAGCCAGGGGCCACATAGTTCCATTTGTAAGTGTCGTTATTTCCAAAACCACCCTTGCTCTGCCAACCATTAACGGCCAAGCGAAGTGCCCATACAGGCGTAAACTGATAACCGAGGGCGATTTGTCCGTTCGGAGAAATCATTTTGTTGAAATCTGCCTCACCCAAGGTGTACTGGGCACCAGCCTGCAGCTGGAGGAACATATGAGGATTGAACTCAACACGTTCTGTTTCCTGTGCACTTGCACTGATACCTGAAAACATCAGGGCTACAGCAAGAAGAATCTTTGATAACTTCATAATGCTAAATTGTTAAGAATTGATTAAATGAGGATATTTGTTTGTACTTCTTTAACTTATTACATCTAATTTCATGCAAAATTACAACTATTTTTTATTCCAGCCAAAAGAATTTGCAAAAATATGCTATAAATCACTTATTTAGGCTTATTTGATGCCTAAAATGACACCTTCTTTCTTCATTCCATCTACTTTTATGGTAAGAGGTTGTTCAAAATGCACGACTCGCACATGTTCTGTTTCACGGATAGCCGGAAGTGTGTCGAACAGCCCTTGGCGATAGATGCCATCACCCAAAAAATCGTTGATGGTGAAATAGGCTACGCCAAAAGAGGTGAGGTTCTGGAAGAAATGCGTACCCTGACTGGGGTCAACGCGATAGTTTTGCAGTCCGGCCTCCACGATGACCTTTGCAGCTGAAATGGCAGGCCACTTCACGGGAATGCCCAGCCATGGGTCGGAGGAGCCCCAACGTCCAGGTCCTACAAGCACATAGCTACGACCTTCGTTAAGGAAGCTCCTATTGATAAGGTCAATCTCTTCGGCGATAGCCGGGTTCATAGAAGCACTCCAACCGTCAGTCTTTACATATACGATATCCTCCACGTCAGTGGTAATGCCATGTCCAATAGCGTTATGTGAGCGCAAGAGGCAATCCTCATCAGGAATGACGGTGAGATCCTCATCAAGCATGAGCTTATTGTCCACCATAGGACGTATCTGCAGCAGATAGAATTCTCCCGTACGATCAGAGTGAATGTTGGCGGCAAACTCAATTTCTACTGGGCGTCGCATCTCTTCCTGGCCATAAGACATAACCTTTTGAAGCAACTTTGGCAAAGGGAAAACATCCTGCTGCAACACACCGCAAAAGGTAATCACCTTTCGTCCGCCTTCGTAGATGCCATCTCGTATGACCTGATCATAGGGGTCATAGGTTGAAGCAATGTACTGTAGAGTGCCATCAGGCTCAGCCATATTCACGCGCAATTTCAAAAGGTTGAAACCGTCATCTTTCTTGAAATCCACAGGTGGATGTTCAAGATCGAGCGCATAGAAGCGTGTCTGTGTCTCCTTGAGTGCGATTTCCATCTCACTGGTCTGAAGCACCTGATGGGGATGTGCTGGGCATACGCGCAGACACTGACCGCCATCCACAATATATTTGCCCAGGCCCAAGGCCAAATTCACAGTACCTTCCTCAGCCAGTTCATCGCCAATGGGATAATAATTGACCGAGCGAGCCACACCGGAGAGTGTAGGATAAAAACGATTGTCGTGTGCTTCGCCCACCACTTCCTGCAAGATCACGGCCATCTTCTCCTGGTCGATGACATTGGAGGTTGCCGTCATATAGGCCTTGGAGTCGCGATAATAAACGCTGGCGTAGACCGCCTTGATGGCATCGGAGAGCATGTGCAAACGCTCATATTTGTCGGGCACGTGAGGAATCATGTAAGTGGAATAGATTCCGGCAAAGGGCTGGTAGTGACTGTCCTCCAGCAGTGAGCTGGAACGGATGGCAATGGGCGTGTCCACCACGTCGAGAAATGCCATCAAGTCTCCAATGAGACGTGCCGGTAGACGGGCGTGCAGGAAATGGTGCAGTATTTCCTCGTCAGGGATGTCGGAGAGTGCCACCTGATAGAGTTCGTTTGTATCCATGAACTCGTCAAAAATATCAGTGCAAAGCACCACCGTTTTCGGAATCATCACCTCGGCGTTGTCATAGTCAGCCAAGTCGGCATGGCGCTTGATAATATGATCAATGAAAGCAATACCACGCCCCTTGCCACCAAGTGAACCTTCTCCAATACGGGCAAAATTGGAATAACGGTCGAAACGTTCGCGGTGAAAAACAGCTACGACCCCCTGATTTTTCATACGCCTGTAGCTCACGATGGCATCAAAGATAATCTGACGGTGCAAATCTACGTCCTGCACAGAATCCCAGGTGATGCGTTTGAGGAAATCAGCAATGGGGAACAAGGCTCGTGAGCTAAGCCATCGCGATACGTTGTTGTGCTGAACATGGTATAGTAGCGACTCCTTGGGGAGTTTGAAGATATTGTCCTGCAAATCCTTGAGATTACGCAAACGAGCGACTTCTTCCATCGTATGAGGATCGCGGAAAATAAAATCTCCAAAACCAAAATAGTGGTTGATGAGTTTGCGTAAGTCTACCGCCATTTTCTTGGAGTTCTTGTCAACGAAACGCACCTTCTCCCCTTCGAGCAAGGCAGCCTTGTCCGGTTCAGAGGACTCCATGATAAGAGGAACATACGGGTCTTGCCGACGGATATTTTTAAGCAATTCTATTCCCGCGTATTCATCCAAATCCCCTTTATGGGGAAAACGACAGTCGGAGATGACACCAAGGATATTGTCTGCGTATTTTTCGTAAAGGTCCCAAGCCTCCTCGTATGAACGTGCCAACACGATCTTTGGGCGTCCTCGCATGCGCAAAGTTTCCAATTGCGAGTTCAGTGCCTCAGTCGCAAAGGCAAGACTCTGTTGCAGCACAAACTGGTATAGATTAGGGAGTATGCTGGAGTAGAAACGCACATTATCTTCCACCAGCATAATCATTTGTACACCGACTTTGAGATCGTGCTCGAGATTCATCTTGTCCTCAATAAGTTTGATGATGGACAGCAGCAGTTCAGTGTTGCCCAACCAGCAGAAGACATACTCAAAGGCACTCATATCCTCGTCTGCCATACGCTTACTGATTCCATGACTAAAAGGCGTAAGCACCACACAAGGGATCTGCGGAAGTGAACTCTTAATGCCACGGGCGATGTCAAAGATGTCGTTGTTATCCGTTCCAGGCATCACTATCACCAGGTCGAAAGAGAAACGTTCCATCTGCTGGAGAGCTTCTTCCTCCGAAGCTACCTGCACAAAACGCGGAGGATAGCGCAAGCCCAATTTGGCATATTCATCGAATATCTTTTCGTCGACACGACCATCATCCTCGAGCATGAACGCATCATAGGGATTGGCAATAAGGAGTACATTAAAGATGCGTCGTGCCATCAGGTCCACAAACGAAGTATCGTGGAGTATCAAGGTGTCTTTTTTCATCAGCGATGTTGTAAATGATGGCGCAAAGATAGGCAAAAGTTTGGTCAATTTGGTCCCAAAATATAAGTTTTTCAACAAAACATGTGTCAGTTCCAATATTTTTACTAACTTTGCCCTGCCAAACAGATCATTTGGAACAAAAAAACCTTCATTATGCAGAAATCCAATTGGCGCTGGTGGATTTGCAGCCTCCTCTTTGCCGCCACGACCGTCAACTACCTCGACCGTCAAGTGCTCTCCCTCACATGGAGGGATTTTATTGCACCCGAATTCCATTGGTCCTATTCCCAATATGGCAACATCACGGCAGCTTTTGCCCTTTTCTATGCTTTCGTGAGCCTCTTCTCAGGACGCTTCATTGACCGTGTAGGAACGAAGCGTGGTTATCTTATTGCCATCTTCGTATGGAGTCTTGGTGCGTGTATGCATGCCGGTTGTGGATGGCTCACAATGCAGATCCACGGTTTAGCTGACAATACTGCACTGCAAGCCATTCAAGCAGGTAGCGCCATGGCACTTGCGATCTCCTCCACCTCCATGTGGCTTTTTCTTTTTTGTCGCATGATTCTGGCGATTGGCGAAAGTGGCAACTTTCCGGCAGCCATCAAAGTTACTACCGAATATTTCCCAAAGAAAGACCGTGCACTGGCCACCTCTATCTTTAATGCCGGTTCCTCTGTTGGCGCCCTCACAGCACCGCTCACCGTACCTTTTTTGGCGCGTGCTTACGGATGGGAATGGGCCTTTATTATTATAGGTGCCATCGGATTTCTATGGATGGGCTTTTGGCAATTCATGTACGACGCGCCAGAGCGGAGCAAACATGTGAACGAAGCAGAACTGGCCTTTATCAACCAGGATGAAATCCCATTGACCAAAGAGATTCCCACGGCGATCGAGGGGGCAACCGAAGCGACAGCCGGGAATTCCGAAACATCCCCGCATACAGCCACACATCAGACCGAAACAGCTCCTTCGCTCTCCCTCTTGCAATGTTTCAGATTACGTCAGACATGGTCTTATCTTTGCGGCAAATTCTTTACTGACGGTGTTTGGTGGTTTCTACTCTTTTGGGCGCCAGCCTATTTCAGCGACCAGTATGGTTATCGCTCCGACTCTGCAATGGGAGCGATACTCATTTTCATCGTCTATCTAATCGTGACTGTCGTCAGTATTCTTGCAGGAGGCTATCTGCCGAAATATTTTATCGGCAGCCTCGGTATGGAGGCCTACTCCGGACGGCTTCGTGCCATGCTTATCTTTGCCTTTTTCCCCGTTTTCTCGTTATTGGCACAACCTCTCGGACAGTTTAGTGCATGGTGGCCGGCCATCATTATCGGTTTGGCTGGTGCCGGACACCAATCATGGTCGGCCAACCTCTACAATACCATTGGCGATATGTTCCCCAAAAGCACGATAGCCACCATCACTGGCGTCGGCACGATGATGGGTGGCATCTCGTCGTTTATTATCAATAAGACAGCCGGCACCCTTTTCGACTACTGTGATGCAGCTGGTTCGGCTTTCCGGTTTCTCGGTTTTGAAGGCAAGGAAGGAGGCTACATGATTATCTTCTGCTATTGTGCCGTAGCCTACCTTATTGCCTGGGGGTGCATGAAAGTCCTCGTTCCACGCTACCGCAAAGTAGAATGGTAATCACTCATGTTGCCTTAGAAATTAAGTGCGGGTCATGCGTCCGCGTGCACAGTTTCCCCCAAGTCAACTTCAAATATTATTCACTAAACAGTTCCGTGGAAAGATAACGCTCCCCTGTATCAGGAAGAAGAACAACAATCTGTTTGTTCTCGTTCCCTGGCCGGTGAGCAATCTCCGTTGCAGCATAAATGGCAGCGCCACTGCTGATACCTACCAATAATCCCTCCTTGGCCGCCAGCTCACGAGCTGCATAAAACGCAACCTCATTATCCACATCAAAGACCTCATCCACCACAGAGGCATTGTAGGTTCGAGGAATGAAACCAGCACCGATGCCTTGCAATTTATGCGGTCCTGCAGGTTGCCCGTTGAGCACGGCAGATGTCTTGGGCTCCACGGCAATCACCTCCACAGCAGGATTCTTCTCCTTCAATCGCTTGCCTACCCCGGAAATGGTTCCGCCCGTTCCGACACCTGCAACGAAGATGTCCACCTGCCCCTCGGTTTGTTCCCAAATCTCAACGCCCGTCGTAGCATAATGCCTGGCAGGATTTGCAGGATTCTCAAACTGCTGTAGGATGACGCTTCCTGGCGTAGCGTCACGTAAAGCCTCAGCAGCAGCAATCGCACCTTTCATACCGTCTTTACCGGGCGTCAGGCGCACTTCCGCTCCGTAGGCTTTCACCAAGTTCCTACGCTCCACGCTCATGGTCTCAGGCATCGTAAGGACCAGGTGATAGCCCTTCACAGCACTGACCAATGCCAATCCTACACCGGTGTTTCCACTCGTTGGCTCGATAATGGTAGCGCCAGGCTTAAGAATGCCCTTCGCTTCCGCATCTTCAATCATCGCCAAAGCGATGCGGTCTTTCGCACTCCCTCCGGGATTAAAGAATTCGACCTTAGCCACGATAGGCGTATTCAAGCCATGTGCCGCAGAGTACTTGTTCAATTCCAGCAATGGTGTATTGCCGATGAGTTCTGTCAATTGTTTAGCAATCATCTTCTTCAAACCCCTCATATCCCGTCTTGGACGGGCGACCATACAGGGGTACGGGTCAGTTGTTTCACTTTTGTGTTGCAAAAATAGTACTTTTCTATGAATAAATGTTCATAATCAGCCTTTGCCTTCCTATTTTTTATTCTTTTAAGCGTTTACACCGTCTCCAGCGCCTGTGCGATGTCCTCGAGAATGTCATCAATATGCTCCGTACCGATGCTCAGTCGTACCGTGGCAGGCGTAATATGCTGGTCGGCCAATTCTTCTGGTGACATCTGCGAGTGGGTCGTCGTATAAGGGTGAATCACCAGACTCTTCACATCACCTACATTCGCCAGCAGTGAGAAGATCTTCAAGGAGTCGATGAAACGCCATGCCTCAGCCTGTCCGCCTATAAGTTCAAAGGTAAAGATACTCCCTCCGCCGTGAGGAAAATAGCGATTGTAGAGGCCATGGTCGGGATGAGGCGTCAGGCTGGGATGATTCACTCGCACCACCTTGGGATGATGTTGCAAGAAGTCAACTACCGCCAATGCGTTTTTCACATGCCGTTCCATGCGCAGACTCAATGTCTCCACGCCCTGCAACAAGATGAAAGCATTGAAGGGTGAAAGCGTAGCACCCGTATCGCGCAAGATGACCGCACGGATGCGAGTGATGAAAGCCGCAGCACCAGCCACGTCGGCAAAAGCCACGCCATGGTACGACGGGTCGGGCTGTGCCAACGTTGGGAAACGCTCAGGATAAGCGCTCCAGTCAAAGGTTCCGCCATCCACTATTACGCCCCCCAACGAAGTGCCATGCCCGCCTATGAATTTCGTGGCAGAATGCACTACTATATCTGCGCCGTGCTCCAGGGGACGTATCAAATAAGGCGTGCCGAAGGTGTTGTCAATGATCAGCGGAATCCCATGTCTATGGGCTATGGCTGCAACGCGTTCGATGTCCGTGATCCCCGAATTAGGATTCCCGAAGGTCTCCGCAAAGATTGCCTTCGTATTGGGTTGGATTGCGTTCTCCAATGCCACAAGATCGTTGACATGCACAATTGTGTTGCTGACGCCCTGTGCCGCCAAGGTATGGGTGATGAGGTTGTACGAACCACCATAGAGGTCATCAGCCGCTATGATATGGTCTCCTGCTTGTGCGATATTCTGCAACGCATAAGTCACTGCTGCTGCACCCGAAGCCACGGCCAGACCGCCCACGCCGCCTTCCAATGCCGCCACGCGTTCCTCCAGTACGCTTTGGGTGGAATTGGTCAACCGACCGTAAATGTTTCCCGCATCTCGCAGTCCGAAGCGATCTGCTGCATGCTGTGAATTACGAAACACGTAACTGGCTGTCTGATAAATAGGTACCGCACGCGCATCAGTTGCGGAATCGGGGAGTTCCTGTCCAACGTGCAACTGCAAAGTCTCGAACTTGAATTTTCTTTCTCTAACCATAGTGATGAATGTTTAAATGAACAATGATTATCTTTCACTGATACGGACCTCTAAACGTCCTTGTTTCCGGCTGCAAAGTTACGGCAAAATGGAAATATTATCCAAATTATTTTGTAAGTTCAGAAAACAACACTATTTTTGCAACATATAACAGAAAACCATTGCTAAAAACAAACATCAAATCATTCATCCTTAGAAAAACATTCTATCGATTATGAACAACTATCCCACGACACACCCCCTGGCCTCTGCTGATGCCTCCTCAGACCTTACGCTTGATCGCACAGACTTAGCCATTCTCCGGGCATTGCAACAAAATGCCAAACTTACCACTAAGGAATTGGCTGCAGCCGTTCATCTGACGCCCACACCCGTGTTTGAACGTCTGAAACGTATGGAACGGCAAGGTGTTATTAAAGGATACGTCGCCGTACTCGACGCCGAGAAACTCAACCGCGCCTTCGTGGTCTTCTGCAGCGTCAAGCTCTCACGTATGAACCACGACATTGCGATTGATTTCAACCGCCATATCTCAGAGATCCCTGAAGTAACCGAATGCTATAATATCTCCGGAGACTACGACTACCTGCTCAAGATCAATGTACGTGATATGACGCAATACCAACAAATCCTGCTCGAAAAACTTGGAACCATCGAAAGCCTCGGTTCACTCAAGAGTTCCTTCGTCATGGCCGAAGTCAAACACGAATACGGTTTCTGCATCTAAACCCTGTTCCCTTATTCCCACAAACTCTTCAACAGGAAGAAAAAGACCGGAACAAGCAGCGAGGGTAAGAGATTCAGCGACTTGCAATCTTTTATATTCAAGAGTTGCAGACCCGATGCGACGATCAACGCCCCGCCCACCGTGATAATCTCATTGACGAGCGTATCGGGGATAACAGGTCCAAAGAGTTTAGCCACAAGATAAAACATGCCCTGCCAGCAGAAAAGCACGGGAGCGGCCCATATCATCCCCATGCCGTAGGTTGTCGCGAGCACTGCAGAAGTGATAAGGTCCAGCGTCGCATTGGTATAGAGGAACGTATTGTCGCCCTCGAGGGCACTGAGCATCGGGCCAACAATGCTAAATGTACCTATACAATATAAGAGGATACCTGTGGAAAGCCCTTGAGCCAAACTGCCGGGTTCATTGCTCTTGTCAAAGTGATCTACTAACCGCTTGAAACGTCCATCGAGATCGAAAACCGTACCTACGAGTCCGCCGACAGCCAAACTGACGATGAAGAGCACGGGATATTCCGACTGAGGCATCGTCCGGGCAATGGCATTAAAGCCAAGACCAAGCGACGCCAAGCCCATGGCCGTGAACAGTACGCCTTGGTACTGAGGTTTAATACCGCGTTTCATTAGGGCGCCGGCAACGGAACCGATGATAATCGTGATAGTGTTTGTGATAGTGCCTAACATAATGATCAAGCATTAGAATGTCAAATGTGTTATACTTGCATAATCCGGCAGGTTGGCATAACCTTCCTCAACGGGAAATATCCCCGCATAAGCCATCGCGCAAATGATGGGTCCGCCATGGCAGAAAACAGCGACGCAGGCTTCTGCCGATACATTCCTTCTCAGTTCGCTGATGAAATCCGTTACGCGTTTATATAAGTCGCGAAAGGATTCGCCGTTGCGTGTAGGTGAATCAAGGTAGTTCTCGTAATATTCCCTCAGTTGCGGGTCCTGGATTTCATCGAATCTTTTCATCTCCCAGTCACCCATATACATCTCCATCATCCGCGGTTCGTCAATAGCATCTGAGAAACCGCAGTAGTTGGCCAACTGTTTAGCACGAGTAAGCGGCGAGGTATACACAACATCAAAAGACAGCCCCATGAGGCGTTGCTTGCAAGCCGCAGCCTCTTCCTCGAAATGCGGAGACACTGGCACGTCGCTCCACCCGTAGCACGTCCCCGGGGGGACATCAACGCTTGTATGTCGAATCAAATAGAGTTCCATCGTTTTCAGTGAAAGAGCAAGGGGAAACTTAAGTAGACGGAGAGTTCGCAGAAGAGGAACAGCGCTCCACAACAATCACCGGTGTAACCACCCAGGCGGCGACGCATCCACAGCATCAACAACACTTCCA
>JAILCU010000115.1 GCA_024690405.1 Bacteroidales bacterium
TCTGTCTTCTTGAACATCTTCTTATTGTCTGTTTGATGATGTAAAGGTACAAAAAATATTCCAGAAATCGGCATAAAATTGAAAATATTTTAGTCCAAAAGCAAACAATTTTAATACGCCTGACTTTTTAAAGTGGGCTCAAAACTCAAAAACTTACACTCAACCAACTATGCAACCAAGAGTAGCCTATATCGTTTTCTTCGTCCTTGTGGCGTCCTCCGTAGCAGCAGGTATTGATAGTATGCTTCGCACGGAGCGTAGGGCGCAATATGATGTAGACCAGGCGCTGGCGCTTACATTACGCCGTTGTGAGCCAGACCGAATCGATGCTGACACCATCAGCGTTTATCGTAGTCTGATTACGATGGCAGAGGTGCGAGACACAGCCTATCTGTCCTTTGCCATAGCCGCCGATGATGAGCGCAGGCGGCCTACCTTGACAGCACGAACAGGACTGACAATCGGGCGCTTGTGGTCGTTGTCGGACCAGCGGGCTTCCGGACTTCTAAGTACTGTAGCGGCCTTATGGCTGATGTTCAGTTTGCTGTGGTTGCGTCATAAAGGCACACCGCTCGTCCCCACCTTGGTTGCTTCTGATGCTGTACGTTTGGGTGGTTTGAGTTACGACGATACTTCCCATCGTTTCTATGCCGGTGACCACGAAGTGAAGTTCACCCCGATGCAGCGCCGACTGATGGAGCAGTTTATGCGTGCTCCCGAGCATCGCCTGCGACAGCAGGACATCTGCGATGAACTCTGGCCGAAGAAAGCAGATGCTTCCGCTACGCTTTATACACTCATCCGGCGATTGAAACCGGTATTGGAGGCGGAAACGGAGGTGCATATCGAATGCAACCGTGGGGACTCGTATCAACTGACGGACGTGAGGGCAAGTAAGTTTTAGAGTCTTTACATTTATTCATATCAAGCCCGGCATCCCCTTCTTACAGAGAATGCCGGGCACGATTTTGAACAGGTTCTAATAATTCTTTTTTATGCTTGCCCGCAAGAGGGAACTATATCGATACCGTGACCTCTACATAGTTGTCATTGTGAGCGTAGTATTTGTACTTGATTTTGACAGACTGCGACTCGATGCTGGGATCGCTATAGGTGGCATCGGTTTTTGTTTCGTAATTCTTCACATTGACCTGCAGACCGTCAGCCTCGGAGCTTTTTCCTGCCACATACGAACTACTGGCCGAGTTTAAATGAATATTGCGGAAGAAATAGTTGGCTCGGGCTGCTGTCGTGCTGTACGCTGTTGTGCCCCACATGGACATCGTCTGCTCGATGATCATGTCTTGTTGGAAGGAGAGATTGTCGATGATGGGATCGCCTTTCTTCATGTTGAAATAATCTATAATGTCGAAAGACACCGTCATGGCGCGATCCGTTTTAGTTTTTGAGGTTTCCTTTTCCTCGACGCCTTTGCATTCCACATGCAAGTCGTCGCCGCTTCGGCTGGACGAAATCACGGACTCACATTTTGCACTGGCGAAGGAGAAGGACGTCTTCACAGGGTCGCCCCCGTTCTCATCAATGACATACACTTCGCCGAAGACATTCACTCTTTTGATTTCTACATCGCCACTGCTGCTCGAGGAGTTGTTTTCGATGTCATCGTCTTCGTCGTCGGAGGAGCATGCAGTGAAACCGAGCGAGAACGTCAGCAATGCTGCAAGCATGAGAATTTGATTCATTTGTTTCATCATAGAAATGTTTTTAAGGGTTAGTAATTAATATGACTTGAATAGATCAAACAAAAATTCTTTGCAAATATACAAACTTTCCCCACTATTCCAACTGTCAATTTACAAAAAACGACTCCCAAATCGTGAAATGACAGTCGATTTGTGCAAAAAGGAATCGTAAAAAGGATGAAACGCTTTCAAAATCCGCGTATTTAATGGTGTGAGTGGACCCAGATTCTTTCTTTCTGACTATTTACTGACATTTAGCCAATAGTGAAATGTCAGACAAATGTCAGACAAATCTTTTGGCGCCCCCTTTTCTTTTTCTGTACCTTTGCCGTCGATTTCAACACTTAAAAGCAAAAGATTATGAAAAAGAACAAACCCAACAACCGCTCGAAGAAAGATGAGGCGCGGCCGTGGCGCTGTGCTTTTGCCTGGCAGCATTTTATGCTGACGGGCGTCGCCGTTGCCTTGATAGTCATCGGCTGCGTGCTGATGCTTCCTGAGTGCGATGTTCGCAACACGCCAGGCGGACGCTATGCTGCCGCACCCGGCCCGGGCGCCTTCGATGCCGTGCGCATCAAGACAGCACCCATTCCGCTGTTCATCGCTTATGTGATGATGATTCCGGTGATTATGTATGTGCCGCGTCAGCGGCGGAAGCATTCAACGGATGTCCCTTAATCCCTTTCTGCCGTCCGTTTCCGTCCGCACTTTCTGCTGCCCGATACACCTTATTTAATGAAAAATGTAGGTTGGGGGGAAGAATCTTCGTTTTTTTCGCGGCAGTTCCATTGAATTTATCTAATTTTGCAGCGCCTTGTGTGCAGGAGTGCACATTGCCTGCTTTCTTGAACTTCTACATTAAACATTTTATTTTTCATGAAACATTTTCGTTTAGTGGACAATCTGCTGGGTTGGTTGGCATTTGCCATTGCCGCTTTCACCTACTGCTCGACGGTAGAACCCACGGCATCGTTCTGGGATTGTCCTGAGTTCATCACCACCGCTTACAAACTGGAGGTGGGTCATCCGCCCGGGGCACCGTTCTTCATGCTCACGGGCAATCTGTTCACCCAACTGACCTCCGATCCCGGCAAGGTCGCCCTGATGGTCAACATCATGAACGCGCTGTTGAGTGCCTTGTGCATTATGTTCCTTTACTGGACAATCTCTCATCTGGCGCGCAAACTGATCTGCAAGGACGGTTGGGTTGCCACGCTGCCCCAACTGATTGCGGTCGAAGCCGCAGCCATGACGGGTGCGCTGGCTTACTGCTGGAGCGATACGTTCTGGTACTCGGCAGTCGAAGGCGAGGTCTATGCCTATTCGTCGCTCTTCACGGCAGTGGTCTTCTGGCTGATGCTCAAATGGGAGGACAATGCCGACAAGCCCCATTCCGACCGGTGGCTGGTGCTCATTGCCTATCTGACGGGCCTCAGCATCGGTGTTCACTTGCTGAACCTCCTGTGCCTGCCTGCCTTGGTGCTCATCTATTATTACAAGCGTTCGGAGAATGCTACGCTGAAGGGTTCCATCTACGCCCTGCTGGGTTCGTTTGTCCTCGTGGCCGCTGTGCTCTACGGCATCGTACCGGGCATCGTGAAAGTGGGTGGATGGTTCGAACTGCTCTTCGTGAACTCGCTGAGCATGCCTTTCAACTCCGGCCTCATCGTCTATATGATCCTTCTCGTAGCCGTCGTGCTGTGGGCAATCTGGGAGACGGTGCAGGAGCATTCCCGCCTGCGTATGAACATCGCCTACCTCATTGCGGTGGCCATGCTCGGCATTCCTTTCTACGGGTATGGTTGGAGGAGCATCCTCATCGGTGCGGTCATTCTGGGCATCCTTTATGCCCTTTTGCAATGGCGCCGTGACGGCAAGCCTTTCATCTCGGCCCGCGTGCTCAACACCTCGCTGTTGTGCATGCTGATGATCATGATAGGCTACTCCTCGTACGCCGTCATCGTGATCCGTTCCACGGCGAATACGCCGATGGACCAGAACTCGCCAGAGGACATCTTCACCCTGGGCACTTATCTCAATCGTGAACAGTACGGCAAGACGCCCCTCTTCTATGGACCCGCCTACACCTCCCAGGTGAAGTTGAAGACAGATGGCAGTTATTGCGTTCCGGTATCCAAGGAAGGCGCTCCCGTCTATCAGCGCAAAGAGAAGGCCTCGCCCGACGAGCCCGACCGCTACGAGATCCAGCGCTACGACATGGATTATGTCTATGCCCAGAATATGCTCTTCCCCCGTATGCACTCCGACCGCCATGCCGAGGCCTACGAGTCGTGGATGGGCGGCGTCGATGGCACGCAGGTGCCTTATGACCGTTGTGGCGAACCGATTATGGTGAAAATGCCTACACAGTTGGAGAACATCCGCTTCTTCCTCTCCTATCAGGTCAACTTCATGTACTGGCGCTATTTCATGTGGAACTTTGCCGGCCGGCAGAACGACATCCAAGGCAACGGCGAACTGGAGCACGGCAATTGGATTACCGGTATTCCGTTCCTCGACCGTATGCGCTTGGGTGACCAGAGCAAACTGCCCACGGAACTAAAGGAGAACAAGGGTCACAACGTGTTCTTTGCGCTGCCGCTGCTGCTCGGCCTGCTGGGCTTGTGCTGGCAAGCGTGGAAACCGGCCCCCTCGGGGGCCAAAGAAGGGGCTGGCTCAGACCTTGGCGTCAAGCAGTTCTGGGTCGTATTCTTCCTCTTCTTCATGACTGGTCTGGCCATCGTTTTCTATTTGAATCAGACGCCGATGCAGCCGCGTGAACGCGACTACGCCTATGCCGGTTCATTCTATGCTTTTGCCATCTGGATTGGACTGGGAGCTGCCGCAATTGCCGATTTCATCGAGAGACGGACTGGAAAAGGTATGCTTGGAGCCGTCATCAGCTGTCTGGCACTGCTCGTACCGGTGCAGATGGTGTCGCAGACGTGGGACGACCACGACCGCAGCGGACGTTACACCTGCCGCGACTTCGGCCAGAACTACTTGCAGAGCCTGCCCCAGGAGGGCAATCCCATCATCTTCACCAACGGCGATAACGACACCTTCCCGTTGTGGTACAACCAGGAGACGGAAGGGGTGCGCACCGACGCCCGTGTCTGCAACCTCTCCTACCTGCAGACCGACTGGTACATCGACCAGATGAAACGTCCGGCCTACGACTCGCCCAGCGTACCCATCAAGTGGAAACGTATTGAGTACGTGGCGGGAACGCGTGAGGGAATACGCGTAAGTCCCGGTACGCTTGAAGAGGCTATCGAGTACTATAAGAGCGACCCTGTCAAGATGCGCGAACTGCTGGGTGAGAACCCCTATGAACTCTCTACCATCATCGACCGCTGGATCCTGAATCCCAACAAGGAGATGCAGATCTTCCCCACCGACAGCGTGGTCATCACCATCGACAAGGAGGCAGTGCGCCGTTCAGGCATGATGATTGCCGCCGACTCCATCCCCGATGTGATGCACATCTCCCTGAAAGGCAAGCGTGCCGTGTACAAGAGCGAGATGATGATGTACGAGATGCTTGCCCGCTGCAACTGGGAGCGTCCGCTCTACGTGGCTATGACGGTAGGTTCGGAGAACTATGGCAACCTCGGCAACAACTTCGTGCAGGAGGGTCTTGCCAACCGCATCACACCTTTCAACACGAAGGTCAGCGGCAAGCGCGTCGATACCGAGCGCATGTACGACAACATGATGAACCGCTTCAAGTTCGGCGGCATCGACAATCCCGATATCTATCTGGACGAGACCGTTCTGCGCATGTGCTATACGCATCGCCG
>JAILCU010000128.1 GCA_024690405.1 Bacteroidales bacterium
TGCTGGAAACCACACATTTTATATCCTATACCTGCTTTATTGTTTCTGGCTTTCGCCCTGACCATACTTTCGCCCTGACCATACTTTTGCTCGATCATACTTTTGCTAGGACCCTTATAGTTTTCTCCCCATACCTATATATAGGTTTTCCTCATACCTCTATAGCTTCTTCAAAAACCTTTAAAGGCTTCTGAAGAAGTCCGCTCCGTTCGTCTTCAAGAGTTGAAAAAGGGCGAAAACGGACATTGAAGATTCACCTTTGAAGTCAATCGCTATATTGTTCTATATTGTTTTGCACAAAAAAAGAGACGGGAGATGATTCAAAAGAATGACCTACAGCAGGCTTGGCAACGAATTTGACCATAAAATTATTACCGCACACCAATATAGTCTTTATTGGACACTGGTGGTCAAACGGCTATTAGGCCAGCACCAGTTCTATGAACTTGTCAATAGCAGCCGTGATTCCCTCGGGATTCTTACCGCCAGCGGTAGCGAAATGAGGCTGACCGCCGCCACCGCCTTGCATGAGTTTGGCGGCATCGCGAATCGCCTTGCCTACGTTGATGTCCTGCTCCTTGACGAGCATATCCGAGGCAGCACAAGTGAGCAGCGGCTTTCCTTCGTTGACAGAACCAATGCACACGAGGGCATTCTCTACTTCGGCACGGAGTTGGAAAGCGATGTCCTTAACAGCATCAGCGGGCAATAAGGTCCTGCCGCTAATGATGCATACGCCATTGCGTTCCACCGCCGTCTTGAGCAGTTCCTGCTTGTAGGCCTGTGCCTTCTCGTGGATGAACTCCTCAGCCTGCTTCTTCATACCTGCGTTCTCAGTGATCAGGCGCTCGATAGCGCCACGCAGGTCGGGCACGCCGTTAAACATCTGGCGCAAGGCTTCCATGCTGTCTTGCAACTGATAGAGGGCTTCCTCCACCTTGGCCCCGGTAATGGCTTCGATACGACGGATACCGGCAGCAACACTGCTCTCGCCCACTATCTTGAACATGCCAATCTGACCAGTAGCCTTGACGTGGCAACCACCGCAGAACTCTACACTCTGTCCGAACTGCACCACACGCACTTCGTCGCCATATTTCTCGCCGAACAGAGCAATTGCACCGAGTTCCTTGGCCTTATCAATAGGTACGTTACGATGGTCCTTCAAGGGGATGTTCTCGCGGATGCGGGCATTGACGATACGCTCCACCTGACGCAACTCTTCAGCCGTCACCTTCTGGAAATGGCTAAAGTCGAAACGTAATCCTTCGGACGAAACGAGTGAGCCTTTCTGCTCGACGTGGGTGCCAAGGACTTCGCGCAAGGCTTGATCCAAAAGGTGCGTAGCACTATGGTTAGCCTCACTGGCATGACGTTTGTCGGTATCGACGCAAGCCATGAAGTTTGCTTCGGGATGCTCTGGCAAGCGCTTGGCGATGTGCACGGTGAGACCGTTCTCACTCTTTGTGTCAACGATGTCGATGGTCTCGAACTCACTGACGATGGCGCCTTGATCGCCGACCTGTCCGCCCATCTCTGCATAGAACGGAGTCTTGTCGAGAACGATTTGGTAGTAAGTCTGTTTCTTCTGCACAATTTTACGATAGCGGAGAATGCGGCAAGTATATTCGGTATAATCCCAACCCACGAACTCGCTCTCGCCATCAGCAACGACTTGCCAGTCGTCGGTCTCAACGGCAGCGGCATTGCGGGCGCGCTCCTTCTGCTTCTGCATCTCTACGCCGAAACCAGCCTCGTCAACGGTGAGGCCGTTCTCACGGCAGATCAGTTCTGTAAGGTCGAGGGGGAAGCCATAAGTATCGAAGAGTGTGAAAGCCTGTACACCATCTATCTCGGTGGCACCGGCTGCCTTGGTCTCAGCCATGACGCGGTCGAGGAGTTTGATACCGGTCTCAAGGGTGCGCAAGAAACTTTCTTCCTCCTCCTTCATCACCTTGTCGATGAGTTCGCGCTGTGCAACAAGTTCGGGATAAGCCTCTCCCATTTCTGCAGTGAGTGTGGGCAGAAGCAAATGCATGAAGGGTCGTTTCTGTCCGAGGAATGTGTAGGCATAGCGCACGGCACGACGGAGAATACGACGAATAACATAGCCTGCTTTGGCATTGGAGGGCAATTGTCCGTCGGCAATAGAGAAGGCCACGGCACGGATATGGTCGGCGATTACGCGCATGGCTATGTCGACATCTTCGGCCACGCCGTACTTTTTACCCGAGAGTTGCTCAATGGCACGGATGACGGGCTGGAACACATCGGTATCATAATTGCTATGCTTGCCTTGCAGGGCACGCACCAGGCGTTCGAAACCCATGCCCGTATCGATGACGTTCATACCCAATGGCACGAGAGAACCGTCGGCCTTGCGTTCGAACTGCATGAAGACGATGTTCCAAATCTCAATCACCTGAGGGTCGTCCTTGTTGACTAGTTCACGTCCCGGTATCTGGGCTTTCTCCTCGGGAGTACGGCTGTCGAGGTGAATCTCGGAGCAAGGCCCACAAGGACCCGTATCGCCCATTTCCCAGAAGTTGTCGTGCTTGTTGCCGTTGATGATATGGTCGGCAGGCACATGCTTTGCCCAATAACTGGCGGCTTCATCGTCGCGAGGGATATTCTCCTCGGGAGAACCCTCGAAGACGGTGACATAGAGGTCTTCGGGATTAAGGCCGATGACATCAACGAGGTATTCCCAGGCCATGTCAATAGCACCCTCTTTGAAGTAATCGCCAAAAGACCAGTTGCCAAGCATCTCGAACATAGTGTGGTGGTAGGTATCGTGACCGACCTCCTCCAAGTCGTTGTGCTTACCGCTGACGCGCAGACATTTCTGCGAGTCGGCACGGCGACGGGGCTCGGGTTCCTTGGTGCCGAGGATGATATCTTTCCACTGGTTCATACCTGCATTGGTAAACATGAGA
This sequence comes from Bacteroidales bacterium, assembly GCA_024690405.1. Taxonomy (GTDB): domain Bacteria; phylum Bacteroidota; class Bacteroidia; order Bacteroidales; family Bacteroidaceae; genus Physcousia. The sequence continues at coordinate 2,937 of JAILCU010000128.1, forward strand.
GTGGGGTCGTCCTTGACGACCATAGGGGCTGAGGGGACGATGGTGTGTCCCTTTTGTGCGAAGAACTGTTTGAAACTTTCGCGGATTTCGTTGGCTGTGCGCATTATTGTAGATTAACGGATTAGCAAACCTTTTTAGGCTATTTTTGACGTAACACTGGTTCTTATAAAGCGTCTGATGGGCAAGATGTCTTCTTGTATTTACCATAAAACGCCCAAAGCGGGCGCAAAGTTACGAAAAAAACTTCACGCACGCGCGCATTCCTCTATAAAATATTTATGTAACGCCCGAAAAGATAACAATCATCAATGCCGAAAGCCTGCCAACATCGCCATTTCCAAATTCACAAGCAAAGAGCGGGCACCCATCTCCACTTCAGCAGACAAGAAAAGAAGGCCCTGTCCTATTCCTGGGCGTCGTCGCCCAGGCCCACTCCTCTTGCACTCACAACAAGCAAGATTACACCAAAAAGAAAGCCCCCAAAGGCGGTGGCAGAAAGCAAGTTCATACTTTACCTGCTTGTCTGACACCGCCCTCGGGGGACAATAAGATTACTGAAAGGACATTCCCTTTTTCTTGAGACGCTTATTGATGCACCAGCGTACCAATAGGTTCGCCGTCAATGACGCGACGCAGATTGCCTACCACGTCCATATTGAACACGTAGATGGGCAGGTTGTTCTGCTTGCACATAGTAGTGGCGGTGAGGTCCATCACCTTGAGACCACGGTTGTAAATCTCGTCGAAAGTAATCTCGTCGAACTTGGTAGCAGTGGAATCCTTCTCGGGATCAGCAGTATATACGCCATCCACGCGCGTACCCTTGAGCATCACGTCTGCCTCGATTTCAATGCCGCGTAGCGATGAACCCGTATCAGTGGTGAAATAAGGATTGCCGGTGCCGGCACTCATGATGACGACTTCGCCATTTTCCATGGCCTCGATTGCTTTCCATTTGGTGTAGAATTCGCCAATGGGTTCCATGCGAATAGCGGTAAGGACACGGCTCTTAAGACCTACGGATGCAAGGGCGGAACTCAGTCCAAGTGAATTGATGACCGTAGCCAGCATGCCCATCTGATCGCCCTTGACACGATCGAAGCCCTTACCGGCTCCCGTGAGACCACGGAAAATGTTACCACCGCCAATAACAATGCCTATTTCTACGCCGAGATCGTGGACGTCCTTGATCTGGCGGGCATATTCAGCAAGACGCTTTTCGTCAATGCCATAACCCTGTTCCCCCATGAGGCTTTCGCCTGAGAGTTTTAAAAGAATACGTTTGAAACGTGCCATAATGATAATATTTTTAAAAGTGATACTATTTAGTGGATTCCGTTTTTCGCAAAAGCGCTATCATCCGGGCTGCAGCATGCTGCGGTGCACCTGCCGGTCCCAACCGCTCGGCCATCTCCTCATAGCCCTTCAATTGTGCTTCCCTGGCATCGCCGCCAGGGAGAATGCGATCGAGATGCCAGCGACAGGTCTCCACAGTCATGTGGTCCGCCACGAGTTCGGGCACGACTTCGCGCCCTGCCACGAGATTGACAAGGGAGACGTAAGGCACTTTTATGAGCAATTTGCGTAAGAAGGATGCCAACTGACGAGCCTGCATAAAATAGCATACTACCTGCGGAACACGGAAGAGTGCAGTCTCGAGCGTGGCGGTTCCGGAAGTGACCAGTGCCGCGGTAGCACCGGACAAGAGGTCGTAGGTGCGCCCATAGACAATTTCCACCTCATGGCCTTGCGTGTAACGTTGATAGTAGTCTGCTTCGATTCCTGGAGCACCAGCAATGATGATACGATAGCGGCCAAGGAGGTGTGAGGAAGCAGAGAGCATACGGGGCAAATTATCGCGAATCTCATGCGTCCGGCTACCACAGAGGAGAGCAATATAAGGCCGGGAATCGTGGGGAGGTGAAGGGATGGGCTCATGCGTAGCAGCCTTATAAGCAGTTACCTCATCGACGGTAGGATTGCCGATATAATGAATGGGATAGCCATGTTTACCCTCGAAGAAATCAACCTCAAAGGGCAGAATGGAGAACATCTCATCGACATCGCGACGGATATTCTTGATGCGCCATTCTTTCCAAGCCCATAGTTTGGGGGCGATGTAATAGTAGACAGGGCAGAGCCCTTGGCGACCCGTATACACATTGACCGTAGCATGCACGAATTGGGCGATTTTCAGGTTAAAGCCCGGATAATCCACAAGGATGACAACATCCGGACGCCAAACCACGATGTCCTCTTTGCATTGACGAAGCCCCCGAAGAATGGTGCGGGCATGCAAGACCACCGCCACAATCCCCATGAAAGCCAAATCCCGATAGTGGCGGACCAAGGTGAGTCCCTCGGCTTGCATCAAATCGCCACCGAAGCCCCGAAACTGAGCAGTGGGGTCTTGGACCTTAATGGCTGCAATCAAATGGGAGGCATGCAGGTCGCCGCTGGCCTCGCCTGCGATGAGGTAGTATTTCATATGAGTTGTTGAATAGATGCCATAGCGTCGCGGGCGGTCATATCGACATGGACGGGCACAATGGAACAATACCCGGCACGGATGGCCGAGAAATCGGTATCCGTGGCTTCTGGCTCTAGATCGGTAAAAGTGCCGGTTAACCAGAAAGCATGCTGACCGAAAGGATGGGTAGCACTCACCCATTCGGCACTCCATTGCCCACGCGCTTGACGGCACACCTGCCATCCACGGAAGACATGGGCTGTGGGCAAGTTGATATTAAGGCATACATCATCGGGCAAGCCCTTCTGAAGAATGCGCTGGCATAAGGCGGTGATTGCAGCCAGGGTATCATCGCCTACGGGATGGTCCTCATAGCGCTGACCACGCTTCAGATAGAGCGACACGCCCACTGAAGGGATGCCTTTCATGCAACCTTCGAAGACGGCCCCCATCGTACCACTATAATGTACGCTCACACTGGCATTATCGCCATGGTTGATACCGCTCAGAATGAGATTGGGACGGCGGGGCAGAATCTGCTCCATAGCCAATTTGATACAATCCACGGGAGTGCCACTACAAGCATAGATATGCGACCCTACGGGATAACCTTCCAAAGGAGCTGTTTCCCGAAATAAGACGGGTGTCGTGCACGTTATAGACGCAGCTGCTCCTGATCGCGCACCGTCGGGAGCCACTACATAAACTTCACCTAAAGGAGCCACAGCACGAGCCAGCGCCTGAAGCCCTGCGGCCTGATAGCCGTCGTCGTTGGTGAGAAGAAAAAGAGGTTTTAAATCAGAATTCACAAGCAACGATTAACAATTCAAGAAATCACATTCATTGTATACCCAATGAATTGTCATTCTTCGATCTTTAATTTTTCAATTCTTTAATTATTCGATGTCGAGATTGCCCACTCCCGCTGCATTGCCTCCATATTCAGGTGCATAGAGGCAACGGATTGAGGCGACCCCCGTGGTATAAATACCGGAACGGTCAATGAATGCCGTTTCTTCAAGGATGTAAGTACCCTTGGGAAGACGGGGGAAGAAATACTCGGTGCGGGCATCGCGTACGGAACGATAATACCCCAGACCATTTTGCCAGCAGTAACCGGAACGCTGCTCAGCAGGCTCGGCACAAGCGGCGCGGTCGGCACGCAAGCAGACATACTCATAATCGCGATCGGCTGTAATCACATAACGCGTGGTGAAGCGCTCGCCCACCTTCGGTTGGGTTGTACTCAACTCACGACGCACTTTCAGTCCTGTAGACGAAGCCGAAGCGTCGCTCATTGGAGTGAGGAAGGTGGCAAAGGCAGCCCCCCAAGCCTCGCTATCAGTGCGACGCTCAATGGTCACACTCTTTGGTGCCTCGCCATCGGTGTATTGCTTCTTAATGAAACCGAGACCCGCCACGGTGGCATCAGCGTCCGCCTTGCTGACATCCACCTTGCGTTTGGCATAATTGACGGTGATCACATCGGGCTCCGTGGCCTGTAGCGCTGCCTTATTACCTAACAGCAAGGCATAGATGGCATCACAAGTGCAAATGTTCGACTCCCACATCTGAGTGCGCTTCTGCTGCAAGAGCCATCGGCGCAAGCCTTTAAGCAGCACCTCGTTTTGCGGTTCCATCTCGTTCACTGCCTCCATGGCTGCCACATGATGAATAACCTTGTGACTCGTAGGATTGAAACTGCCTCCGGCATAATCGAAGAACGTACCATGGTCTGAAGTTGTCGTGGTGTGCTCGAGAAGCGATTCATAGTACTTGCGCGCTTCGCCCTGGCGCCCATCACCTTTCATGACGATCGTTGCCACGGCACGTTCCCAATTGTCCATCTCGGCAACGCTGCCCTTCATATGGTCGAGGAGGTATTTGACATCATCTTTCTGGGTCTGGTTGAGATTGATACCGGCATGTTGCGTCATGTATACATATTCAAGATACATCAACGAAGCGGTAGAGATTTTCACCCCTTTCTTCTCGGCCTTCTTCATCGTCTGGACATCTTCTGCTGTCTTCTTGGCAACAAAGGCCATATTACGCTGAAGAATGTAGTTGATGGTACTCCGTACATCAGCCGGTAGTGTGGCAAAATTATCGGTCATCACGCGCAGCCGTGCCAACTCGGACGCTACCACACGTGTCATCACTTCGCTACTCTCCATACCCGGGAACCACGCGAAGCCCCCATCAGGCATAAGGCGTTTTTTCATCCGCTGAGCAATAGAGGTGAGCACATTCTCCTGCTGACTGATGTTAAACAACTCTATGAGACGTGCCTTACGGTCTGCCTCGGATTCTGCTTCGCGTAGCCATGGCGTCTCATCAAGGATGATTTGCTTGAGTTCTTCGTCCTGAGCCAATCGACTGGCAAGGGCTGGCTGACCTTGCGCCTGCTCACGCTGCCAGATCTCAACGAGACTCTTCAGGCGGGGCGTATTATTGGCAATATAGGTAGCCAAAGCCTGGGCTTGCATCGATGTGCCCAAAGAAATGACGTCATCGTGCTGCGGCTCAACGAGCGAGGGCAAAGCCTGCAAAGCATGCCAGATGGGATGTGCCGTGTATTCAATCGTCAGACGGCGATTGGTGGCTGTTGGATTGTTGTGATTGAAGAGCGAAGAGAGGTCGGTAGTGAAGGTACCAAGGCTATCAGCACGCAATTCCACACTTTCGGTCATATAAGTCTTATTGGGGAGAATGGGCAGATAGTGCTGCTCACCATCAGCAAAGGACGCACTTTCAGCGGTCAGCCGAACAGCCACCACCGAATACTTGTCATCGGGGGTATACTCGAAGGTCAGCAAGCACTCCCCATTGACGGCCGCCTTGAAGGACTTCTTCTCACTTAAGATGACACGTTCAGTCTCGGGGTCGAAAATCTCGAGCAATGCCTTGCCGCTGAGGTCTTTATCCGTCATATTCTGCACCGTTGCACGAATGCCTGACTGGTCTTCGGCACGCAGGAAACGCGGTAAGAACAATCGGGCCATCATCTCCTTGCGAGCAACAGCCTCGCCTTGGAACGTTGTACTCATCAAATCCTGCGTATGGGCTATACCGAGGAGTTTCCAAGTGGTCAGGCTCTCCGGCAAAGTGAACCGGAT
>JAILCU010000050.1 GCA_024690405.1 Bacteroidales bacterium
CGGCCGCTCTCATCGAGACCGTAGTAGATGAAGAAACCTTCCATGCCTCCTGTCTTGCGGGCTTTCACCTCGAGCGTGTAGGTGTCGGCCGAGAAGCCATCGAGCTGGGCCACAGTGACCTGCTCGTTGGAGGTCTGCCGAAGGATGTCACCATCGACGGTGTACTGACCTTTCTTCGTCTGAAACTGAGTGGGAGCGTAGGACGTTGTTTTGCCGTCGGGGGTGGTGACCTTCACGTCCTTGTACTCACATTGTGTAGCGTAACTGCCAAGGCCGATTCCGCCGGCGGAAAAAGGAGTGGTCTTGCCGGCAGTCGTGGGCTCGCTGACGAAGACATTGTAAGTAGGACGGTGCTCAGCAGCCATCTGCTGAACGTAGTAAGAAGCGCGGCCATAGACCTTTTCGCTATTGATATGGATGAGGTTGCAAGGCCAGTCGCGGCGATTCTCGTTCTCAAAGAGAGGAGCATAACTGGTCATCTTAACAACATCACTATTGCGCTCCATACCCATGATGAAAGCGGCCTCACTGAGGGCTGCCAAGAGGTTGCCGGAGCCTACACCGCCGTTACAAGCATATTCACCTACATAGATGTCATGTGTGCGCGGGGCGTCGTCAAAGAGGTGGTTGTTGGCAAAGAAGAAGTCGGGATTGCGATACCAGTGGGGGTCTACCATATATTCGCCCGGAATCTGCTCCAGCAGCGGGTCGGTGTGGCCGAGGGTATTGATAAAGATGATCTTCGGATATTCAGCCTTCAGGCGCTTGAAGATGTAGTTGAAGTGAGTCACATATTCTGGACCAACGTTCTCATTACCAATCTCCACGTATTTCAAGGGGAAGGGAGCAGGGTGACCTGCGTCGGCGCGCATCTTAGCCCACTTGTTGGTGGCAGGGTCAGCTAAAGCATAGTCGATAGCATCGCGGAAATCCTGTACGACGGCATCCATATCGGCGTCGCTGCTCACAAAGTCACCATTACGTACCGAGCAGGACATACCAGCATTGTTAACAAACATAGCATCCATGCCAAGGTCTTCGCAGAACTGAAGGAACTCGTGGTAGCCCATGCCCCAAGTGGCACGATAGCCCCAGAGGTCCCATTCGCCGCGGCGTGTCATGGGATCGCCGAGTGTTTCCTTCCATTTTACGCGGTTCTCATAGGTGGCACCTTCGACGATGCAACCACCGGGCCAGCGCATGAATTTTGGATGCAGACCAACGATCATCTGTGCCACATCCTCGCGTTGTCCGTTCTTGCGACCCTTGAAAGTCTTCTGCGGGAAGAGCGAGACGTAATCCACCAGCACGGTGCCTTTCTTGTCGAACTCCAGCGAGAGTTGTCCCTTGGGAGTCGTTCCCGTGGATGTCAGCACACCCGTGAATTCAGTCCAGTCCTTGATTTTCTTAGCCTTGAAGGTCGTATAGCCGAGCGAGGCGCCGCTTTCGTCGCTGATGCGTGCAGTGATTGTACCCTTGAAATCGGCACTCTTGACATAGAATCGGAGGTCGTAGTTCTCGCCGCTCTTCAGGCCGATTCCCCAATAGCCCGTGTTCGTCAGGACAGCCTTGCCGCCTTTCTCCACGCTGGAGATTGTCAGTTGCATGGCGTGAGGCGTGTTAGCATGCAGGGGAGCCGGGGCTTCGATGACTTCGCCGACGACGGTACTACCCTGGCCCGAAACCTTCCAACCCGTCATCTTCTTTTCTTCCAGGTTCCAGGGAATGCTCCACTTGCGGTTGTTGCGGTGCTCGTAGTTGGGTGCGTCGATAGCTACGGCCCGTCCGTTGGCATAGGTCATGCTGGAGGGCAGGACATGCTCCTCGAAACCGCGGTTCTGGACCAGCTCGGCATATAAACCGCCATCGCCGGCGTGGCTGATTTCCTCGAAGAAAATGCCATAAAGATCGGGCGAGACGATAGCACCTTTTTGGGCAAGGTCAATTTTGATGGCCTCTGATTGAGCCATCGCGCTCATGGACAGGGCCAGCAGCGCTGTTGTGATCAAGTTCTTTTTCATAGTTGTTTTTGTTTTGTTTAATGGAGCGTGTGTAAGATATTTGTGTTATGTTGAAATGTTAGTTCGCTCTTTCTGTATGTCTCGGTTTTTAGTTCCTGATGGCGTGATCGGCTCCTACATCTTCACCGTTCCATGCCTTACGGGCTGTCCAATCGCGGGCAGGTGCCGCCCAGAAGGGGTCGTCGGCTGGAAGCCCCAGGGGGAGGAAGGCTGCTGTGCACAGGTAGAGGCTGCCCGTGTTGATATAGTCTTCTGACATCCGTATCTGGCTGCCCGTGTATCCGATGCGCAACCACCCGTCGGCGTCGAAGGTGCGAGGCTGACTAAGTTGGCGGTTGATGACAGCTGTCAGACCACACCGTACTTGGGCCGGACTGACATTAGCGGGCAGTATGTGTAGCCATGCCGCATCTGCCAAGGCGTGGAATGAGCCGAAGCGATAGACGATGGAGCGGCCGGTGACAGGATAGCTGCCTTCAGGAGATATCATGCGTTCGAGTTGTGCTGCCATGCGGCCGTGGCGCTCTTCCTGGACGGGCAGGAAATCGGCCCCTTCGAGGTTGTGCTTCTTCATGATGCGCAGCACCTCCGTGAACATCGGGTGGATGACGAGGCTGTTGTAATAGTCGAGGTGGAAAGCAGGTCCGTCGCCATACCATCCGTCCCCTTTGTACCATTCGTCGCGGAATCGTTTGACGCCGTAGGTGAGTCGTTCCATATCACATTCGCCTGTGAATTCCAGCAGGGCCGCTTCCACGATGGAGGCAAACAGCAACCAGTTGCATTCGAAAGGCTTGATGCCTCGCGACACCTTCCATTCGTTCACGAGCCATTCGCGGGTCTGTTTGTCCAGGCGTCCCCAGATTTGAGTTGGGGCTCTGAGGATTCCTTCAGCCAAGAAAGCTGCATCCACAAGTGGCTGTGAATGACGATTGTCGAACATCAGGTGGTCGGGAGACTTCGGATTGACGCCGTTCTTCAGCCCTTTCACAACGAGGTCGATATAATATGCACGAAGTTTGCCTTCTTCACTTTCATCGGGACCTAACTCGAGCCAAGGCGCTATTCCACAAATGGTGCGCCCGACAGCCTCGAGATACGAAACCTCACGGCGAAGCGGCTCGCGAGAGAGCGATTCAAAAGGCATATTCTTTTTCAGCGTCCCTGCAGCCAGGTTCTCGAGCACGGGACGGGAGATGCGAGTGAGGGCATCCACCCATTGCTTACGGTCTTGCGCGCCCGTGGGTTTCTTCAATAATGCCTTCAGGCGTAAGAGGGCTTCCACGTAATAATAATCTCCATAAGTGAGGGGCACGTCCACCTCTCCGTGGGCAGGCAGATGACCTACGCCGTGCTTGATGATGAAACCGCCTTGTTCCCCCTCTGCTGCCAGATATTCGGGCGAGGAGAGGGTGCGCAGTTGTTGTTCGGCCAGAGCCAGCCATTGTGGAGCCGTAGCCTCGGGGTCAAGCTGGCTTAATTCGATGAGTGCCGATGCCATAATGGCGGCGGCTGATGCATCGCGCTTGGCTTCAGGTTGGTCGGTCGTCTCGCCGGCTTTGTGCGTCCCTGGTGCATCATAGTCCCAATAGGGCACCTTGTCCTCGGGCAAGTGCGGATGGTTCATCAGGAACTTGGCGATGTTTCGCGCCTGGCGCAGGTAGACAGGGTTGAGCGTCTCGCGATACATCATTGTGTAGCCATAAAGGCCCCAAGCCTGTCCGCGGGCCCACGAACTGCCATCGGCAAAACCTTGGGCTGTATTCTTGGTATGCGGTTTCCCCGTAATGGTGTCGTAGGAGACGACATGGAATGTGGAGTAATCCTCGCGGAAATGATTCTTGATGGTCGTTAGGGCGTGGCGCTCGGCGATGCGTTCGTATTTCCGGTCGCCCGTTTCGCGGGTCATGAAGCAGAGCATCTCGAGGTTCATCATGTTGTCAATGATGACCGGATACTGCCACCGGCGATTTGAATCCCACGATTTGATGACGCCCAGTTTCTCGTTCCAGCGGGTGAGCAGACTTTGGGTGCCTTCGTTGATGACGTCAAAGTAGTGCTTGTTGCCTGTCAGCCGGTAGCCATGGCCGAAACTGCAGTAGAGCATGAAGCCGAGGTCGTGGGTGTTGGTCATTCGCTTAGCGGGTTCCACGCGGTCTGTAAACAGCTCGGCATAGCGGCGGAGGCGGTCATCGCGGTCGTTGTTCTCGTAGAGCATCCAGAGCACGCCGGGGAAGAAACCCGACACCCAGTGGTCGAAGCGGATTGTCTTCAATTGGCCCTGTTCGTAGGTTCGGGGGAGTGCGTTTTCCTTGCCTTCGAGATACTGTGCCATCACGAGAGATTGGCGGGTGGCGCGGTCCAGGCCGCGCTCCACCATCTCCTCGAGTGTCTCTTGTGCCGACAGCCGGCCTGGCATCACGACGGCGAGGCCGGCAATCAGCATTGTAAAGAATTGTTTCGTCATACGTTCGTATATTCGTACTTATGGTGTATAAGATTACCAGATGCTACGGCTGAGCGACATCAGTTCGCGGTCGTGATGCTGGCGGGGCTCGCAGGTGTTGTCCAGGATCATCGTGACGCCTGTCTGCTCGTTGTAAGGCTCCCATTTAGGCAAACCTTTCACATTGGGATTGCCCGTCTTGATAAAGGCCAGCCAAATGTTGCTGATGAGTTCTTCGAACTTGTAGGCAGTGGCTGAGGCGCCCGTCATCTCGCGCTGGAGGCTCACATTGTGGAGCATGAAGGGAAGTTCCATTCCGTGGGAAGCTCCCAGGGCATTGCTTTCAGGCTTCCATGTGAAGAGATAGAGGTAAGCGGGAGCACCGCCTTGGGCACTCTTGGCCTTGGCCTGCTGAACGGCACCGGCACGGAAACCAGTGTCCACGTAGGTCATCTCCTTGGGCTCGGCCTTAGGATAAGCCTTGCGGAAAGCATCGATGAAGGCCTGGGCACGATCACCCATGCGCTGCTTCACGGCTGCCTCGGCCTCGGCCCAGGTCATGTCCTTGCTGATGTCGAAGGTGAACTCGTTGAAATCGGTACCGATGAGCATAGGCACGTCCTTCGATACGGGTGAGGCAGGGGAGAAGGGGTGTTGGGGGAGAATAGTGCCGTCGACGACGGGACCGCCGCTTCCGCGAATGCCCTTACGGCCCAGTTCGCGAACGGCTGCATTCAGTTCTTCGTAAGTGAATTTCGAGAAGTCTGCCTGGTCGTTGGCGGGCTGTCCAAGTTGTTCGGCCAGCGCTGCTCCGAATGCACGTGTCTGTTCGGGCTCAGCCTGGCGGAGCGTAGATCCGCTCTGCACGATAGCGCGCTTGAACAGACCTTTGGCTGATGGCATGGCTAAGAGCGTAGAGACCTTTCCGCCGCCGCCCGACTGTCCGCCAATCGTTACTTCATCGGGGTTGCCTCCGAACCGGCTGATGTTATCGCGGACCCATTCGAGGGCCTTCACGATGTCCTGCTGACCCAGGTTAACGGATTGGGCATATTTGCCACCGAGACCGGTGAGGTCGGAATAGCCTAGGATGTTCAGGCGGTGGTTGAGGTTGACAACAACGATATCACCAGCCTGGGCCAGGGCACGGCCTTCATAGCATGGCAGATCGTGACCCGAACCGCCGGAATAGCCACCACCATGAATCCATACAAACACGGGGCGCTGGCGCTTGTCGCTGATGCTGGGCGTCCACACGTTCAGCACCAAGCATTCCTTCTCGTCCATGGGCTCAATCACAAACTGGTTGCCGAAGCCGTAGTCGGTCTGGCTGTTGCGGCCGTTCCAGCGAAGCGATTCGCCCTGGGGGGCTTGCGGGCCGTAGACCTTACACTGACGGAGTTCGGTGAAATGGTCTGGAGCGGTCGGAGGCATAAAACGCTCCGCCTTGGCATAGCGGATGCCCTTGAAACAGAAAATGTCGCCGTCCTGATAACCCTCAATGGGGCCGTAAGTGGTTTCCACACGGGTGTGCGAGCCGGCCGTGATGGGTTGGGCCTGGCTGTTGGCTGTCAGCAACAAGGCTGCCAGCAAAAACAAAAGTTTAGCTTTCATTGTTTATTGTGTTTATGAGGTGAATGATGTTTTTCGCTATTTCCGCTGCAAATATAATAAATAAGGTATAGACCGACTGACACAAAACAGACATTTTCTTGCACATTTCCGCCACCATACGCAAAAATGAAACAAACAACGTCTTTCCGTGAAAGGCATAATACATTATATATATTACTTTTGCACACAAAGAACCACGAAACACGCTTTACCTTTTGCTCATCACTAAATCTTCAACGGATATGAAAAAGTCACTACTCTTCACCCTTTTCCTGTTCTTTGCCTTCGCAAACGTCCGTGCCCAGCAACTGACTGTGGAGCAGACCATTTTTGACCACGACGCCAATGCCGACACTTTTGCCTTCGGCGCCGACATCAGTTGGCTCAGCCAACAGGAGAGTTGGGGCACGTATTATTGCAACCGCCAGGGCAAGCGTACCGACTTGATGACAATCCTCAAGGAGGATTTCGGTATCAACGCTCTGCGTTTTCGCGTGTGGGTGAACCCCTCGGGTGGCTGGAGTGGAAAACAGGACGTCATCAACCTGTGCAAACGTGCACACGCCAAAGGTTTCAAGATTATGATCAGTTTCCACTATAGCGATACATGGGCCGACTCGGGCAGCCAGACGATTCCTGCACAATGGACCGATCATAGTGCCGACGCCCTGGCGCAGAAGGTCTATGAGCACACGAAGGACGTCCTTACGGGGCTGAAGGCCGTGGGTATCGTCCCGGTGTGGGTGTCGCTGGGTAATGAGACAAAATATGGGATGCTTTACGAGACGGGGCGCACCAAGACCACCGAAGGCGTTAAGAACTTCGTGCGCTTCATCAACGAAGGGGCCCGCGCTGTCAAAGAGATCTCAGAGGACATCATTACCATCATTCATCTGCCCAACGGGCATGATGAATCTACCGCCCGCTCGATGTTTGACAATCTGAAGAAGTATGGTGCCAACTACGATTGCATCGGTCTCTCGGCCTATCCCCGCTGGTCGCACCTTGACGTGACTAATGATGCACAGGTGGCCTCGGCCGTCAACAAGTACATCACCGTCTTCCGTAATCTGCGTTCGCGTTTCGGCAAACCCGTGATGGTGATGGAGACCGGGCATTATGGCACTGAGCCCCTCGAGGCCAACCGCTTCCTCGCGGAATTTATGAAAGCATTGATCAACGATGGCGACCTGGGCTGCTTCTATTGGGAGCCGGAAGCGTTTGACAACGGTGGCTACAACCTCGGTGCCTGGAGCGCAGCAACGCACCAAGGCACTATTGCGATGGATGCTTTCCGCGGCATCAAGCACACCGCGGTCGATTACTATGCCACTGCCCGCATTACCGCGCCGTTTGATACGCTCCGCTTCGAGCGTGAAGAGACGGTGCAGATGAGGGCTTATGCTAAAACCAGCACCACCGTCACGTCCATCAGTAAAGTGGATTTCTATCTGAACAAGAAACGCGTACATAGTCTGACGCCCCAGGGAAACAGCCCCTATTTCACCTATGAGACAGATACGCTGCCGAAAGGTATCTTCAAGTTCTATGCTGTTGTCACCGATAACCAGGACCACACCGCCAACTCCGACACCGTCTGTTTCCTTGTGGACCAACCTGTTGTTCTTCAGGAGAATGCAGCCGGTTTCCTCGGCTGCTCCGACCCGGAGGTGACGGTTGCCCGTAAGGTTTCGCGCTACACAGGCGGCGGTTATATGCCGGCTACGCATGACCGGGAGACGTCGCTGTCGTGGGAAGTGACCTTCCCGGCTGCGGGCGACTACGACTTCTATCTCCGCTATCACAGCGACGTCACGCGCATCGTAAAATTCTTCGTGGACGACAATACCAACTTCTTGCAGTGCGCCTTCTCACCGCAGAATCGTTGGACTTACGTCCGCCGGACCATTACGGTTGAGACGCCCGGCCGTCATGTCATTCGCGTGCAAGGCTCGACCGAAAAGGGTTATCCCGACATAGATTTCCTGGGCATCACTTCGCCCGAGGGGGTCGGACCTGTTCACGGTGGTGACTTCGATGGTCTGGGCGCGACAGATGCTTTGTCCACGCACGATGTCCCGAAGGCTGCTTTTGACCTCTCGGGACAGCGCGTTGTCGAGACTTCCTTGCGTTCGGGCGGGATTTATGTCATCGACGGCCGCAAAGTGATGATTCGATAAATTTAAAATTGCATTTTCCACGGCAAACTTTTGCGCATTCACGGAATTTCACTACTTTTGTCGCTGCATAACAAAAGAAAAGGCGGTTAATAATGCGTAAATGTCTGTTTGTGGTGCTCTTGCTGTTGGCTGGTGCCCATCCCCGGGCGATGGCCCAGACGTTCTATTCCTTGCGCGCTACGCAGGCGCAGACCGTCAGGGGCATCACTCAGGATCCGTCCGGAATGCTCTGGATAGCCCTGGGCAAATCGCTGATGGCCTATGACGGTTCATCCACACGCCTTTTCACGGATTCGCTACTGACTGCGGCCGGGGCCGTCAACTGCTGTGCCTGCAGTCCCGACGGTCTTCTTCTGTTAGGTTGTGAACGTGGCTTGGTTACGTTCGACATCAATGCACGCACGTTTGTCGCTGATGAACGACTGTCGGGGGTCAATATTCATACGATGGTGAACGATGGCGTTGTCGAATGGCTGGGTACCGACCGCGGCCTCTACCGCAACCGCCAGCGTGTCAGCGGCGCAGAATCCTTCGAGATTCTTGCGATGGAACTGTTGGACGGAACGCTTTATGCGGGTAGTTACACCGGCCTGTTCCGCTTTGATCCCGTCCACACACGTTGGCTTGCGGTGGCTGAAGGACAGGTGCCCCTGGTCTCCTGTCTCCAAGCCGTCCCCGCCCGTTCCCAACTCTGCGTTGGCACGGCCGTCAGTTTGATGCGCTACGCTCCTCTGCATAGCGAAGCGCCTGTGCCCGTGGCTTCAATGCCCGTTGTGAAATGTCTTTGCTACAATGCACAGGGGCACTTACTCATCGGCACCGATAACGGCTTGTTTGTGCGCACCGAGGACGGTGCCTTGAAGCACATCCTTCACGACGCGCGGGACCATCGATCCATTGCTGGTGATGCCATCTGGAGTCTGTTCTCCGACCGCGACCATAATATATGGGTAGGCACGGAGAACGGCCTCTCGCTTCTACCTAACCGTCAGGTGGTTGATATCCGTTCGCTCTCGTCCATCACTCATTCCGGCGACGGCAACCAGTTGTTCGTTATTCACCGCGATGCTCACAGGCGATGGTGGCTTGGGGGCACTCACGGTCTTATCTGTGTGGATACGCTCGACGGTTCTGCTGCCAAGCCGAAGTGGTACAGGATGGATGATCCGGTCCACCCCATCCCGCATAACCGCATCCGCGCAATCTATGAGGATGCGGTGTCCGGGTTGTGGGTCGGTTCGGATGGCGGCTTGCTGCACTACGACGAAACTGCCGACCAGTTCCGGCGGGTGACCATCCAAGGCGATAAGAACCAATGGGTGTATGATCTACAACCAGTTGAAGGTAACACCGCAGGCCTTGTCCGGGTCACCACCTTCAATGGTGTCTACGAGCTTATGCTGCCGGCTGCGCCAGCGCCATCCCTCACGCCGCAACGGACCCTGGCCCAAGGGGCTGCCGCCCCCCAGCGTTCGGTCGAGGCCGTGGTGCAAGGACATAAGTGGACGCTCGGCAGCCCCGTGCTACTGTCCGATCAGTTTCTCTCGTTGTATTACGATTCTGTCAGCCACAAAATCATCTATGGGGGTGTTGACCAACTGGCCATTGTCGACCCCGACTTGTATTTGCAGCCTCGTCATAGGCGCCCGGTTGTTGTTACAAGCGTCCAGGTGAATGGCACCACTGACGTCCCCCTCCCACGTGCTGCCGTTGTGCTGGATTCGGCCTCAGCCCGCCTCGAGGAACTCCGTTTGCCGTATCGTCACAACAACCTGCTTGTGAGTTTCTCTGATTTCGATTTCTCACCCGAACGGACCTCCACTTATGCTTTCCGGCTCAGCCGTCAGCAGACCGATTGGGTTTATCTTCCCCACGGACAGAACAGCCTCTTGCTGGCCAATCTGCAGCCCGGCCACTACGAGGTTTTCGTCTGTGATGCCTCACAGATTGGTACCGACGCAGACCTCCAGCCGTTGCTGCGCCTCTGCATTCTTCCGCCGTGGTATATGTCCTTCTGGGCCTGGGTCGGATACATCTTCCTGTTCCTGATTCTCGTGGCGGCCATCACTTATGCGTTTTATTTCCGCCGCCGTCTGCTCCACGAACGCCGTCGTCGTGAACTTCTCCTTGCGCGTGCCAAGCAGAAGGCTGCGCTCCTTGAGAATGACAACGAAGCGCTACAGCGTCAACTGCGGCTGCAATTGCTGGCCGAGGCAGAGAGCGACGGACATCTCTCGGCCGACGAGCAGTTCTTGTTGCGCATCACAAAATTCGTTGAAGAGAATATTGACCGCTCCGACCTCTCGGTCGGCAGTCTCAGCGACCTCACGGCGACTCCTTCTAAACAACTCTCGCGACGTTTGCGCCAGCTTACGGGCATGACGACCGTTGAGTTTGTGCGCAATCTTCGCCTCAAGAAGGCTGCCATACTGCTCCATAATCCTAATTTCACCATTGCTGAAGTGATGTATATGGTAGGTTTCTCTAATGCCTCTTATTTCACGCGAAGCTTTGTTGCTGAATTTAAAATGACGCCTACTGATTATCGCAATCGGGCTGTGACAGACTCCAACCCGCAAACCTAACCAGCTTTAGGGTGATGGAATCATTTCCTGCTCTTTCATAGTATGACATCGTGCCCTCGGTATTTTGTTAACTGGTAAATGCGAGATTTTTCACCTCCCGATTTTCACCTTTCTCTTTCACCTTTCTCTTTCTCTTTCTCTTTTCACTTTTCATTTTTCACTTTCACTTGGTACTGGCATAGACAACGCGGAAGGAGAGTCCTAAGATGAAGAGGGAAATGGATAATCTTATATTACTGTCCGGTAAAAATCTAAATGTCCCCAATAACGTATCCGAAGAGCCGATATACCGTCATTTCGGATTCGTTTTTCAAAGAGTAAGCCCCCAATTGTCAAAGAGTGTTGGTTCTTCGGGTGGTGATTCAGCCTTTTCAAGCAGCATCAGCCGATGCAAGCACGTCCATACGCCTGAGGCTGAGCGACCCATTGCATGACGCTGAACGACCTGTCGCATGAGGCTGAACGACCTGTCGCATGATGCTGAACGACCCGTCGTTTGAGGCTGAGCGACCTGACGTGTGAGGCTGAGCGACCTGACGTTTGAGGCTGAGCGACCTTATGCTGGAAGCCACACATTTTATATCCTATACCTGCTTGATTGTTTCTGACTTTCGCCCTGACCATACTTTTGCTCTATCATACTTTTGCTAGGACCCTTATAGTTTTCTCCCTATACCTATATAGGTCTTTCCTCATAGCTATATAGCTTCTGCCCAAAACCATTAAAGGCTTTTGAAGAAGTCCGCTCCGTTCGTCTTCAAGAATTGAAAACGGGCGAAAACGGACATTGAAGATCCACCTTTGAGGTCAATCGCTATATTGTTCTATATTGTTTTGCACAAAAAAAGTTTTTCCATTCGCAAAACTTTTTTTGTGCAAAAAGAGACGAGAGATGATTCAAAAGGATGACCAACAGCAGGCTTGGCGACAAATTTGACCGTAAAATTTTTACCGGACACCAATAAAAGTTTTTGAGTTTTTAAGTTTTTGAGTTTTTAAGTTTGGGAGTTTTAAGTGTTTGAGTTCTTAAGTATAATTGACGAGGTGTGGGACACTTGAAACGCTGCAATGATGGTCATTTTCTCAATATTCTTATCTCGTCCACGTCCAACCATCCACGGTTTCTTTCTTTACCATCGCTCTGCGCGGTGAAACCTAATTTTGCACCAATCCACTTGCCCTGACGCATCGCAAAGGGTTCTCCTACGGAGTGGAAACGGCGGCCGTCGGTGCTATAGGAGAAGCGGCAGGTGCCGTTGTTCACAGACATACGCAAATATACG
The DNA here is from genome assembly GCA_024690405.1 of Bacteroidales bacterium. Classification (GTDB taxonomy): domain Bacteria; phylum Bacteroidota; class Bacteroidia; order Bacteroidales; family Bacteroidaceae; genus Physcousia. Next base: position 12,130 of record JAILCU010000050.1, read on the forward strand.
TCAAGGAAAATAGCGGGGGCATAAGGCATCGTATCACGAGCGGTGGGGGCAAGTGTGGCGAGTGTGGTCGTCCGTTCTTTGCCGCCCTCGTCGGCACCGATGCAAGTGTGCTGTTCAAGGCAAAAAGTATCTCCACGGCGCGCCACGGCCAGCATGGAATAATCACGCCCCATCATCAGCAGTCCGCCCCACTGTCCTTCACCCTTTGCCGCAAAGCGTACTTTGGCTGTAGCGATGAAACGGGGCGCCGGCGTTTTCTGTAGCAACAGGTTGGGCGCATTCCATAAACTGCCCTCTTGCCTTTGCGTATATAAGCGATAACAGCCTTCAGCCGTAGGCATACCGTATTCTTGTTTATAGTTCGCATGCCACTGCCATTGCAATCCCATTGCTCCGCTCTCGAAGTCGTCGCTCTCCTGAGGGTTCACGATCTCCTGAGATGCCGATCTTGGCTTACGATAGTGTGCATAAGGTTCACCTTTGTTGCCCATCACAGGCCAGCCCGACGACCAGTCTACAGGTTGCAAATATACTACGCGTCCATAGGCACCGCGATCGTTGAAATGCAAGAACCAATCCTCGCCGTAAGCGGTATGAACCCATCCTCCCTGGTGCGGGCCGTTGATGTCGGTTTGTCCTTGTTGCATCACACGCTGCCATTCATAGGGCCCATAAGGAGAAAGGGCGCGCATGGCTAGTTGCCATCCCTGCTCCACACCGCCGGCGGGACAAAGAATCCAGTAATATCCGTCGCGGCAATAGAACTTGGGACCTTCGGCCGTGTGATTTTCTTGTCCGCCGTCGAACACGATTCGCGGCAGGCCGATGGCACGGGTGCCATCTGCCGCCAACTCGCGCACCGTCAACACCGAATTGAAACCGGCACGACTGGCAGCCCAGGCATTGACAAGATAGCATCGCCCGTCATCGTCCCACAACGGACACGGGTCAATCATGCCCCGTCCGGCTACTACGCACACTGGGGTGCTCCACGGCCCTGCCGCTTCCTTCGCCTTCACCATGAAAATGCCCTGGTCCGGATCGCCCCAATAAATATACAATGAGTCTGCATGAAAGCGGATCGACGGAGCCCAAACACCCATTCCGTGAGCGGGGCGGTCGAAGGTCTCCTGCGGTTGCAACTCCGGCAAGGCATGCCCGATAATGCGCCAATTCACCAAGTCACGCGAATGCAAAATCGGAAGACCGGGTGTACAGTTGAATGAAGAAGCCGTGAGATAGTAGTCCTCGCCCACCGCACAGACGTCGGGGTCGCTGTAATCGGCGTAAAGTACAGGATTGGTGTATGTGCCGTCACCATTGTCGGGCGACCACACCGGAGAGCGCTGAGCCCCGATTTCCAAACCGACGGCGGTCAGAGCCAGCGTCAGCCACATCTTCTTCTTCATCATCATTAATGACCTTTGTTACTTTACCACTATTTTTTTACCGTCTACGATATAGATGCCTCTGCGCAACAGATTCATTCCACCGGCAACGCCTACGCGTCGTCCGACGAGGTCGTAGCACTCCGCTGCCTTGATGCGCTGCGAAGTTGTTTTCACATTCCCGAGGCCATCGGTTTGCTCAACGGCAATCAGTTCAAACGGGAAATCGGAAAGTTGTGTAGCAGAAGCCGGCACAAGCACTCCGTCGCTGTCCAGATTCCAATATTTGGCACTGCTACCCGTGCCTGTGTGCATGGCTATGACATTCGTTCCCACAGCGCGGTCTACGAAGAACGGATAATAGGCTGCCACAGCTGTGCGGCCCGAGACGGCCAATGCCAGACTGTCCTCTGTAGCCAGATTGACGAAAGTGTATTTTGGGGTGTTGTTTCCCTCCACATACCACAACTGGGCCGCGGCATCGCCCGTCATCGCTGCCGAAGTGGGCGTTTCGCCAGCCCATCGTGCGGCCTCGAACGTCACCATTTCATTCTTGCCGTTGCCGGTCATATAGGTGTCGGTGGCTACATGCCGCAACACATACTGCCCTGGCACTATCACTGTCGCTTCACTGCTTGTCACATAGACATTGAAGGTGTAAGTGTACTCCGTGTTACGCAAGGTGAAAGTGGCGGAATAGGTGCCCGAGGCCACAGGGTTCTCAATCGTCAGCGAAGCACCTGTCGAGCCGTCGCTCCAAGTGACCTTTGAGGCGCTGACGGCGGTCGGCAGTGTCAGGCCGAGCGTCACGGGTACCCCGGCTTGGGTGGCTGCTGAGGCAGTGGTGGCGGTAGTAGTGGTTGTCACAGCGTCGTCTCCCGTGCCAATCGTCATATAAGGTACTGCGGGGAGCATTTTCACGGTGAAAACCTGCTTGCTCACGGCTCCGCCCTGGTTCTTGAATTCCACCGAATATTCGGCATCTGCCGTCACCGACTTGCTGATGGACTCGGTGGTGGCACCGGTATTCCATTTGTAAGTGCCCCAGCCCGCCGAGGGATAGGCGACCATTTTCACGCTCTTGCCGTAAAGGACTTCCATCGTGCTCGTTTCCACCGCCTCGCCACCTGCCACGGTCATCGAGGGCGTCAGCACGTCGGGACGACAGTCTCCCGTCGATGCAATGGCAAAGCACAACTGACTATCAACTCCGCGCGCATTGGTGTAAGTGACGCGATAGACGTAACTGCGGTCTGTGGACACGGTGATGTCGCGGGTGGTCTCGCCCGTATTCCACTTCCATTGGCCGCTATCCTCCTCTCCTTCAGGCAACTGTGGCTGCAACACCAGGGTCTGACCGGCCGGAACGGTGGTATTGTTGTTAATGCTGAAGGTATTCACCAGTCCGCCCAACTCGTTGTGTGCGATGGTCTTTCCATCGATATTTCCCCGCGCTCGTTCCTTGGCTAATCCGGGCACGAGATTGGTGGTGAAAGAGCCGCTATAGGTCATCTTTCCCGACAATTCAGTTGGCACTTTCTCAGCGGGACAGAGTTGTTCGTCGCGCGTGTTCATCAGCACGGAATAGCCCAGATGGTCATACCCGCCACTAGTGCTGCCCAAGCCTCCCTCGTCAATACCCATGTCCTTATAGGCCAACTCCGAGAAAGGCATCTTCACGCCCTTCACACCTTCATAAATACCGATGACCGTGCCCCAGTAGGGCCGCAAATGGGCGCCCAAGGCCGGCTCTGTCATCAGCCATGCACGGCTATCGCTATAATAATAACCGCTGGAGGCATAATGATAGTTCACCCAAGGCAGATTGGCGATGCTCTGCGTCTGGGCTGCCACGTATTCTATACCTGCGGCCAAACGATGGTTCAGATAGGCATACAAGTCATCGCCCTGGTTCCACCCGACCTTGGCCATATCAACGGCCAGTCCCAGTGCCATCGACGAATGACCCACATCGCGACCGCTCTCGTTCATTTGTCCGAGCACGCCATAAGCACCGGTTTCGAGGTCCGAGGCATAGGTCGTCACCACCAAGTTACCCAAGAACTCTGCCAGACCGTCGTTCTTGATAGGTACTTCGGTACGCGGATCGGCAAACGTGCCGCACTGATCATATTTGAAATACGACATTCCTTGATTATAAATGAACACATCGTCACAGAGCACACCAATGCTGGCTACGCACAAGGCGTTGCACAGACCCCAGTTGCTCCAATAGTGACCGGGAGCCTGCCACCACTTCCCCGAGTTCTCCCAAGTGCCGTTGCGGCCTCTGAGGAAACCGATGGCCTTAGGGTACCAAACGCTCAGCATCCATTGCTTGAACGTCTCGAAATCCTCAGCACTCCAACCTTCGTAGTCACGCACCAACTCCGCCGCCTGTGCAAATTCATAGCCGTAGAGACCTGCAGCCAAGGCATAGTTGCTGTCACCGCCGATATCTTTCGTCGTATTGGCCCAGGCCATGAGTATGCGGACGGCTGCGGCTGCATTCGCTTTCGAGTCGGCCAACTTCCACCTGAGCGCGTTTTGGTAAGCCATTGCCGCGCCGCGACAGGCATGCATGTAGTTCTCACCACTACCACCGCCACGCACGATTACCTCCAGTGCATTGGTCTGCACGTTCGATTGTGCGTAAGCCGCCGAAGTCAGTTTCTTGTAAGCCGCATTCACCGTTTCGTTGCCCGCCGCTATTTGAGCACGTACGCGGTCGAAGTCTGCCTGTGTGTGCAGCCCACCCGGATGAATAAAACCGCGGTCTGTGTCGTAGTCGGTTGTCTGTGCGTTGACGGCAAGCGCTGTCGCCAACAAGCCGCAAAGCATCAATTCCTTTTTCATAATACCTTTATATATAATATGTACTTTCTGTGTTTATACCGTTGCGAGTTTTCTTCTGGAAGCCGGGTTCAGTCTCCGCCTTATCGCTTTCCGTCCGTACGTCCGTGCACGATGTCACGTTCGAAGTCGAACTTCCGTTGGCCTATCCGCACATCGCCGACGGTGAACCGCTTCACCTGATGCGTCTCGTCGTAATCGTCCACCCGCGAGGGCATCAGATGTTCATCGGGTGTATCTGCATCCACGGTGATATGGTCGAAATGCACGTCGTCGATACTTCCGCCAGGGGCGCGGTTGTATTTCTCGCTGAAGAGCACGCGCAGATCAAAGATGCGCCCCCGCTGGATACCTTCGATACGGATGCTGTCGAAACGTACGTCACGGACGATGTTCTGGTCGCCGCACTGAATCGCCAGCAACCCCTGTTCGCGACCATAGAGGATGTCGCAATCATGAATTCGCACGCCGCTGAGGACCTCGCCCGCCGGGGCACGGTCATCGCCATGCGAACCGATATTCACGGGATGAGCCACGTCGGGCCAGAATATGCAACGTCGGATATCAAAGTCCTCCGAGCCGCCCCAAAACCACCAACGGTGGTTATACAGAGCGATGCAGTCGTCGCTCGTGCGAAGGAAACAATGGTCTACCGTCACGTGCCGACAGCACATCAGGTCGATGCCGTCGCTCCACGAGCGGGCCGAGAAAGATTTGATATTACGGATCGTGATATTCTCACTCTGACCGCCGTACACCGTGTAATGGGCAGGATTCAGCACCGTAATGCCGTCCACCAGCACGTTCTTCGAATAAGTAATCTCGATGCCTCGCAACGGATGATCCAAAATGCCGCGCCCAATGATATTTACATTCTCCGCACGGTCTACGATCAAACGTGCCATCACTACTGCCCCAGGGGCAAGATAGACGGTACAATTGCTCGGAATCTTGATTTCTGCGCTGGGCAAGTCCTTAGGCTTGTGAACGCCGGGACCAAAATAAATCATGCGTGCGCCGTTGATGAATACGTCTTGTGAGTTGGGAGCGACCCAGTCGATGATGAGGTTGCGCTCCGCCTCGCCGAGGGGCTTCAATCCCCAATATTCCAAACCGCTGCCGTCGGGCCCTACAACAGGTGCCATGTCATTGGCGAGGATGTGCAGATTATGTAAGCGCTCTCCGCCCCATTCCACGCTGAGGTATTCGGGATGTTCCAGGCGCAACTCAACAATGCTGTCGTTCACGCGTGTGGCATACAAACCCTTTGAGTGAGGACGCACATCCACCTTCCCCGCCCGTTCGGCACGATGATTGGTGATGCGTACCACGACCGGCGCGTCCATGTCGAACTCGACATAAGAGGCATGCTGCACCCGCCGTGTGTCTACATCGCAGCGCAGCACATTCGCGCTTTGCCACGGAGCAGCAGGGTTGGCGGCCAACCGCACCGCTACGTCGTAATCCGGGGAGAGCGCAGGACCGTCCTTCTCGGGCATCGGACTGATCCTTATCTGGTCAGCATAGATTTCAAATGGGAGTGCCAAAACCGTGGTGAGCAAAAGTGTCAAAAAGTATTTACAATGCATAAATCAATGATTCTTTTGTGTTAGTTGTTAATTGTTAACAGGTCGCCTATTAATAGTAAATGAGCCTTCTTGTGAATAGTAAAAAGAGACCTTCGTTATTCTTATAAGGAGATTGTTTTCTCTACAAAGATACACTATTTCTCGCGTACTTTTCTTCGCTCATATCTATAAAAACCTGTTCCTAATCTTTTTTTTAATTCACCTTTATGATTTTAACGTTTCTTTACAACCTTGAAACTTTGTTTCACTTCCATCAATGGTTTTATCAACGCTTAAACTCACAAACTCACAAACTCACAAACTTAAAAACTCACAAACTCACAAACTTTAAACTATTTTACCTATCTTTGTGCCGACAAAAAGATGATTCTTATGAAAAAGGTATGTTCTCTCTCCATCATAGTATCAGTCGTGGTACTGCTTTCATGTGCAGATGCTCCACGCTCTGCTTTCGATGTCGATGCGGCACTCGATCAGTGCCACCGCCAGATAAACCGCGCCCTCGTGACGTTCGATAAGGATTTCTCGTTGAAGGATCCGGTGATGCCGCGAAATGTACAACCTGGCGACAGCGTGTGGTCATGCCGCCCTCTTTGTGCCGAGGAATGGTGCAGCGGTTTCTGGCCCGGCATCCTGTGGCTCGACTACGAAGCGCGCCGTCTGGCCTATGCACCGGAATCTGATTATGTAAATGTTCGCCATGCTGCCATCGGAGCCACCGAGGCTATGAAGCGTATCTTGGACCGTCCCGTGCTCGACCACGATCTCGGTTTCCTGATCTTCTGCAGTGCCGGAACGGGGATGCGCGTCCTTCAGCGCGAACTCTCCGACCCTTTGCTCCCCGATGATGTCCGTGAGAGCGACGAGAAATTTGTTGAGGAATACAGCAACCTTTGTATGCGTGCCGCTGATTCGCTCGCCACCCTCTTCCGTCCCGCCGTCGGCACCATCCTCTCATGGCCTCGCAACGTGGAGAAGTTCGGAGGCCACAACACCATTATGGATAATATGATCAACTTGGAGTTGCTCTGTTGGACACAGCGTCCCGAACACTTGAAGATAGCCATCAGCCATGCGAGCACCACCCTTAAGCACCATTTCCGCGACGACGCTACCTGCTACCACGTGGCTGTCTACGATACCCTCGACGGACATTTCATCCACGGCGTGACGCACCAGGGCTTGGCCGACTCAAGCACATGGGCGCGCGGACAGGCGTGGGCAGTCTATGGTTTCACCATGATGGCCCGCGAGATGAAGCAGCGTGAAGGGTATGAATCCGAAGCCGATGCCTTCCTCCAGCAGGCATGTGGGGCCGCCGACGCCTTCATCAGCCATTTACCCGCCGACCACATCCCATTCTGGGATTTTGACGATCCGCGCATTGCCACTTCCCCCGGCGATCGCCCCTCAGCACCCTCGTCCACCATAGCCCCGCGTGATGCCTCAGCCGGTGCCGTCGTTGCCTCGGCGCTGTTGGAACTCAGCACCCTTGTGGACAACACCACTACCGCCCGTCATTATTTCGACACCGCCGAATCGATGCTCCAATCATTGTCCTCCGCCCCCTACCAGGCCTCCTCCGAGAATTGTGCCTTTCTCCTCCACAGCACCGGCAGCCTCCCCGCCAACTCCGAGGTTGACATCCCCATCATCTACGCTGATTACTATTATATCGAAGCCCTGCTGAGATATAAAGCGCTCACCCACAAAGCCACTCCGTAACAAGCCGCCTTCCTCGTCCGTCCCCCTGTCCTTTTCTTGGGCGTCGTCGCCCAAGCCCGCTCCCTCTTTCCCTCTCCTCGTCCACCCTCTCTCCCTTTCTTCTCGTCCACCCTCTCTTCTCGTCCACGCTCTCTCTTCGTCTCTCCTCTTCCTCTACCTCTCTACCTCTCCAGCACATACTGCATCTCCCTCGCCATCACCTTATCATACCCGTAAATATCTGGCCAGTATTCCACTTCTCCGCTCTTCGGATTAGGCCACGCAGTATAATATATAAGGTATACTGGCACATGCGGCACGACATTGTGGTAGCCGATCAGCTGCCATGGCCGCGGCTCACTGGCATGTTCACGGAGATAGCGGCGGCCTTCCTCGCTCAGCGGTTTGCGGTCTATGGAGATACGGATGCGGTCGGCCGTCCATTCATCAATGTCTGGGAGCAGGAAAAGGGCGAGGTCCAGGGGGTGTTCCACACGTATGCAACCGTGCGAGAGTGTGCGCCGCTCACGCTTAAAGGCACTGCGGTTGCTGGTATCGTGCAGATATACCGCAAAGTCATTGGGAAACCTGAAAACCAGCCTCCCCAGTGAGTTGCCTGCACCGCCATGCTGCCCAACCCGCAAACGCCCAGACATGAGCTGTTCCGATGTGACACGGGAAGCACGGAGCGTATCACCCGTCGAACGGTTGACGATATAATAGCGCCGACGCGCGAAATACGACGAGTCGCCGGCGTGGTGCGCAATCTCGTTGCGGACAATAGAAGTCGGAATAATCCAATCCGGATTGATATGGACGACGTTGATGGCAGAACTCAGGAGGGGAGTCTTTGTAATGGTTGCACCGCAGCACACACGCATATTCAGTATGCTGTCGGGACCGATAGCCCAAAGTTGCTGCGAAGGCAGGTTTACAACCACGCGTTGCAACTCATCCGCTGAAGGGCGCTTCATACGCCAACGGCAACGTTCCATATTAACGGCCAGGGTCCGACGGACAGTGGCATCCGTGGCCGTGTCCATGCAAGCCTGAAGTATTCGGCTCATCTCGTCTCCGGGCTGAGAGGCAGCGAGATAGTCCAGACGCTCGTCTGCAACCATCTGTGTGATCGAAGTGGTATAATCGGGTGCCTCCACATCGAAGTCAAACAGCCGGGCGTAGTTCGAACTCCCGTTCTTCATCTCAAGATGGTTGAAGATATGGACCGGACGCATGAAACCGAAACGCTGGCCCGCGGTATACCGGACATACGCTTTTGAGAGGTGGTAATCCAGTCGGGGCAGCAACTGATTGATGTCTACGCCCAGCGAATCGAAGGCACACTGGCGTACTACCTGCAGGTCGGTCGCAATCTGTGGCACGAAGAAAGCGACGGTATCCAGCCCATGGCGGGGCAACTGTCGGCGAAGCACCGCAAGTAGTGAGTCGGCGTCGCGGCTTACCCCTAAACGCGTGAACCACACGGGAATGGTCTCGCCCGACAACTGCGGATGTCGGGCATAATACTGGCGCACGGCTTGGTCCGACAGATAGTTGGAGGTGTCGCTCTCGACAATCTGTGCCAGTTCGCGTTCCAATTGGCAGGTATCGAGTGCATAGACGGCTTCGCCGAAATCCGAAAGGTCGGCTTCGGTTGGTGCACTGAGTATACTGCTGTTGCAGGCACACAGACAGATCAACGCGATGGCGAGACAGCAAAAAGGCAGGAAACGACAAGGTAGATGGTGGTATAAGGATTGCATGATGAGAGTGGTGAGGTTCTATGATTGATTTATGCTTCAAGTTCACAAAGGTAGGTAAAAAGCGGAATGTTGGAAAAGGAAATCAAGAAAAAGCGTCGAAATAACATAAAAACAAGGCTTTTTACTTAAAAAATGACTGGAAAAGTTGCTCGTTTGCATAAAAGTGTGTACTTTTGCAGCGTAAAAAACAAAAGAGCTGTAATGCAACAATATCTGAACGCATATTATTGGTTTTACTTTTACTTTACCCAGACAAGGTGAAGCGGTAGGCCGTGCGTCAATTGAAATTGGAAAAGATTGAAAATTGAATAAAAATCATAGAGGTCCCGCTTCACCTGAGAGGCGGGACCTTCATTTTTGTTACATTGCGTACATACACCGACACATTTAAACATATTAAACACCACAGAACAATGAAACGCATAGCCATACAAGGCATAGAGGGCAGTTTCCATGACATCGCGGCCCACCAGTTCTTCGAAGGAGAAGAGATCCAACTCATCTGTTGCAACACCTTCGAGGATGTCTTCCAGGCCTTGGCCGAAGATCCCACCATCATTGGCATGGCGGCCATTGAGAATACCATTGCCGGCTCGCTGCTCCATAACTACGAGTTGCTGCGCGAGGCGTCCGTGACTATCGTCGGCGAACACAAACTCCGCATACGCCACAGCATTATGTGCCTGCCCGACGACGATTGGGATAGCCTCACAGAGGTTCACTCACATCCCGTCGCACTCATGCAATGCCGCGACTTCCTGGCACGTCACGCTACGCTGAAGGTCGTCGAGGCCGAGGATACCGCCGGTGCCGCAGCAGCCATCAGCCAAAGCCGCCAGCACGGTCATGCCGCCATCTGCTCCCACTCTGCAGCCCCCATCTACGGCATGAAGATCCTTGAGTATGGCATCGAGACCAATAAGCACAACTTCACGCGCTTCCTCGTCTTCAGTGCGCCGGCGCGCGCCAATCTCCTGCGAGATATCCGACAGACCGACAAGGCTAGTATCGTCTTTTCGCTGCCCCACGAGGAGGGATCGCTCTCGCAGGTGCTCTCCATCCTTTCGTTCTACAAACTCAACCTGACCAAGATCCAGTCGCTGCCCATCATCGGTCGCGAATGGGAATACCTCTTCTACATCGATATTCAGTTCAACGACTACACCCGCTATACGCAAGGCGTGGACGCTATTCGTCCGCTCACATCTGGACTCAAAATTTTGGGAGAATACAAGCATGGAAAAGAAAGTATTTAAGCCGGCCGACCGCTTGGCGCAGGTACAGGAGTACTACTTCAGTCGCAAACTCAAGGAGGTGGCGCGTCTCAATGCCGAGGGTATGGACATCATCTCGCTGGCCATCGGAAGCCCCGACATGCCCCCCTCTGAACGCACCGTAAAGACGCTCTGCCGCGAAGCGCAGAAGGCCAACGGACATGGCTATCAGCCCACCGTGGGCACGCCCGAACTGCGTCAGGCCATGGCGGCTTTCTACCGCCGCTGGTACGGCGTCGAACTCGACCCAGCCTCAGAGATACAGCCGCTCATCGGTTCCAAGGAAGGCATTCTCCACGTCACCCTCGCCTTTGTCAACCCCGGCGATCAGGTTCTGGTGCCCAATCCCGGTTATCCCACTTATACCGCCCTCTCGCGCCTCCTCGGTGCCGACGTTGTCAACTACGACCTCACCGAGGACGGCCATTGGCAGCCCGATTTCGAACAGTTGGAGCGCATGGACCTCTCTCGCGTCAAACTCATGTGGACCAACTACCCCCACATGCCGACCGGGGCACCTGCGTGTCGCGACACCTACCGCCGCCTCGTGGACTTTGCCCGTCGCCACGGAATCATCATTGTCAACGACAACCCCTATTCTTTCATCCTTAACGATGGCGAGCACCTCAGCATCCTGCAGGTTCCCGGCGCCAAGGACTGCTGCATCGAATTCAATTCCATGTCCAAGAGCCACAATATGCCTGGATGGCGCGTTGGCATGCTCTCCACCAACGCCACTTTTATCTCATGGATTCTCAAGGTGAAGTCCAACATCGACAGCGGCACTTTCCGTGCCCTGCAACTGGCCGCCGCCGACGCCCTTACTAACAACGAGGACGAATGGCACCGCCAGGCCAACGTCCGCACCTATGCCTCGCGTCGTGCCATCGCCGAGGAGATCATGACCACCCTCGGCTGTACCTTCGACCCGGCGCAGACCGGTATGTTCCTTTGGGGGCGCATCCCCGACAGTTACTCCGATGTTGAGCAACTCACTGAGCGTGTCCTCCATGAGGCCCGTGTGTTCATCACCCCCGGCTTTATCTTCGGCTCCAACGGCAACCGCTATATCCGCATCTCCCTCTGCGCCAAAGACGATGTCATGCAGGCTGCTCTGGCGAGAATCCGGGGAACCATGGCGGGATAAACAATAAGAATTAAAGGATATACAAATAAAAGCCCCGCGCCAGACCCAAAATTAAAAACTCAAAAACTCACATAACCATATGGAACTCGATTTAACCATCTCCCCCTTAGCCCTTCAGGGCATCGAACAGAAGCGGCCCTTAGTCATTGCCGGTCCTTGTTCCGCCGAGACCGAAGAACAAGTGATGGAGACCGCACTGCAATTGTGCAAAAACGGCATCAAGATCTTCCGTGCCGGCATCTGGAAGCCGCGTACAAAACCCGGTGGCTTCGAGGGCAAAGGCATTGAAGCACTCCCTTGGATGCAACGCGTAAAGGCCGAAACAGGCATGCTTACGGCTACCGAAGTGGCCACGCCAGAGCACGTCGAGGCTGCCCTCAAGGCTGGCATCGACATCCTTTGGATTGGCGCTCGCACTACAGCCAACCCTTTCTCCGTACAAGCCATAGCCGATACACTCAAGGGCGTTGATGTACCCATTCTAGTCAAGAATCCTGTCAACCCCGACATCGAACTCTGGACCGGTGCCCTCCTGCGCCTCAATAATGCCGGACTTACCCGCATCGGAGCCATCCACCGTGGCTTCTCCAGCGTCGACAGCAAACTCTACCGCAACCCGCCGATGTGGCACCTGCCCATTGAACTCAAACGGCGCTTCCCCCTGCTGCCTGTCATCACCGATCCCAGCCACATGGGAGGACGCCGCGACCTCGTGGCACCCTTATCGCAGCAGGCCATGGACCTCGGCTTCGACGGACTGATGATAGAGAGCCATTGCAATCCCGATTGTGCATGGAGCGACGCCAAGCAGCAGGTGCTTCCTGAAGTCCTCGACTTCATCCTCGACCGACTCGTCATCCGCGAGAACGTAGAGGTCACAGAGAGCATCAGCCAACTGCGCAAGCAGATTGACGAACTTGATAACTACCTCATGGACCTTCTCACCAAACGGATGCGCGTTAGCCGTGAAATCGCAGAGTACAAGAAACTCCACAATATGACTGTCGTCCAGACCACCCGCTATAGCGAGATTCTCGACAAACGTGGGGCTCAAGGTGCACTCTGTGGCATGAACCCAGAATTCGTCAGAAAAGTCTACGAAGCCATCCATTCCGAGAGCGTCAGACAGCAAATTGAAATAATGAATCAATAAAAGCCTCCTCCTCACTCCTCTTTCAGGTGGAGAGTAGTCACTCAGTCGTTCCTCTGCCAGCAAATTATTGGTGATGATATCTTAGATTTTGTTTCACGCGAACTAAGACTTGTCATTGAGGCTGACGTTGGATACTATAGTCTGTTGCAACAGAAGGAGGTGATGAACTGAGGGAACAAGCATTCAATAAGATGGGGTTCCATAGTCTTCGGTTCACCAATGAAGGAATCTTTTTTAGACTGATTCATTCTGCAAATAGCATATTACTTTAACCCTTAATAAATCCCCCTCCAGCCAAACACTCACGACTCTCCCCCTTCAGGGAGGGAGCGGGGAGGGGGTACGTTAATATGAGAATTCTTATCCTCGGCGCCGGCAAAATGGGGTCTTTCTTTGTGGACCTCCTTTCTTTCGAGCACGAAATGGCCGTTTACGACACTAACCCCCAGCGCCTCCGCTTTCTTTACAACACCCAGCGCTTCACCTCGCTCGACGAGGTCGATGCCTTTAACCCCGAGTTCGTTATTAACGCCGTCTCGCTGAAGTACACCTTGCAGGCCTTCGACGACCTGCTGCCTCACATCAGTAAAGACTGCATTCTCTCCGACATCAGCAGCGTCAAGACCGGTTTCAAGGAATACTACGAGCGTAGCGGGCACCGTTACGTCAGTTCACATCCTATGTTCGGCCCAACCTTTGCCAACCTCGGCGACCTCTCCCGCGAGAACGCGATCCTCATCAACGAGGGCGAGTACATGGGACGCGTCTTCTTCCGCGACCTCTATTCGCGCCTCGGTCTCAACGTCAAGGAACTCTCCTTCGCTGAGCACGACGAGACCATGTCCTACTCCCTTTCCATCCCCTTTGTCTCCACTTTCGTGTTCTCGGCCGTCATGAAACATCAGGACACACCGGGAACGACCTTCAAGCGCCACATGAAGATAGCACGCGGCGTGCTCTCCGAGGACGACACCCTCTTGCGCGAGATCCTCTTCAATCCGCACACCAAGCCCAAGGTCGAACGCATCCGCACCGAACTAAAGGAACTCATACAGATTATCGACAACCGCGACGAGGAAGCCATGACCGCCTACCTCACCAAGATCCGAAAGAACATCGAGAGTTGACGGCATGGTGATGGATGCTTACGACTAAGAAAAACATCCGGCAACTTTGAGTATCTGCTTACTATAAGAAGAATGGGGTTCACATACTTGGACCCCATTCTTCTTTAATTGATGTGATTCAATTCCTTGATGATGTTTTCATCTCACGACGACCTTACGTCCGTTGGCGATGTAGACACCCTTTCGCAGCAGGGCACGTGGAACGGTTCTTCCGGCAAGATCGTAGACTGTGGCAGGGTTGGCGGCTCCTGTCGTGTGGATCTGCCCGATGGCATCTTCTGCACCTCCGTAATAGGTGAGCCTGAAGTTGTCGAATACCAGCCAGGTGGTATCATTGGTGGGCTCCTTGATGCCAAAGGTGAGGACGCCGTCAGCTCCCACATTGGCTTCTACCTGGAGCAGACCGTACTTGGGATAGGTGGCCATCTGATTGCGCTGAGCGTCGAAGTCGGACCCTGCGCAGCTCTGTTTCACAACGGCCATATCGGTGGCATCGCTGGCAGTGGCAAAGAGATAGCCGGTGTTCTCGCCTTCGCCGTTGGCCATCTGACAGCTGACGACATAGCGTCCGGCGGGCATGCCTTGAAGCGACTGCTGCATGGAGAAGTCAGTGGAGTGCCACGTTTCAGTGGCGCCGTTGAAGCGCTGGTTGCCGAAGGTGCCGGTGACGGTCCACAGTACCCATGAATTGCCCTCGAAGGCGGGGTTCTGTATTAACACGGTGGCATCAATGGGTGCCTCGGGGGTTGCGTCTTTGAGTAGCTGGCGGTGGAGAAGTTCCTTGCTGATGGCAAAGAGTTGGTAAGAAGCCACCTCGTCGCCTGTTTTGTTGCACGCGAGTTCCTGGCCGTCGGCAAAGCCGTTGTCGGGCGTCCACAGTCCGAGCCAGTTGCCGGGATAGGTGCCGTTCTCAACAGTCCAGGCGTTGCCGGTGGGTTGGAGGAGGAAGCGTGCCCAGCTGATGCCGTAGGGCTGGTCGTGGGTGCGGATGTTCCACGCTGCATTCATTTCGGTTTGGAGCAGGAGACCGTCGTAGTCGACATTGCGAAGGCAGTAGCCGCCCTCGAAGGGTTCGAGGGTGAAGAGCACGGAGGTATCGGTCAGCGGTGAGACGGCGTTCTCGTAAAACAGCGCCTTGTTGCCGTTCTCCTGGCCGTCGGCCAGGTGGAGCATCAGGTCGGCCTCGTCGGCACAGAGCACGAAATAGTGGTTCTCCAACGCCTCGTCCAACTGTTCGACCGCAGTGATGTGGGTGTAGCCGTTGGCGGGGGTAAGGATGTCGGTGTAGTAGGTGAAGTCGGACTCTTTGAGGCCGATGGTATAGTTGTAGGTGGTGCCGAGGTACTCGGCCGTGTAGGTGGCTGCTTCCTGCACCGATGGCAGTTCGATGGAGTAACCATGGCTGCCGTCGCTCCAAGTGATGGCCTGCGGGTCGGTGCCGCCGGGTACTTCGAGTTGGAGCACAACGTTGGCGCCTGGGAAGACCTCTACGCTGGAGGCTTTGAGGTCGCCGCCGTCAACGATGATGTGCTGCCATGCGGGCACAACGTTGAGGGTGAAGTGTGCCTCGCTGACGGCTCCGCTCTGGTTGGCGAACTGGCAGGTGTAGTTGCGACTCTCGAGGACGTTGTTGAGGGTGACGATGGTGCCCGTGGCGCCGTTGTCCCAAAGGTAGTCGTCGGTCCATCCGGTGGCGGCCTCTGCGTAGAGAATGACACTGGTGCCGCTGAGGATGGTTTTCTCGGTGGTACGCTCTATCTCGCCGTTGACGGTAATCTCCTGCACCATGGGGTCGGCCTGTGCATCGCCTGCCACGGCGATGGCGAAGGACTGGCGGCTCTGTGCGCCGTTGGCGGCGGTGTAGGTGACGCGGTAGATATAACTCTTGTCAGCCTTAACGGTGATTTGACGTGAGGTCTGCCCCGTCTCCCACTGCCATTGTCCGGTGTCCTCGGTGCCCTCGGGAAGTTGGGGAATGAGGGTGATGTCAGCGTCGTCGGCGGGTATGGCGAAGGACGGTCCGCGCCAGTATTTGTACTTGAGTCCACCCAGGTTGGTCTGGTTGGCATAGGTCACGCCCTTGTAGACAATGTCGCCCGAGAGGGGAGTGATGGCCTGACTGGGGTCGATGAGGGGACGGTAGTTGGTGAGTGAGGAGAACCCGAGGTGGTCGAAACCGCCTGAGTTGAGGTTATAGTTACCGCCGCCTCCGTCGGGACAGAGGGCCTCGGCCGCCTTGTCGGCATACTGCATCTTCACGCCGCGCAGGCCTTCGTAGTAGCCGCGGATGCGGTCCCAGTTGGGGCGCCGTTCGCCAGTGCCGCGGGAGTCGGCACAGGGTTGCTGCCAGCTAGCGCCGCGCTTACCGGCACAATCGGCATATTCATAGAGAATCCAAGGCAGGTCGGTGGGTGCCACGCCGGCATAGTTTTGGGCGCAGACATACTCACAACCTGCTGCGATGCGGTCGTTCATATAGGCATAGAGGTCGTCGCCCTGGTTGAAACCAATC
This sequence comes from Bacteroidales bacterium, assembly GCA_024690405.1. Taxonomy (GTDB): domain Bacteria; phylum Bacteroidota; class Bacteroidia; order Bacteroidales; family Bacteroidaceae; genus Physcousia. Next base: position 28,640 of record JAILCU010000050.1, read on the forward strand.
TGGCAGACGTCGAGGGCGCAGCAGAGTGCCATGACGGCATGGCCTTGGTCGCGTCCGCTCTCCTGCATCTGACCGAGATAGCCGAAGGGGCCGCGGTCGTCGGGCAGCACCACAGGCACCAGGTTGCCAATGAACTCGTTGCAACCGTCGTTGATAATCATCGTCAGCTTCGAGCGGTCTTCCTGGAAGGTGCCCTGATGGTCATATTTATAGAAGCTCACGCCTTGGTTGTACATGTGTACGTCGTCGCACAGGATACCGATAGACATCACGCACAACACGTTGCACAATCCCCAGTTGCTCCAGTAGTGTCCGGGACGCTCGCCGCAGTCGGGGTGGCGGAAGTTCATCCATGTATCGTGGCGCCGGCGGAGGAAGTCGATGGCGGGATTGTACCACACCTTTACCATCCACTTCTTGAAACGCTCGAAGTCCTCGCGGCTCCAGCCTTCATAGTCGCGCATCAGCTCGGCGGCGTTTGCGAAGCCATAACCATAGAGTCCGGCGGCGAGGGAGATATTGGTGTTGCCGGTGACGGCCTCGGTGATGTCACACCACGACATGAGGGTGCGCACGGCTGCATCGGCATGAGCCTTGTCGCCGCTGATTTTCCAACGCAGGGCGTTTTGGAAGGCAGCCGCAGCGCCACGGGCGGCATTCATGTAGTTGTCCCCCGCGAGGCCGCGCTGAACGTTGACCGTGGGCCAGGTGGTGACGCCTGCTTGGGAGTACTGGTTGGCGCAGAGAATGTCCCACGCGCGTACCATATATTCATTCTTGTCCTCGAAGATCATTTTCTTGGCACGATCCACATCGGCCTGGGTGACCAGTGCGCCCGGATGGATGAAACCCTGCTGGCCCGCCTGGTAATTGAAGACTTGCTTGGGCGCGTAGCCCTGCGTGTTGCGGGCATTCGCGAGGAGTGCCGTCAGTGACGACACGAAACCGTCAATCATCACTTGAGAGGCCCGTGCTGCATCCACTTCAGCCTGTGCTACAGCCATTTCTTCCTGAAGCTCGGCAACGGCATTGGGTGCATAACCTTCAGTGCCACCAGACACGAAAGCTTCGCACGTGGTCAGTATCTCGCGCAAGGCCGTGAAGTCGCCTGCGCTGCCATAAAGGTATTCTTCGTTGAGGGCGGCCGTTTCGGAGGCCAGGTCGTTCACTGCGTCATTGTCGAGGGCGATGTCGTAAACCCTGAAGTCGCTGACCATGGTCTGCGTGAGGAAGTTGTCGCCACTGAACGGGGCACGGCCAATCCAGCAGTAGGTGGGATTGGCCTTAAAGGTCGAGGCCAGAACGGGCATGTCGTTGGACTGCTGGACGCGTTTTCCGTCGAGAAAGAGCTCGCCGTGCGTGCCGCTCTGGCGGTAGAGTACATGGATCCAACGCCCCTTGGCCGACTCGGTCCCCAGCTCAAGTCCTACCTCGTTGCTCCATCCTTGCGGTGAGGTGGCCAGACGCTGGGCATTCAGGCGGTAAGTGGTGTAGGAGCCGGATGTCTCGGAAGCGGCAGCAGTGATGGAAAACGCCCACAGGAAATATCCGTTGCCCGAGAGCGAGGCATCGCGTGCCACACAGTAGTAGGTGGAAATGGTGAAATCCTCCAAGTTGCGAATGAGTTTACCTGCCTCTGACGTCATGTTCAGATAGCCGTTGCCATTACCCAGGTCGAGGACATGGCGAGAGCCCATCTCCACAATCTTTGCATCGTTGAGTGCACGGGCCGTGATGCCTGAGATGTTGTCTTTCACACTCGTGCCGGTCACATTCTCAAAATTAAACTGCATCAGCAGATGCTCTTCTGCGGCCTTGGTGCTGATCGCAAGGAACAGGATGACCGCCAATGAAAGGAATCTCTTCATAACCATTATTTTATGCGATTTATGTGTTTATCTTGCCGCAAATATAAATCATATCATGACAACCATGCTGCCACATTCCTCTAAAAAGCAATGAAGGGATGTATAAAATATAAAAGTAGACGATTTTTGCATCCTTTTTTAGACGATTTTTGCATATGATTCAAAAATAATTCCTATCTTTGCCCGAGAAAACAAGCCATTAAGCTATGAAAGCGATGTTACAACTGCTGTTCACCCTGTGGACGATTATGTATGCTTCAATGCTCTCCGCCGAGCCTGTCATCCGCCAACTGACGGTGGCCAATGGTCTGCCCAACAACCAGGTGAGACAGATCGTAGAACTGCCCAACGGACAAATCCTCGTGGCGACGGAAGGTTTCTTCAGTCTGTACAACGGTCACCACTTCGTGACGCTGGACTGCAATCTTGACAGCGTTTACAGGTTACCGGCTTTCGGGGGCTATGCCTATTTCTGGCAGGGCGACAGCCTGTTGTGGCTGAAGGACTACTATTCGCTATACCAGTTTGACGCACGGAAGCGCAAGTTTACCTATAACTATTCCCGACAGCCCTGGCCCCGCCATCTGCAGGACTTCGTCGACGAGCACACCGATACCATTGCACAGGACCGCCGTCACTACCTTGCCCCCTACAGGAAGCAACTGGAGGAGCTGGTCAGCGGAACACCCCTTGCCGACGAGCAGCTGGAGACCTACTTGCGTGACCGCAGCGGGGGCGAATGGTATGGGCTGCGCTATAGTGGCGTCCTGTACAAACGCCCTTCCGCCCAATTGGTGCAGTGCATCGACATCGGCATGAACGACGTGGCCCGGCACATGGCGCCTCTCGGCGAGCACCTGATGCTCATCGCCGGCAGATGGGGCATTTACGAGTTTGACGTACGTAGCCAGCAGGTCACTCGCGTGCTGCTGCGTGATGAGATTTATACGTACGAAAGCACTTCCGACGCCCACGGGCGGGTGTGGATCTCCACCACGAAGGGCCTTTTTGCCTATGAACACGGCCGTCTGCAACTTTTCGATACAACCAATGTGGAGGGCCTCACGTACCCCTATGTCCGTTTTGCCCTTCCCGTAGACGACCGCCGGCTGCTGATCTGTAACAACCCTCATAACCTCGGCTATTTCTATCCTGAACAGCGCCGTTTCGAACTGCTGAACACCCGGCTTCCGCAGTTGGAAGAATACCGCACTATGATTGTGGCCAGCCCCCTGGCGAACCGCAACCACATCGCCGTATGCACGCAAAACGGCTTCTTTGCCATTGATACTTCGGCGGACACACTATTCTACCCCTCGCCCATCTCGAACGAGACGCACTATAGCCGTAAATACAACTGTATTCTTCACGACCGAGTGGGTCGTTTGTGGGTAGGCACTCAGAACGGGCTACTTGTGGCCGTCGGCGACCGGCTGCGCCGCCTCACGCGTGCCGACGGCCTTTCCAACGAGTGTATCCAGAGTCTTGCGGAAGACCATGCCGGAAGCATCTGGGTAGGTACGTCCAACGGCATCAACCGCATTCGCACCGACGCGCAAGTGCAGGAGGTGCACATCCGGACACTTTCCACTGACGATGGTCTGCCCGAAAGCGAGATGACCGAACGCGGTATCTGCCTCATGCCGGACGGGATGCTCTATCTGGCCACACCAGTCGGTATGGTGGCCCTGCCGACGGCCGCCTTCCAAGCCTCGGCAGAACCCTTGCCGGTGGAACTCGTGGGACTGCATGTGGGTGACCAGCCGATGTCTCTCGACACCCTGCCCCTCACTCTCAATCACCGTCAGAACTACATCGAATTGCAGGTGTCTGCGCTCAACTATGCCCATCCGCTGGCCACCCACTACCGCTACCGTTTGCACAGCCTCGACGAAAGTTGGCACTATCCGAATACGGACGGAAACCTCGCCACAATCCGCTACGAAGCGTTGCAGCCAGGCACCTACACCCTCGAAGTGCAGGCTTCCACGGGTGACGACATGTGGGGTCCTACTTTACGCAAGACCTTTGTCATCCGTCCGCCCCTCTGGCTCACCTGGTGGGCAAAACTGCTTTATGCCGTCAGTATCTGCGCCATCGTCTTCATCTTGTTAAACGGCTACCTTCGTTACCGCCGCCGCAAGCTGGAGCGCGAGAACGAGCGCCGCATCAACGAGTTGTTTGAACTGCGGGAGGAAGCACGCCACCGGTTTGCACAGGCCGTAGAGATACAGCCCGATCACATCAATGAGAGTGCCGAAGACCGGCTGATGGTAGAGCATATCATGAAAGCCATCGGTGACAATATGCAGAACACGGAATATACGGTGGATCATCTTGCAAACGATGTCGGCATGAGTCGTGCCAACCTTTATAAGAAAATGCAGAGTGCACTGGGCATCACGCCTAACGACTTCATCCGCAACGTGCGCCTCAAAAGAGCTGCCGAGCTGCTGGCCAAAAGCGATATCCCCGTGAACCAACTCGCCCTGATGGTGGGCTTCCAGACTCCAAGGTACTTCAGCAAGTGTTTCCGCAAGATGTTTGGGGTCACACCCTCGGAGTACAGGGGAGGAGAGACGCAGCGTGCGGAACGCACTCATGATAAATGAATAATGAAGGATAGGGTCTTCATTTTTCAAGTTTAGAGAACGAATTGACAAGTTGGTTCGTCAGTTCTTTAGTCGATGAATAATGGCTTGGGCGCCGCCGCCTGGGAAAGTGACAGGGGTGCTTTTTACAAAGGAAGACCCTCAGGAGAACCCTCAGGCACTGTTACGGATGACAGGGGTGTTTGCTCGGTGGAAAAATGGCCTGGGCGAAAACGCCTAGGAATGGGACTGATGGGGTGATGGGATGGTAACGTGATGAGGGAATAAGGGGATGGATGTCTTTTTTTAGGGAATTTGGGGGGTATTTTAAAAAATTATCTCTATCTTTGCGGCGATTTTAGCAATCACGGTTTGTACGTAAGTACAATCAATAGGGAATTGGGTGCGAATCCCGAACTGTCCCGCAGCTGTGAGTTCCGTCGTTAGGTACAGCAAAATACACCACTGGATGGCCTTCAGACCATCTGGGAAGGCGCTGCCACCGGGAACGAGTCAGAAGACCTGCCGTGATGACATCAGCCTTCGTGCGCCTGAGCGTCCTCGAGGAAAGGTCGTTCTGGAAATCGGATTTTATAGGTATGTACCTGAACCGCTCTTTACGGACGTATCGTTCCTTTGTTTGTTTGCTGCTCCTGATCTCCAATGGCTTGGAGATGAAGGCTATTGCCGTTCAGGACCAAGGTACGGACGGTCGGCAGACGGCTCTTCCTACAGACACTCTGAACGGCACCTCCATGCAGGAAGTTGCCGTAGCGGGTGTATATACCCCAGGTGCCGTGACTTCCACCAAGCCTGTGCAAAAGATGCAACGCGCCGAGATGGAACGCTTGGGACTGACGACACTCGCCGATGCCGTGAAACTGTTCGTGGGTGCCGAGGTGCACGACTACGGCGGCATCGGAGGCATGAAGACGGTGAGTGTACGTAGCCTGGGCGCTCATCATACCGCCGTCAGTTATGACGGTCTGACGCTGAGCAACACACAAGCCGGCCAAATTGATATCGGGCGCTACCAACTGGATGGCGTGGCGGAGGTGTCGATGGCCGTGGGGGCGCCCGACAATCTCCTCCAAACAGCCCGGCACTATGCCAGTGGCGGCGTGGTGTCGGTGGTGAGCGAATGTCCCCGTTTCGAACGGAACCAGAAGAGTGAGTGGCGCGCGCGGCTGCGAGGCGGTTCCTACGGACTGCTGGCACCCTCGTTGCGCTATGCCTGCCACATGAACAGTGGTATGATGCTCTGGGCCGATGCTATGATGATGAGAGCGGACGGGTGCTACCCTTTTACGCTGAAGAACGCCGGCACCACATCACGGGAGAAGCGTACCAACACCGACGTCCTCTCCTGGCAAGGCGAACTGAACATCCACCACACCTTCCGCGACAGCAGCACGCTGAAACTGAAGGGCAGTTACTACGACTCGGAACGCGGATTGCCCGGCGCCGTCATTCTCTACAACCCCTTCTCCGACGATCGCCTGTGGGAACGGGAAGGTTTCGCACAAGCGCTCTACAACAAACAATTTAATGCGCACTGGGCACTGCGCTCCGGAGCGAAATACACCCATACACGGTCGCACTTTGAAGGCAGCAATCCGGTGTACCCCGACGGTGTGCAGACGGACCACAGCCGGCAAGATGAAGCCTATGTCACTGCTACGGTAAAATGGACGCCTCACTGCGGACTGACCTTTGCTCTTGCCGAGGATGTAAGTGTGAACCTGTTGCACAGCAATATCTACATCAACACCGACCTCGACGTGCCCAATCCCTGCCGTACCACTTCTCTGACAGCCCTTTCCGGACGTTATCAGACCGGTCGCCTGCAAGCCGATGCCAGTCTGGTGGGCACCTGGGCCGTGGAACATGTTGAAGCCGGCGACGAACCGCCCGTACGGCATCATCTCTCGCCCACGGTAGGTCTTTCATACCGCCTGCTTGCCGACCGCTCACTGTTTGTGCGTGCTCTGCTGAAACACACCTTCCGCATGCCTTCGTTCAACGATACCTACTACCGGCGGATGGGCAATCCTAACCTTCGGCCCGAGCGTGCCAACGAATATAATATAGGTGTCACGTGGAACGGACGTCCCTTCGCATGGATGCGCTACCTCTCGCTGACGGTGGACGGCTACTACAATCATGTGCACGACAAAATCGTTGCTTTCCCTTCCGCCTATGTGTGGCGGATGGCCAACTTCGGCAAAGTCGGCATCTATGGTTTCGACGTGACGCTGGCCACGGACATCCCCCTCGGTCGCAACTTCAGCATGGCCTTGACGGCCTCGTACACAGGTCAGGACGCCCGCGATGCAGACAAGCGTTCGGCCACCTATGACAAGTTGCTGCCCTACACCCCGCGCAGCCATGGCTCCGCCTCGGCCATTGTTCACTCGCCCTGGGTGGATTTAGGCTACAGCGTGCATTCCAGCAGCGAACGCTACAGCAGTGCACAGAACAAAGGGTCGGAACGCCTCGATGCCTATGCGGAGCACACATTGACGGCGAGCAGGGCCCTGGAACTGAAGCGCTGTTGCGTAGACCTCGGGCTGGCGGTACACAACTTCACCAATGCACACTACGAGATTATCCAATACTACCCCATGCCTGGCCGTTCGGTGCAGGGCACAGCCCAAATCACCTTCTGAAATGTTCGCGCATGGCCAACGATAAAAGCAATACCAGCGATAAAGAAATAAAGTCAATCCTTATTATATCAACCTTTAAAAAAAGAAAAGAAAATGAAACTTAGGAACTTCTATCTGGCTACCCTCTGTGTGCTGAGCCTGAACCTTATGTTCACTGCCTGCTCCGACGACGACGATGATGCCTGGAAAGACGGCGCTACCGTGGAACTGAACCAAAAGCGTGCCTTCATCCTCAACGAGGGTTCGATGGGCTACAACAACTCCAACCTCATCTATTTTGACTGGAGCGCTCCTGCGCCTGCCGCCAACTGCATCTACACGCAGCAGAACGGCCGCCAACTGGGCGATACCGGCAACGACATCATCACCTTCGACGGCAAGATGGCCGTGGCCGTGAACGGTTCCAACTATGTCGCCCTGCTCAATGGCTCGGCCGTGGAACTCTCCCGTGTATCCTTCGCCAACGGCGTGGATGGAACAGCGGTTCAGGTACGTAATCTGGTCTACGACGACGGCGCCCTCTACGTGACCACCTATGGTGGTATGTTGCTGAAGGTGCGCGTGAGCGGCAATACGCTGACCTTTAAAAACGAATATGTGAACATCGGCGCTAACCTCGAAGGCATCTGCGAAGAGGATGACAAACTCTACTGCGTCGTTGCCGGCACCTATCCCAACAACGACAGCCGCATCGCCATCGTGCCCGAGAACAACTTCACCACGAGCGCGGTCACTTATGCCGACGTAATGTACAACCCCGACCAAATCCTCGAGGTCGACGATCATATCTATGTGCAAGGCTACGGCTCGGCCTACGATTATCCCTTCGGCGAATACAATGCCAAGACGGGCAAATACACCCAAATCGGCAACGCCACCGCCTGGGGCGCCGACGACGATCGTGAAATGCTCTACATCGCCAACTCCGTTACCGACTGGAGCACTTACCTCACCTCCACTTCACTGAGCGCTTACAACGTGAAGACCGGTGTGATGAACGACAGCTTCTTCACCAATGTGCCTGATGCCGTCGGCTCCACCTTCGTGTACAGCATTAGCGTGAACCCCTACAACGGCGACATCTTCATGGCCACGAGCGACTACGTGACTGACGGCACCATCTACCAGTTCGACTCCAAGGGCGCCTATAAAGCCTCGTTCACTGCAGGTGGTCTCAACCCCAATAAGATTGTCTTCCTACGTTGATGAATACTGATCAGTCCATGACGGTACGGCCCTTTTCAAAGCGGTTTGCGGGTATATCGTTGCCCCGTTTCGCCAGTGGAATCTTCACCCTGTTGCTCCTGCTCCTGACCACGGCCTGTGGCGGGGGCAGGCGCAGTACCCCGGCCCCGGCTGATTCAGGTGTGCCGGAGTGGCTGAAATATGCTACGAACCTCGCTATCACGCACTACGATGGCTGGGCTAAGGTACAATTGCGAAATCCCTGGGACACTGCGGCCGTGCTGCACACTTATCTGCTGGTGCCCAGCGATAAAAAAGTGCCTGAGAATTTGCCCAAAGGCACGCTTGTACGCACCCCTTTGCGCAGGGCAGGCGTGGCAACCGCCGTGGCTTGCGGATTGATTGCAGAGTTGGGATGTGCAGACGCCATCGCGGGTGTATGCGAAAAACAATATATTCATCAGCCCGAAGTGCAACAAGGGTTGAAGAACGGGCGTGTGGCGGACTTCGGCAACGGGATGAACCCCGACATCGAGCGCATCATGGAAGTGGGGCCCGATGCCTTGCTCCTGACGCCTTTTGAGCACAGCGGCGGCTACGGACGCGTGGAGCGCTTGGGCATCCCCATCATAGAATGTGCCGAATATATGGAAACCTCGGCGTTGGGACGTGCCGAATGGATCCACTTCTATGCCCTGCTCTTCGGTGCCGAATTCAAAGGCGACAGCATCTTCAGTAGTGTTGAACAAAACTATCTGACCTTGTCTCAAAAGGCAAAGGGGCGGAGTGCCGGTGACAAGAGTACCCGCACGCGTAAGCGCCACTTGCCATCGGTGCTCACCGAGACCTTGTACGGCGGACAATGGTTTGTGCCTTGTGCGGAAAGCACCATGGGACGAATGCTGGAAGACGCCGGTGCCGTCAACCCATTTTCCGACAAACCCGGTAGCGGCAGCGTTGGCCTGGCTATCGAAGAGGTGCTGACAAAGGCGCAGGATGCCGACCTGTGGCTCGTCAAATATAACCAGACGTCACCTGTCACTTATACCTCGCTGGCCCGCGACTATAGCCCTTACACGCAATTCCGTGCCTGGAAGGAACGCCGGATATGGGGATGCGACCTGGATGCGACCCATTTCTATGAAGAAACGCCCTTTCATCCCGATCGGTTGCTGCACGACTTCGTGGCCATCCTCCATCCTTATTTGTTAGCAGACCACTCTACACATTATTATCATCCTCTCGAGGAATGAAACGCATCGCCCTGCTCATCGCACTCGCGGCATTGGTGCTGGCCAACATTTACTGGGGGGCCGTGCATATCCCCGCCACCGACGTCACTCAAATCCTGTTGGGACACGGCGGCTCACAGGATGCGTGGTCCTTCATCATCTGGGAGAACCGCGTGCCGCAAGCTATCACGGCGGCGTTGTGCGGGGCAGGTCTGGCCGTGGCCGGTCTGCTGTTGCAGACTCTCTTTCGCAATCCGCTGGCAGGGCCCGGATTGTTGGGCATTGACAGCGGCGCCAACTTAGGCGTAGCCATTGCCATGCTGATGTTGGGCGGCAGTTTTGCGGCAGGTGCTTTCACGATGAGCGGCTTTTTTCTTGTCCTCTTCTCGGCATTTGTGGGCGCGTTGGCAGTGATGATGGTGCTCATCGCTTTTTCCACGACCCTTCGCAGCGATGTCATGCTCCTGATTGTCGGTGTGATGATAGGCTATCTGGCCTCTTCTGCCATCTCGCTGCTCAACTATGGTGCCACCGAGGAGGGCGTACGCTCGTTTATGATGTGGGGATTGGGAAGTTTTGCGAACGTCACGAGCGACCGTCTCCCAGCTTTTGCTCTGACGATGAGCACAGGTCTCGTGGCAGCCCTGCTTTTTACCAAGCCCCTCAACGCCCTGCTCCTGGGCAACAACTATGCCGCCAACTTAGGCATTCATGTCCGCCGCACGCGCACCTTCCTGTTACTCATTACAGGGTTGCTCACGGCCACCAGCGTGGCTTTCTGCGGACCTGTCTCCTTCATCGGTCTGGCCGTCCCCCATCTGGCCCGTTTGTTTTTAGGCACCTCCAATCACCGCGCCCTCCTGCCTGCGACCCTTCTCACCGGAGCCTGTCTGGCTCTCTTCTGTAACCTCGTCAGTACCCTCCCGGAGCACGGCCTTATTCCTATAAATGTGATCACCCCCGTCTTAGGTGCCCCGGTGGTGATATGGATCATCATGAAAAAGGATTGACAGATTGTCCGTCCGCCACCGCAAATATTCACACAAAATCCTTTAAAAACGACCTCTGCCCTGCTATGAAACGACTTCTATTCTCTTTCGTTATAAGCTGTTTTATGTGCCTGTGCATAGCGGCTCAGGAGCTGACCGTGGGCAGCTATAATATCCGATATATGAACAACGCTGACAGTGCCAACGGCAACGGTTGGCATCAGCGTTGTCAGAGCCTTTGCGACCAGATTTGCTGGGAGCGTCCTGACCTTTTCGGGACACAGGAAGCCTTGCATACCCAAATCAAGGACCTCGAAGCGCATTTGCCGGAATACCGTTGGATAGGCGTGGGACGCGACGACGGCAAGAAGAAAGGAGAATACGCTGCCATCTTCTATCATCCCGCACGTGTCAAGCTCATTGAGGAAGGTCACTTCTGGCTGAATGAGATACCCGACCGGCCGGCATTAGGATGGGATGCAGCTTGCATCCGCATCTGCACATGGGGACATTTCCGTGACCGGAAATCGCGGAAGGATTTCTTTTTCTTCAATTTACACATGGATCATGTGGGGGCGGTAGCGCGGAGCGAATCGGCCCGACTCGTCATGCAACGCATCATCGAAATGACTGGTGGCGGCAAAAAAATGGCTGTGCTCACGGGAGACTTCAATGTGTCGCAAACCGATTCGCTCTACAACCTCTTTGTCTCGTCCGGCGTGCTGAAGGACTGCTATACTGCGGCCAGTCACCGTTTTGCGGAGAACGGCACCTACAACGCTTTTCATGGTCATGCCTTCACAAATGAACGCATCGACCATATTTTCGTGAGTCCCGCCACCTTGGTAGAGAACTATGCAATCCTCACCGACAGCAGATGGCAGGCCGGGGAGGACGGGAAGAAGACTCGCCGTACACTCTCTGATCATTATCCCGTGTTTGCGCGTATCCGCTTTTAGCCTTCCTTTCACTCAATCTCTCCTGTCCATGCTCCCGCGTCTGCTCTATTTCAATCCCGAGAACGATTTGGCTTTGGCAGCCAATGATGCCCATTACACGCCACCTGCCTCAGCACTGAAAATGGCTACAGACCTCGAGCGCTTGCCCTTGCGTTGGGCGCGTGAGGATGACCTGGTGCTCTTGCGCAACGGTTCTTTCATCGATGCCGGCGGGCATCCGGCCGTTCTTCCAGACTTTGGGATGGAGGCTAAAGACCACTCATCCTTGGAACCTAAGACAGGGAGTACGGCCTACGCGAGTAGGTCGCGGCGTTCGCTTGCTCTCTGTCCCTGGGGATGGAGCCCCCTCACTGTGGCGACCTTCCGTCGTGCAGGCATTCCAGACTCGCTTCTCCCCACGGAGGTCGAGGTTCAAGCCTTCCGGAGCCTTGCCGGCAGGTCCACTTCCTTCATGGTGCTCACGAGTCTTCGTAAGCGACTGGATGAACTCGGTTTGGGGCACCTCTTCACGGGCGAGGCCCACATCTGCCGTTCTTCCGATGAGGCTCTCGGGTGGCACAACCGTTTTGGCGAAACCCTTTTCAAACAGCCTTGGAGCGGTAGTGGCCGCGGGCTGTTGCATGCCCGTCAGGGTCGCCTCACCGAAAAGCACATCTCCTGGCTCAAGCGTACCCTTCGTGGGCAGGGATACGTCATGGCAGAACCTTACTATGACAAACGGCTGGATTTCGCCATGGAGTTTTGGCGTCACCGCGACGGCAGTGTCACCTACGAGGGACTATCCTTGTTCATGACCACGGCTGGTGGCGTCTATGCCGGCAACATCGTCGGCACAGAAGAAGAGAAACGCGACAGGCTCGCTCTTGCCATGCCTGCGCTTTTCGAAGGTGACTCGCCACTCTACACGCTTCTCTCCTCCCTTCTCGCGACTGAACTTGCTGCCTTGCCTGACACTTTCTATGAAGGCCCCATCGGCGTGGATATGCTTATCACTGCGGACGGACGTATTGACCCTTGTGTTGAAATCAATTTTCGGATGACGATGGGGTGGCTGGCCCTTCATTTTTAACTTTTTTGTGATTAAAAACCATATTTTGCTAATTTACACTTTGCACTTTCCCCTTTTTTGTCTACATTTGCCCCGTCAAAGTTCGAAAAACGATTGTTACTCCAGTTGCTCATTACCTTATTTACTTACACTTGGAATCCTTCTTCAGAACTCACGCATATCTCATTGAACATATCGACCTGCCGGTAAGGCGGGCCCTTATGGACGAAATCGATTGGACCGACAGCCTCATAGGCATCAAGGGCACCCGTGGCGTAGGCAAGACTTCATTTCTGCTGCAGTATGCTAAAGAACATTTTGATGTCAGAAGCCGCAAGTGCCTCTACATCAACATGAACAATTTCTATTTCCAGGGCCGTGGTCTGGCCGATTTCGCCCGCGAATTTCGTATCCTTGGAGGCGAGGTCTTGCTCATTGACCAGGTCTTCAAGCAGCCCGAGTGGTCGAAGGAATTGCGCCGCTGCCACGACGAGAACCCTGGCTTGCGCATCATCTTTACGGGCTCCAGCGTGATGCGGCTGAAAGAAGAAAACCCAGAACTCAACGGGTTGGTAAAGAGCTACAATCTGCGAGGCTTCTCGTTCCGTGAGTTTCTTAACCTGAAGACCGCCAACCAGTTCCCGGCCATCACGCTTCACGACATCCTTTACCGTCACGAGCAGATCGTACCGCAGATCCTGGCTCGCGTGAATCCTCTCAATTTCTTCCCCGGTTATCTCCACCACGGCTTCTATCCTTTTTTCCTTGAGAAACGCAATTTCAGCGAGAACCTGTTGAAGACGATGAACATGATGCTGGAGGTGGATATCCTCCTCATCAAACAGATCGAACTCAAGTATCTTACCAAACTCAAGAAACTGCTCTACCTCCTTGCCGTGGAGCGTCCTGCAGCACCTAACGTGAGTCAGCTGGCTGCTGAGATAGAGACGTCCCGAGCCACCGTGATGAACTATATCAAGTATCTCTCGGATGCCCGTCTGATCAACCTTATTTATCGTTCTAACGAGGAATTCCCGAAGAAGCCTGCTCGCATCATGATGCATAATTCCAACCTCATGTATGCCATCTATCCCAACCACATGGAAGACATTGATGTTTTCGAGACCTTCTTCCAGAATGCCTTGTGGGCTTACCACGACGTGCGTCTCGGCGATCGCGCCAGCACGTTCCTTGTGGACGGCCGCCGTTTTCGTGTAGCCGCTGTAGAGCCCCGGCGTCTCTCTTCGGATGTCATTTATGCCCATGCAGATATCACTCGTGGCCATGACAACGTCATCCCCCTCTGGCTCTTTGGCTTTCTCTATTGAACCACCTCTTTCTTTTCTTATTTAGTGGTTTTCGACAAATAATAGTTTTTGTCGAAATAAGTTCCACTTTCCACAGACCTGTGTAAGTACTTGATAATCATGTGGTTATTGTGTGGTTAACCACCAAAGAAGTTCCACGGAGCTTCCACGGAAGTTCCACGCCGGAACTTGATGAACACTTCAGTTATAATTCATTTTATGCTGATGTCTTTTCCTTCCCTATGGTCAAGGGCGTGGAACTTCCGTGGAAGCTTTGTGGAACTTTAAAACCGGTGTTTCGCCACGTAAAAGACCTTTTTTCAAGCATTTGCGAAACAATTTGTGTAGCGTGGAACTTGCTTTGCTAAAAAGTATTTTTTTTGCTTTGGAATGGGTTTGCTTCATCCTCTTCAACTCCTGCTTACCTCTCGTGTTCCTTTGTCTCATAGGTGAGACCCACTGCTACGACCCGTCGCATCGTCCTTTACGACCCGTCGCCTGAGCCTCTGCGACCTGATGCATTGGCCTCTGCGACCTGATGCATTGTCCTTTGCGACCCGTCGCATCGGTCTCTGCGACTATATGTCCGGAGTTCTCTGAACAAATCTGTTCTAAATAAGGTATGTTTATTTTGTCTGTTCAAATCTTCGCTTTCACCTTTTTTGTGTTCATCTTTTCTGTCCTTTTCCTCCCCTCTTTTCTGACAATCTCTTTCTTTTCGTGCTTTTTTTTGTCGTTTTTCATTGAAAATTCTTCGCGCGTGCATGTACATATTAAAAAATACATTACCTTTGCACACCAAATGAAAATAACAACTAACTAACTCTCTCAATCAGCAAAAATGAAACGAAAAAGACTACTACAAACAGTCTTCTTCCTCGCTGCGGTGGCGGCGGGGGCAATGTGGCCTTTAGGGGCTATGGGACAAGGATGGACAGCCAGTGAAGTGGCTGTAGGAGATTATTATCTTTACAATGTAGGGGCAGAAGCGTTTCTGACCAATGGTTCTAGTTGGGGTACTCACGCAGCTCTTTCCAATGAGGGATTTGTTGTCACCCTTGCTTCCTCAAGTGATGGGGCTTACACTATTAGTACGAACAGCAAGTATTCAGGTAAATATTTTACCGACAATGGATATGTTGATACAGGTTCATCAACAAATTGGACTTTCGAGGCTGTGAGCGGTTTGACAAACATCTATAAGCTTAAAACTGCAGGTGGCTCGTATGCTTATGCAGCCACTGGCAAATATAACGTGGAATTAGGAGATGACCCAGGCACGAGCATGGGTTACTGGAAACTTGTAACGGCTTCAAATCGTTCTGCCTATTCACAGGGTTCATCTTCAAATCCTTTTGATCTGACCTATATGATGACGAACACGAGGTTTGATTCTAGTACCTCAGGCTGGACAGGCGATTGCACCCGTGGTGGAAATACAAGTGGAACAAATGGCAACGTGTCATCTTTTGATAATTTTAATCCCTGTGTTGAACGTTATCATGCTGCTACTAATGTTTATCAGACTGTAGTAGTTCCCTCTGGTTACTATCGCGTGAAATGCCAGGGATTTTATCGGGCTGATACGGGTAGCAGTTCTTCTTCCGTATTATATGCCAACGATGCATCTGTAGATTTGTGCATATTTAATGCTGATGGTCAGGGCACAACAGCTAACATGGCTGGCGCCTCCACTGCTTTCTCGGCAGGTGAGTATGTTAATAGCGTTGATGTAAAGGTGTCAAACGGTTCCCTGACTGTTGGAGTGAAAACAGATGATACCAACAATTGGACGATTTTTGATAACTTCCAGATCTTTTATCTCGGTTCTATTTCAGCAGACGACCTTTCTGCAGGCGATGATTGCACGAGTCTGTATGTCACCAACCCCGGCTTTGAGAATGGCGATGCCACAGGTTGGACCATATCGAGCAATAATGACACAGGCGTCTATTCTACAAGCAACTCCACCTATGCTACTATCGGTTCAACTGGCTCTTACCTGCTCAACAACTGGTGGACAGGCACGCCTTTGACACAAAATATCGGCACATTGCCCGCTGGTGCCTATTTGCTTACGGCAGATGTGGCCACTGGCAACAGCGCATCGGAAGTCGGCACCCTTTACCTGAATGCCAACAACAACTACAGCACGGGCTACGTGTCGTCAAACAACAAAATCTTTGGCACCGAACGACTTGCCTTCTATGCTGACGGCTCAACCGACGTAACCATCGGTCTGCGCGGCGGTGAGGATGCTACAATAAATGCCGACGGATCTGTCACGAAAGGGGCGGTCAACGAAAGCGGATATTGGTGGTACAAGACCGACAACTTCACGATGACCTATCTGGGAAATACTGCTGACGAACTGGCAAGCTACCTCAGCACTTTGGCTGTGACCAATGCTCCCTACAGCGATATATCTGCGGATGACGATCCCACAGACTACACCACCTATTACAATATTTACAGTGCTTACACAAGCGGCAATACCATCACCGAACTGGTTACTGCTATCAATTATATCGTCAATGAATATGACGACTACTGCTGGGCGAATGCCAGTGTTACACATCCCGTTGAGCTCACTGACGATATCATAAGCGGAGCTGACTGCACAAGCAATGATTCATGGCCCGGCAGCGGACGTACAACGGCCACCGGTACTTATTATGACGGGACTTCCCGAACTTACTTCACACAGAACCACGAGACTGGTGCAGCTCGATCGCAGAGTGTCACCATCCTGTATGAAGGTGCTTATCTGCTGCGCACAATTGTCCGGCCAGTGGCAGCTGCCTCCTATGCCACTATCTCTATCTCTGACCAAAGCACGACAACATCTGGCATTCAGACGGGCGACGCCAATATCGGAAACGGTTGGGCGTATAACGATGTATATTTCTTTGAAAGCGGCATCAACCAGGCTACGACGATTTCTATAAATCTTTCCAATGCCAACAGCAGCCGTGAGGCAGACTGTGGCGAAATGCATCTGTATTATATCGGTAGGAACGTGGATACTACAAAGGATGGCGTGCATTCCTATTATGGCAACTATGCCACAGCACCAGCCCTGGAACTGACTGATGACGTGCCTGTGGTGGATGTTACGAATGCCACCTTCACCTCCGGTTCATCAACAGTAACTTTCACCAACCCCAACGGACTGGTGTTCGTAAGCGATGATGCCCAGACATTGGCATCTAAGAATGAGGTCATTGGTACAACTTGCGCTACGTTGTCGCTTGAAGATGGACACCCCTTCATCAATCCCACTAGCTTCACGGCTACGAGTGCCACCTATACACTCTCGGCACTGGCTGATGGTAAGTTTGCAACACTCATCCTGCCGTTTACAGCCACAGCTCCCAGCGGAACAGCCTACGCCCTCGATCAAGGCATCGACCTCCTCGATGGAAATGTTTATGGTACATCGACCTCTATTGCAGCCAATACTCCCGTCCTGGTTACTGCCGCAGGTGATTACACAGGCAGCAGCGTGACGGTTTCAGCTGTGACCTCCGGCACTACTTATACCAACGGCGAACTGGTTGGTGTTTATCAGGCAACTACTGCACCTGCAAGCTCTTACGTTCTGCAGAATCACACTTCGCGTGGCGTAGCCTTCTATCTTGTTGGCTCCACTCAGCCCACCGTCAATCCCTTCCGCGCTTACATCAAGGCACAGTCGAGCAACGTCAAGGCCATCAACGTTGTGTTTGATGAAGACGGCATTGAAACGCTCTCCGATGAAGCGGTGAAAGGCAAGGTAGAGATTTTCAACCTGGCAGGTCAGCGCCTGAGCCAACTTCAGCGCGGCGTGAATATCATTAATGGAAAAAAAGTCGTCATGAAATAATATACTCACCCCAATCTTTCCAGAATGAGAGTGGGGAGATGCATTAAGGATAAGGATATGAAAAAGATATATCAAAAACCTGACATCGAGGTGATTAAGATGATAGCGGATGGCAAGTTGTGCGGAGTCAGTGGAGCTACTGATCCAAAAGCCATAAATAATGAAGGTGAAGAAAGCTTAGATGTTAAACAACACTTCTATTCCAACAACTCTTTCGATTGGGAGGATTGGTGATTCTCCCGGTAAAGTGTATAACATATAATATTCTGACTTATGAAATACAACATTAAATATATGTGTTTGATGGCTGCAGCCTTGTTCGTTGGCGCGTGCAGCAGCGAAGAGGAAGTGGCGGCATCGCAGACCGAACCGACAGGGGCTGGTCAGACGGTAGGCTTTGTCAGCACCATCAGTGACGAACTCGAAATTCTTCCCACCGAAGACCTGGACGGCAACGCCGCCGCCACCCGTTCCTCCATGTCCGATGGCGCTTTCGGCACCTGGTCTACAACGGATAAAATCAGCATCAGCGACGGAACGCTGATTTATACTTATCTGCCTGTAGAAAGCAGTATCAATGGTGCAAATTGCTCCTTTGAGAGCAAGACATCCAGCAGTTTTGCACTCGACGAGGAATGCACATTCTATGCCTTCTATCCCGCAGATGCCGTGCTCGGATGGAATGGCTCCACCCTCACCACTATGATTTATACCGAGCAGGACTACACAGAGAACTGCGAGAACAGCGGCGTAATGGGTCCGTATATGGCTGCAGCGGCTACCACCACTAACGGCGGCTCAAGCGCCTCATTCACCTTCGGACACGTCTGTTCGGTGATAGATGTGGACTTCTCATCTATCACAAGCGAGACCGTGGATGCCGTTAGCATCTATGCCAACTCACAAGTGAGCATCGCCGGCAAACTGACCTACAATGCTTCCACTAAGGCTGCCAGCGTTTATACGAACGATGGCACGGGCTATAGTTACAGCACCCAGAGCGAGATGATTCGCGTCAGCAACATCACAAGCGGGGCCACTTACGCCCGCTTCTATGTATTGCCCGTAGCGCAGACCGGCGGATTTACCATTACGGTTCATACCACAGCCGGTAATTACTATACGAAGTCATCGTCAACGGCTGTCGGAACGGCTTCTGTAAATTCAGATTATCTCGCTTCTGTTTCAGGCGTCTCCTCAGGCTCTGCTTGCAAACCTTATTATAAGAAGTATAATTTTGGAAGCACTACAAGCACCAATGTCAGAACGATGAACTGGATGGCTATGATTCCAGGAAATATCAAGTTCAATCATCTGAGTATTCCTGGAACGCATGATGCTGCAACGAGTGGATGTACAAGTTATACGAACTATACAATTTGTCAGGATTACACCATTGCTCAGCAGCTTGAAATGGGCTGCCGCGCTTTCGACTTGCGGCCTACGACTAGTACAAATAATGGTGATCCTTATATTTATCATGGAAGTTATACTACTAACGTAACGTTAGGAGAGGCTTTGTCTGCAATAACTACTTTCCTTGCGGCTAATCCAACAGAAACAGCATTCGTCCTCATACACGAAGAGAATTCCGATTCTCATTCAACAGACTGGTCGAATTATGTTTGGACGATAGTGAATAACTATTCCAGTTCTATTGCATCTTATGGATGGAAAGGCAATCTGAATCCGTGTCGAGGAAAGATGGTCGTTATCTTCAGGGATGCATACACAGATGGTACTAATACAGGTGACCTCGGTTGTGGAAAAGTAGGCTGGGGAAGCTCGTTCGCAGCCAAAAGCATTCTATACGGAACGAGTAGCAGTTCATCAGATTCATATAATCTGTGGTATCAGGATGAATATGAATATACATCAAGTTCTTATGCGAGTGATAAATTGTCAAACCTGGAAACTATGTTGACAAATTATATTTCTGCTAATGAGACGGATGCTACTAAATTGTATGTCAATAATACAAATGCTATCAAAGGCTATAGTCTGCTTGGTAATGTTATTATTAATACAGATCTGACAACAACAGCGGCAGCAATCAACTCCGCCGTCCTCGGCTCCACCACCTTCACCGGCCACACCGGCCGTTTCGGCATCATGATGACCGACTTCCTCTTCTCCTCTTCCTATTACGGAGACCAGATGTTCGACCTCATCCACGAGCAGAACTTCAAGTACGTCTATACCAACCGCACTCGCTGCACCACCTCCACTGCCTCTGGCACAGATACCGGAGTTGATGTCGCTGCTGATGAATACGCAGACGGAACAACTGTTTACATAAAGCAGCGTTAAGAGAAAACGTTTTTTTCTTTATGCAAAAAAGGGACAATAAAAACAAAATGAAATTGCGGCTGATCCTCACCGCATTGTGCGGGAGGATGGCCTCTTGGTGTCTGCTCCTCTTGTGCACCTTTACCGCTTTTGCGCAGGACGTCCCTAATGCCATGGTGCTGCATCAGACTGATGGCAAGGCAATACAAATGGGCATTGCGGACATCGACTGCATCACCTTTACAGGAGCTGTGGCTGAGGCCATGCCTGCGAGCGGAGTTCCTGTTGCTGTAGAACCTGGCGTCTCAATGCTGATCTATCAGAAGTCATCAGCAGCCCCTCTTTCTTATCTGCTTGACAATATCGAGTGGATTGATTTCGCCTCTGTTCCAGCGACCGAACTCTACGAAGCCGTGGATCTCGGACTCTCCGTATGTTGGGCTGCTTTCAATATCGGTGCCTCCTCACCTGAAGAATATGGTGATTTCTTCGCCTGGGGCGAGACAAAAGCCAAGAGTCGCTATACTGAGAGTTCCTATTCCTATTATAAAAAAGGGCAGTACGAATACATCGGCGTGAATATCTGCGGCACTAAATACGATGCGGCCCGACAAGCGTGGGGTGGACTTTGGCGACTACCTGCACGCAGCGAAGTTGCAGAACTCACGAGCCAATGCACCTGGACAGCCGAAACGCTCAATGGTGTCAGTGGCTACCGCGTGACGGGTCCGAATGGCAACAGCATCTTTTTGCCGGCTGCCGGTTATCAGAACGGCACCGGGCGCAAAGAGGTGGGCACCGGTGGCTTCTATTGGTCGGGCAATCTCGACCGGTCCATGACTTCGACCGCTTACAACCTCAACTTCCGCGGTTACAGCGACGACTGGTCTGCCAACCGCTTCTATGGTTTCTCCGTCAGGGCGGTGAGGTGAGTTGCCTTGGGGCGCTTGGCGCAGCGTGTGGCTTTTACACAACGGACTCTAAATGCTTAACTATAAAGCAGACTCTCCACTCACAACTAATAAAAAGCAGCCATTTCGTCCTCGGAATGGCTGTTTTTTTGTCCATTCACACTTTTTTGCCACCTCTGTTTTGCATTCTCGCGGATTATCACTACCTTTGCACCCGTCTAACAAGACTTTACCAAACAAAAAACTATAAACGCGTTTATTTATGGCAAAAGAAAAGAAATTTATCACTTGTGATGGTAACGAGGCTGCTGCTCATGTGAGTTACATGTTCTCTGAGGTCGCTGCGATCTACCCCATCACCCCGTCTTCGCCTATGGCGGAGCATGTTGACGAATGGGCTGCCCGTGGTCGCAAGAACCTGTGGGGCCAGAACGTCAGCGTTCAGGAAATGCAGTCTGAGGCTGGTGCAGCCGGTGCCGTTCACGGTTCCCTGCAGGCTGGTGCCCTCACCACGACCTTCACGGCTTCTCAGGGTCTGCTCCTGATGATTCCCAATATGTACAAGATTGCCGGTGAGCTGATTCCCTGCGTCTTCGACGTGTCTGCTCGTACCCTGGCTTCTCACTCGCTCTGTATCTTCGGCGACCACCAGGATGTGATGGCTTGCCGCCAGACTGGTTTTGCCATGCTTTGCGAAGGTGGCGTGCAGGAGGTTATGGACCTCACCGCTGTGGCTCACCTCGCTTCTCTCGAGACCTGCGTGCCCTTCGTGAACTTCTTCGACGGCTTCCGCACCTCTCACGAGTATCACAAGATCGAGATCATGGACCAGGAGGACATCCGTCCTTTGGTGAAGGAAGAGTACATCCAGCGCTTCCGCGACCGTGCCATGTCTCCTGAGCGTCCCATCACACGTGGTACCGCTGAGAACCCCGAGACATTCTTCACACACCGCGAGGCTTGCAACCCCTACTACGACAGCGTACCTGAAGTAGTGGAGAAGTACCTCGGCGAGATCTCTAAGATCACAGGTCGTGAGTACCACCTCTTCTCATATTATGGTGCCGAGGATGCCGACCGCATGATCATCCTCATGGGTTCTGCTACCGATGCAGCCCGCGAGGCTATCGACTACCTGAACGCCAACGGCCAGAAGGTGGGCATGATCAGCGTGCACCTCTATCGTCCTTTCAGCGTCAAGCACCTCCTGGCCAGCGTGCCCAAGAGCGTCAAGCGCATCGCTGTACTCGACCGCACCAAGGAACCCGGTGCCAACGGCGAACCTCTCTACCTCGATGTCAAGGATGCCTTCTACGATGTGGAGGATCGTCCTCTCATCGTCGGCGGTCGCTATGGCCTCGGTTCTCA
>JAILCU010000094.1 GCA_024690405.1 Bacteroidales bacterium
TCGAAATGTCGCTGTCCGTATCGGTTGCCAAGGTGAATGTTAAAGCCCACTGAGAGTTCGGCAAAATGGCGGAGTTTATTGTTATCAAGCTGATTGCCGGTGTAACCACTTGATGCAGATGCGTATAAACCACGCAGTACAAAAGAAGTGCTGTTGCTTAACCTCCAATGCCACTCCATGCCTGCACGCCATGAGAAATGTAAATTTGTTTTGGAGTCTATGGGGTAGACTTCTTGCCACTGCTCCAAATCACTGCTATACCCAAAACACAGCAGGCCGCCAATGCCGGCAAATGCCCAAAACTGATGGCGTTCGGTGGGGTTATAGCGGGTAAACAAACGATTGATGCAGACCATCGGGTCGGCATATGCCGTAATCATGTTGAAGTGATAGGAAGCTGCATCGGGGAAATATACTTGAAGCTCCTCGGGGGTGGAAGCCCGCTGGGCGTGATAACCCAACATCACTCGGGCGGAGAACCAACGGTTGAAATGCTTTCCGAATTCGGCATCGACGTGCGGGGAGAGCATTTTGAAGAAAGATTCGTTGCGAACATATTCCGACATGGAGTAGTTTGCACCGGCACTCAGCCCCCAAAAAAGGTTGTCGTTTAACTTGTAAACCTTGGAAACCGGGCGGTTGAGTTTGAGGGTGTCTTTTTGGGTCTGAGCATTGAGGGTTGTTCCTGCTAAACAGACAAAAAGAAGCGAAAGTATATATTTCAAAAAACTCATGAGGCAATTAAATTTCTTCGACGTCATTCAAAGCGATACGGATATGTGCAATTCCTAAGATGGGTATGTGCACTCCAAGGTGTAAGTCACCCTCGTGATAGTGGCAGATGGTTCCTTCGAGTCCTCGCAAAGAACCTCGCAGTACACGCACCCTGCCTCCTAAATGAAAATGGCGGGCATTGTCCATCATTACAGGTACATCTGTTTGTCCCAACATGAAACGCAGCATGGCAATCTGCTTATGCGGGATGATGGCAGGTTCCCGCTGGCCGGGGTTAGACATCAAACCGCGAACAAAAGAATATCGTCTTAATTCATCCAGACGTTTTGTAGGGGTGTTGACGAAAACGATGTTAGGGATGACGATTCGCTGGACTTTTTTCATGCGGTCGCTCCATCTGTGTAATTCTTCTTGTTGGGCCACAAAGGTATCGAACGACAACTCTTTCAACTGTTCGGCTACACGACGCTCACAATGGGTGTGTACTAATGCTGCGACCCAAGCATTAGAGCACGCTTCGCGGTCGTCTGTCACAGTGGCAGGCGGGTTTCGCTCATTCGATAATTGTTTCTTCATAACGGTAGATTGTTGCCGAAATGACTGCTATTGAGCATTTTTCCTCTGAAAGAGTGCGCAAAGATACAAATAAAAAGTAAGAAACGTCCGGATTTCATTGATTTTTTTGTTTAAAAGGCATTTTTTGTTGACGAAAACTCCTGAGGCTTGTCTTTTAAGTCCTACGAACAAGAAGGATTTGCACATAAATGGGGATAAATTGGTATCGGGCAGTGTGTGAAATGACTGTTGAAGAACCTTCAACTAATTATTAATGGTTAAGGGGCTCCTGCTAGCTGTAATGTTTTCTTGTTTTATGTAAAACTTGGCTTCCGGATTAGTGCTCCTGCTAAGAATTCTTTCTGCACCAGGAAATAGGGTGATTGCTATTTGATTTCTATTGAATTGGTTTACTTCGATTGCTTGAAAGGGTTAAATATCTTTAAAGTTTGGTGGTGCCTAAAAAACCTTCATGGCTTTCAAATATCTAAAAAAGAAATAGAAGTATTTGTTTGCTCCCAACGTGAGGATAAGTTTTGCCGTCGTGCTTACTTTCTGATTGGAATAATCATATCCGCGGCTAAAAAAGAAGGAACTTATGCCCCTTGGGAACGGCACAATTTAATGAAAAATAATTATGAAAAGATTCTTGTTAGTAGTTAGCTGGGTCATGCTTATGGTGTGTCCTGGATTTTCGCAAATAAAATCATTGCCATCGTTTGATGATGTCCTGAATACTCGACGTAGCGTTCGTAGTTATGATGCTGCGAAGAAAATTAGCGAGGAGGAAGTTCGTCAACTGCTTGTTTCAACGCAGGAAGCCCCCTCGTGGGCCAATCAGCAGCCTTCAAAATATTATGTGGCTATCAGTCCCGAGAAAGTTAAGGCCGTTCAGGAACTTATCGGTGGAAACAAAGAACGTGTAAAAGATGCTCCAGTGCTTATCGTTTCTGCTTATGAGAGGGGAAAGTCTGGATTTTTCCGAGGAACCCAGACCAATGAGGTCGGTGATGGTTGGGGCGCTTATGACAATGGCCTTAGCAATTGCTATCTTATCCTCAAGGCTCGTGCTATGGGCTTTGACACACTCATCATGGGAATGCGTGATGCCGATGGATTAAGAAAACTCTTCAACATTCCCGATGATGAAGCGGTGATGGCTGTCATTGCCCTTGGATACCGGAAAGGTAAGCCCTATCAGCCAAGGCACAGGGATTTTGATGAAATAGTGAAGTTCTATTGAGAATTCCTATCAACGAAAAAGAACAACGGATGTTGTCCTTTTTGGGGGTTGCGGAGAGAGAGGGATTCGCGCTCGGCGCCTTAAGCGACGCTTTCACGTAGTTGAAAGAACCGTTCGAACCGGTTCGCAGACGTAAACGAAAAAGGACAACCGACGTTGTCCTTTTTTTTGGTTGCGGAGAGAGAGGGATTCGAACCCCCGGTACCTCTCGGTACGGCGGTTTTCAAGACCGCTGTAATCGACCACTCTACCATCTCTCCAATGGTTTGCGGGCGCAAAGGTAGTGAAAAGTTGGGAGTTGAACGCCTAAAGTGGAAAGTTTTTTTCTTTTAGGCGCATTTTTTAGGCATTTTTATGAATTCCTGGGGGCAAAAGCCTTCCAAGGCCCCTCTGCGGGGATAGGTGCTTCGACGTAGATGTCAGTGTGCGAGACGGGATGCTCAAAGCGGATACTGCGGGCATGAAGGCTGATGCTGCCATCGGGGTTGCTGCGCGGAGCTCCGTATTTCAGGTCGCCTCGGATGGGGCAACCAATGGATGCCAACTGGCAGCGTATCTGATGGTGACGTCCCGTGTGGAGATGTATTTCCAGAAGGTGATAGCGGTCGGAATGTCCGATGACCTTGTAGTCGAGAACGGCCTTCTTGGCACCTTGTCGTTCGTGGTCGTAAGCAAACGACTTATTCTTCTGTTCATTGCGTACGAGGTAATGAGTCAGCGTAGCCTCTGTCTTCTTAGGTGCGTTCTGAACAAGTGCCCAGTAGGTCTTGGATACAGTGCCTGCGCGGAACATCTCGTTGAGACGGCTCAGCGCTTTGCTCGTTCGGGCAAATACGACGACACCACTGACGGGACGGTCCAAACGATGAACCACACCAAGGAAAACGGCACCAGGTTTCTGATACCGTTCCTTGATATAAGTCTTCACCGTCTCAGAGAGAGGTTCATCGCCCGTCTTGTCGCCTTGGACGATTTCACCGGCGTCCTTTGCAACGATGATGACATGGTTGTCTTCATAAAGGACTATCATCGGACGACTTCCAGGTTTACATATTCATGCCGCCGTCGATCTGGATGACCTGACCGCTGACATACGAACTGAGGTCGGAAGCAAGGAAGAGCGCCACGTCGGCCACGTCTTCGGGCTTGCCACCGCGACGAAGAGGAATCTTCTTCATCCAATCTTCGCGCACGGCATCGGGGAGAGCAGCGGTCATAGCTGTTTCGATGAAACCGGGAGCAATGGCGTTGGCACGAATACCCTTGGGGCCCATCTCTTGAGCGATGCTCTTGGCAAGAGCGATCATACCCGCTTTGGAAGCCGCATAGTTGGCCTGGCCTGCATTGCCGTGAACACCTACGACGCTGGCCATGTTGATAATGGAACCGCTGCGTTGGCGCATCATCACGGGGACCGTGGCATGGATGAAGTTGAAGGCAGACTTGAGGTTAACGCCGATGACGGCATCCCATTGTTGTTCTGTCATGCGGAGCATCAAACCATCCTTGGTGATGCCTGCATTGTTGACAAGCACGTCAATCGTACCGAAGTCCTCTTTTACCTGCTTCACCAGTGCTTCGGTTTCAGCAAAGTCTGCAGCATTGCTAGCATAACTCTTGCACTGCACACCGAGGGCTGCAATTTCGGCCCGTGTTTCTTCGTTGACGGCGAGGTCGGTGAATGCAATGTTGGCGCCTTCGGCGGCGAAACGGAGGGCAATGGCCTTGCCAATGCCACGAGCTGCACCTGTGATAAGGGCAGTTTTACCTTGTAATAATCCCATGATCGTTAATTATAGTTTTAGTGATAAAATCGTTTTGGGCTGAAAATCAATAAATACGCATGAGAGTACGTTTAAGTATCTTGGTGACAATGGGGCGTGAAGCATTGATGTTCATGCCTACGCCCAGCCGGCCGAAAATGTAAGGTACCTCAAGTCCCTTGGCACATGCTTGGATGATGTCTGTGTAGAAAATGAGGTCGTCAACCTCAAAATCCCCTTTCTGGACACCTTCCTCAAGCACCTTGGCGAAGATGTCGTGCTCCTTCTTGTCGTACTTCTTACGTACGCTTTCCACTTGCCAGATATTCCGGAAAAACTTGGCACGGAGGTTGCCATTTCGCTCCACTGCTTCCTTCATCAGGCTCAAGTGGGCAAATATGAGTTCTACCAATTTGTCCAATGGTGACATCTGTTTGCGTGCCACAGCCAGAAACGTTGACGAGATTCGCATAAGTTCTCCGTCGATTACCGCCGAATAGACTTCCTCTTTACTTTTGAAATAGGTATAAAGAGTGCGGCGTCCCTTCCCGGAAGCCTCTGCTATGTCATTCATCGTTGTGTTCTCAAAGCCTTGTTTGGCAAACAATTGTCGTGCTGAATCAATCAGCAGCATGCGTGTTTTCAATTGTGGCATAACATTTTTGCTTTGTTTGGCGGGACAAAAGTATAATAATTAGGTGAAAAAGACAAAAAAAGGCGTTACTTTTTGCACACATGAGCAAAAATAGGCACTTTTCGTAACTTTTTTTATTGAATATTTGGCCGTTTCAATTAAAAGCAGTACCTTTGCACCCACAAATGACAGGAAAGGCTGTCAATAGAGATCGCGGAGTGGAGCAGTTGGTAGCTCGCCAGGCTCATAACCTGGAGGTCGCCCGTTCGAGTCGGACCTCCGCAACTACACAAGGGATTGCCCATCGAGGCAATCCTTTTTTATGGTTGGTGATTGAAGTGAAATGGAGGTGTTTGTTGGGAATAAGGGGGCCTCGGTAGAACCCTCGGAGCGCAAATGGGGTAGAATGGGCCAATCGGGAGATAGAACAAAAAATAGTTGGTGAATAAGAAAGGTGGGTTTTGTCAGGAGATGCGTTTGAAATCGACAAAGCGGTAGGAAAACGCATGGCGCTCATCGATGGGGTGTGGCTCATCGGCTGTAATTTGCCATTCGTTCATATCCACCTCGGGGAAGAAGGCGTCAGCCAATTCCGGCCGATCCTCTACGATTGTGAGACAGAGACGCTGTGCCAGAGGCATGGCTTCGCGGTAAACACTGGCGCCGCCGATGATAAAGACTTCTGTGGAATCCGGTTGCGTGTCATTTGGGGCCACGGGTGCTGTTTGTGCACAAACTTCCAAAGCCTCCGCCAAAGACGCAAAAACTTCGATATTGTCGGCTGTGAAGGAAGTGTTGCGCGATAGCACGATGTTGCGGCGGTTGGGCAGGGCTCCTTTGGGAAGCGACTCGAAAGTGCGGCGTCCCATAATGATGGTGTGTCCTGTGGTGAGCGCTTTGAAACGCTTGAGATCGTTCGGCAGCCAATAGAGTAGTTTATTATGGTATCCAATGGCGTCATTGAGGGCCACGGCGGCAATGAGCGTGAGGCGTGTTGATGGATTGTTGTTTTCTTGCATCTTCATAAAATATTGATGTCCTTGAGGGAATTTTATACCGCTACGTCAGCCTTGATATGCGGCCAAGGATCGTAGCCTTCAAGTTGAAAGTCCTCATAGCGGAAGGCAAAGAGATCCTTGACTTCGGGGTTTAGAATCATTCTGGGCAGGGGACGTGGCGTACGTGTAAGTTGCAATTGCGCCTGCTCGATATGGTTCAGATAAAGGTGGGTGTCGCCAGTGGTATGAACGAAATCGCCACATTCGAGGCCGGTCACCTGTGCCATCATTTGCAGGAGCAAGGCATAAGATGCAATATTAAAAGGAACACCGAGGAACGTATCGGCTGAACGCTGATAAAGTTGTAGCGAGAGACGTCCGTCAGCCACATAGAATTGAAAAAGCGTGTGGCAAGGAGGAAGTGCCATCTTGTTGACTTCGGCCACGTTCCAAGCCGAGACAATCATTCGGCGTGAATCAGTGTGATGACGGATAAGGTCAAGCACCTGCTGTATCTGGTCGATAGTGCCGCCGTCGTAGTCGGGCCATGAGCGCCATTGGTGTCCGTAGATAGGGCCGAGATCTCCGTTTTCGTCGGCCCACTCGTCCCAAATGGTGACCTTGTTGTCGTGGAGGTATTGTATGTTGGTGTCGCCGCGAAGGAACCACAACAGTTCATGGATGATACTGCGAAGATGCAGTTTCTTGGTGGTGAGCAACGGGAATCCGTCGGCCATATGGAAACGCATTTGATGTCCAAACACGCTCTTCGTGCCCGTGCCTGTGCGGTCGGTTTTGACGGCGCCCTCATCAAGGATGCGCTGTAAGAGGTCGAGATATTGTTTCATCAGAGTTTATGTTATTGTTTAATCTTCAGGAAAAAGAGTGTGCGGTATGGTGTATGTGCTACGAATGCGCCATTCTTTTGGATAGAGGTTGTTGGCACGCGTTCCCAGGTTCTTGAGCGGACCGAGTCGCTGTCCGCGATAGCATGCCAATACAATGCCTCTCGGTGTAGATGGCGGCAAAATCAATGCTTCGCGACGGAGATAGCGGATGGCGTCGTCGATGGAGAGTTCTACGCACGGAGCGTCAGGGGCGTCGAGTACATCCGTAGGAAGTATGGTCACCGGAGGTGCCAGGCTTCCCTTTCGGTTCTTATGCTGGCCATTTGCTTTGGCTGGCTTTGGCGTTGACGTACGAACCTCCACCTTTTCTTGACTATCCACCTCGCCATGTTTGCGTAGAACTGCACAGAAGAATCCTTCGCCACGCACACGTCCGGGTAGGAAATGTGCAAACAAATGAGGTGGAGTCTTGCCTTTCTTGTCTGCCCTCAAATCTCCGAGAATGCCCCATGAAGGATCAACCGGCACAGGTAGAATATCAGCACCGAGGTGCCGGGCAATCCACTCTGCGTTGTCCTCGTCTTCCTCTGGGTTGAAGGTACACGTACTATAGATGAGGATGCCTCCAGGCCGGAGCGCAGGCCATATGTCCTTGACAATGGAACGCTGGAGTTCTGCACATTGGGAAACGAACGCAGGTGACCATTGTCTTACGGCCTCTTCCTCTTTGCGCATCATCCCTTCGCCGGAGCAGGGAACATCGGTGAGGATGAGGTCGAAGTCCTGTCTCCAGTGTGCAAGTTCATTGGCATAAGCCTGTGTGACAACTACGTTCGGATATCCCCATTTCGCTACATTTTCGGCAAGCACCTGTGCACGTTGCCGGACAGGCTCATTGCTTACCAATTGGCATTCCGCGGGTAATAGTGCCCGCAACAGCGTGCTCTTGCCACCTGGCGCAGCACATAGGTCAAGGGCTGCGTGAGCAGTAATGCCAAGCATGCGGACTACATGGGCAATGAACATAGAACTGGCCTCTTGAACGTAATAGGTACCGGCATGCAACAGCGGGTCAGCAGTGAATGTGGGGCGCCCTTTCAAGTAAACCCCCTCTTTGCACCATGACACGTGGCCGTCAGAACCCTCTGGCTCAACTTCATTAGTGAAACACCGGGGATTCAGTCGTATACTTGTGGACGGTTCTGCGTGGAGTCCGTGAATCAGTTGGTCGACATCTTCTCTGGCCCAACGTTGGCGGAAATATGTTTCGAAAACAGGAGGCAGGGTCATTGATGAGGCTTTATATAAAAAGAGGAGTAATCCTCTCTCCTAAATGCGCTACGAAAGTTGTGAAACGCGATTGGTTAAGTCCACGAATTGTTCTACAGACAACTGCTCAGGTCGCAGGTTGAAGAGCGGATCGGTTAGGAATGTGCTGAGGTCGGCGCCAGGAAACAATTCGGAGAGGAGCGGC
Source organism: Bacteroidales bacterium (assembly GCA_024690405.1). Lineage (GTDB taxonomy): Bacteria > Bacteroidota > Bacteroidia > Bacteroidales > Bacteroidaceae > Physcousia. The sequence continues at coordinate 8,251 of JAILCU010000094.1, forward strand.
CGGATGTTGTTGCGGAGCGTCTTGCGGCGTTGATTGAAAGTTGTCTTAACTACACGGCGGAAAAGATTCTCGTCACAAGCGAGGGCTTGCGTATCGTTACGCGTCATACGGATGACGGCAGAGCGTACTTTTGGGGGTGGGTTGAAAACCTCGGGCTCAACGGTGAACAGGTATTCGGGGTTGTACCATGCTTGAATAAGAACGGACAAGATGCCGTAGGCTTTTGTCCCCGGGCGAGCGCAGATTCGGTCTGCAACCTCTTTCTGAATCATGCCGGTGCAGCAGGGAATAATATCCTTGTTGTCGAGCATCTTAAAGAAGATTTGGCTGGAGATGTTGTAAGGATAGTTACCTGTAAGCACAAAGGGTTGGCCGTCAAAAGTTCGCTGGAGGTGCATCTTCAGGAAATCGTCCTCGATAATGTTGTCTTCCATCTGAGGCCATGTCTTGCGCAAGTATTCCACCGACTCAAAATCGAGTTCCACGACCTTTAACGGTTGCGGCTTCTCCATGAGAAACTGTGTCATGACGCCCATGCCAGGCCCCACTTCGAGTACGGGCAGGTCGGGACGTACGTCAACAGTGTCGGCAATACGTCGAGCGATGTCAAAATCCGTTAAGAAGTGTTGACCGAGGAACTTTTTTGGCTTAACAGTGCGCATAAGCAAAAAGAATTATGTATTTTTGCGGTGCAAAGATAGCGAAAAATAAAAAAAGCAAACGCTAAAGGTTGAAAAAAATACGTTCTATATTAAAAATAGTCTTTCCGCTACTCTTGGGCGGCTTGATTCTGTGGTGGATGTATCGGGGCTTCGATTGGTCCACCCTTCATACTGCGTTGACCAGCGATATGGATTGGACGTGGATGTGGCTCTCGTTCCCTTTTGGTATTTTGGCGCAAGTGTTCCGTGCCTTGCGTTGGCGACAGGTCCTACGGCCGATGGGCGAGGATCCGCGTTTGCATACCTGTATCAATGCAGTTTTCCTGAGTTATGCCAGTTCGTTGGCGGTACCTCGTGTAGGTGAGGTCCTCCGATGCGGTGTCTTGCGCCGATATGATGGTGTGAGTTTCACCCGCGGCGTTGGTACGGTTGTGACAGAGCGTGTGGTCGACATGGTGATGATAGCCATCTTGTCGCTTATTGTTTTCGTTTTGCAGATACCAGTCTTTGCAGCCTTCTTCGAACGTACAGGCGTGAGCATTAGCGGATTCTTGAATCAGTTCACGACAACGGGTTGGCTGGTGACCATCACTTGCTTGGTTGCATTGGTCGTCTTCCTGTTTTTTATGTTGCGCCATTTCCAATGGTTGACGCGTACACGCTCTGTGTTGCATGAACTCACGGAGGGCCTGTTGAGTATCCGAAAAGTTGACGGTATGGGCATGTTCCTTTTTAATAGTGTCGCGATTTGGGTGTGCTATTTTCTGCATTTCTATCTCACATTCTTCTGTTTCCAGAGTACTGCCGGTCTCGGTGTTACGGTGGCCATGGTGGCCTTCGTGGTAGGGACCTTCGCAGTATTGGTGCCTACGCCTAATGGGGCCGGCCCATGGCATTTCGCTGTGAAGACGGTGCTGATGCTTTATGGTGTTGCCGGTTCCATCGGAGCCCTGTTTGCTTTGATTGTGCATACCGTGCAGACGCTCTTGGTGGCCGTGCTCGGTGTGTATGCCGTGGCTGCGCTCGCATTTACTAAACCTATAAACAATAACTAATTATGGCAACAATTCATGATTTAGAGCCGAAATGTATGTTCGGCAACTTTTACAAACTGACCCAAGTACCGCGCCCAAGCGGTCATCTCGAAAAGATTCAGCAGTTCTTGCTCGATTGGGCAAAGGAACGCGGCATTGAAGCATTCAAGGATGGCGGTGATAATATCGTCATGCGCAAGCCGGCTTCTCCGGGTATGGAAAATCGCAAATGTTGCACAATGCAGGCCCACATGGATATGGTGCCGCAGAAGGTGGACGAAAGCACGCATAACTTTGAAACTGACCCCATTGAAACATGGATTGACGGCGAATGGTTGAAGGCCAAAGGTACCACGTTAGGTTCGGACGATGGCATGGGCGTGGCCGCCATAATGGCTGTGTTTGAAGACAATACGTTGCAGCACGGACCGCTGGAAGCCCTCATCACTTCTGATGAGGAGACTTGTATGTGGGGTGTCAATCATTTGGCTGCCGATACCTTGAAAGGTGATATTCTATTGAATATTGACAATGAGACCGAAGGCGAATTCTGTATCGGTTCGGCTGGTGGCGTTAATGTGACAGCTACATTGGGTTATAAGGAAGTGGAAACAGATCCCGAGGACATTGCCGTCAAGGTGACCATCAGTGGCCTGAAGGGCGGCCATAGCGGCTTGGAGATCAACCAGGGTCGTGCGAATGCCAATAAACTGATGTGCCGTCTTGTGCGTCAGGCTATCCAAGATGACGATGCACGTTTGTGTACATGGAAAGGCGGAAATATGCGTAACGCAATTCCTCGGACAGCAGAAGTCGTACTTTCCATTCCCGCCGCTAACGAGGCTGATTTGCGTGAATTGGCTGACTACTGCAAGAAAATCTTCAGTGATGAATTCCGCGGTGTGGAAGAGGGCGTAGATATCAGCGTAGAGCGTGTCGACTTGCCTGAAAAACAGGTACCTGTGGAAGTGCAGGACAACCTTGTCGATGCCATCCTGGCCTGCCATGATGGTGTATTGCGTAATATCCCCAGCATACCGCATGTGGTGGAAACCAGTTCCAATCTGGCTATTATTACTATAGGTGAGGGTCAGGCCCGTGTGCTCATCCTTGCCCGCTCATCGTGCGACAGCCAACTCGAATTGGAACAAGAAATGTTCGAGAGCACCTTTGGCATGGCCGGCATGAAGGTGGAGTATGACGGAGAGTACGGAGCATGGCAACCCAACTTTGATTCTCCCATTGCTGCCCAGATGGCTGCTTTATATGAGCGCCTCGAGAACAAACCGGCGAAAGTGGAAGTGGTGCATGCCGGATTGGAATGCAGTCTCATCGGACAGGTCTATCCCAATATGGACCTTATCAGTTTCGGTCCCACACTCCGTTCTCCTCATACGCCCAACGAGCGTTGTAACATCCCGAGCGTAGGACGTTTCTGGAACTTCCTTAAGACTCTCCTTGCCGAGATTCCCGAGAAATAAGAAATACTCTGCCGAGGGCGAGGTGATGCTTTTGCCATCACCTCCACTTAAGGCAGCGGAGACTACGCTCATATGCTCTGGCGGTTGCGACGAACAGACCTCATCAGTCGAATTCCTGCCATTGAGATTATTCAATTTGCATTTCAGCGTTTTTCAAATGCGCTTCATATTTCACACACGACCTCATGAAACCGTACTTCCTTACAATCGTTATGAGTCTGACAAGTCTTTTTGCTTTTGGAGAGAGTTTCGATAAACTCTGGAAACAAGAACAGCGTTGCGAAGACGACGGCAAACCAAAGTCGGCTTATGCTGTCGCAGAGAAAATTCTCAAAAAAGCACAACATGCTCATCATCCGGGACAGATGCTCTGCGCCCGGTTGAAGATGGCTTCGTTGCATCAGGAGTGGGCGCCCGACAGTTTCTTTACGGATATCCAGGATTTGGAAGCGCAGCGTGCTTCAGCCCCACAACCCGAAGCCAAGGCCGTTTATGCCTCGTTGCTCGCTGAGATTTACGAGCAAAACCGTTCGCGTTCACAAGCCAGCGATATGGTGCTCACCAGCGACAATATTCGTGAATGGACGCGTGAGCAATACGATAGCGCTGCCACTGAGAATTGGCTGTTGTCCATGAAGGACTTGCGAATATTGTCGGCTGCCAAGAGTGAGGATTGGATACCTTTTGTCCGGCAGGATGATCAGTCGAAGTATTTCAATCATGATTTGTTGCATGTCTTGTGGAACCGTGCCAAGAAACAGAACGAGGACATCTGGAAAACTACGCGCCAGTCCAAGGCCCAATTGGCTAAAGACGTGGTGGAGGAGTATCAACGGTTGGGAAACCGTGAGGCAGCTTTGTTAGTTTCGCTCGATTATGTTGATTTTCAGGAGGGGGAGTCGGTCCAGAAGTTGTTGGAGGAATTGATTCATAATTATGGCGACCTGCCCCTGTGTGCCGAAGTTTATCTGCAACTCATGGATGAGGTGTACGATATGAAGCAGACTGTGGAACTTGGCGAGGAATGCATTCGTCGCTATCCTCACTACTTCCGCATAGGGGAGGTGCGAAATGAGTTGAACGATGTCCAATCGGCATACATTGATGTTGACGCTCGTAAATACTATTATCCCGATAAAGATTATCAATTGACTTTAGCCGCTCGTAACGCCAAGGACCTAAAGATAGAAGTCCTTCGTATGCCGGATAACTTCGGCGAAGAGCGTTTGCCCGATGACACCGACAAGGCCATCGCAGTTATTCGAAATAGAGGAACGGCCGTGAGTTCGTTTACCCATACTCTGCCCGTAGCCTATCCTTGGGAAAGAATCAAAGATACTCTCAATTGGAAAGGGTTACAGCCAGGACTCTATAGTATGATTCTCAGTGGCGAGAGTCTTGGCAAGGAAGTCGTCAAAAAACAAATTTCTACCTATACCACTTTTGTGTGCACTCGCCTTCAACCTTTATATCTGAATGGGATGGGAAAGCAGCGTACCATTGTGGTTGATGCCGAGACGGGGCATCCCATCGAGGGCACCACGGTGGAGTTCTATTATTTTAACGATGACCGGAAAGAGCCTGTGGCTACACTCCTTACTGATGCTGAAGGTCGGGCTGTGTTGGATGACGACCAAGTGCAATACAGCGGTCATGGAATCAGATTAATGAACGCTGTTTATTATGGTGACGACCATTATCTGGATCCAAATAGTACTTATTTTAGCAGAGATGAGAGGGTTGGCGCTGAACAAAAAACTACTTATTTGCGTCTTTACAGCGATCGCTCTATTTACCGTCCCGGACAGATCGTGCATGTGGGAGGCATCATGTTCAGCCAGAATCATTGGGATGCCAAAGTTACGGCAGACATAGACGTGGACCTTACGCTTTGCGATGTGAATGGCAAGGAAGTGCAAAAGCAGTCTGCCACAACTGATGAGATGGGTAAACTAAGTGCCGACTTCATGTTGCCATCGGGCGGACTCCCTGGCGAATATCAAATAAGTGCCCGTTTCGAGGCCTCGGGCAACAGCCGTTCAAGTAGCATCGAATTTCGTGTAGAGGAATATAAGCGTCCGACCTTTGAGGTGACGATGGACAAAGCACCCGATATGCAATGGCCTGCCGATAGTATCACCATCACGGGTAAGGCCGTAGGATACAACGGTGTGCCCGTTCGTGAAGGACAAGTTACGGGGTTCTATCGTTTCACCTATCCGTGGCGCTGGTATAGCAGCCGTGATTCGGAGCGAATGCCTATTGACACGGTGACGACCGACGAGGATGGTAGGTTCAATGTCCGTATTCCTTTGACAAGCATTTCAGAGGAGGCCTTATGGGGCGGCTTGATGCTGCAAGTGGAGATCGATGTGTTGAGTGTGGCGGGAGAAACACGTGAAGGGTTGGCTCACGTCCCTTTGTGCAAGAAACCTTTGCGTCTGTTGCTCAATGTGCCAGAACAACAAGATCGCGACCGTCTCAAGGATATTACCATTCAATTACTTTCTTCTACGGGGCAGCCAACCGACGGGACTGTGGAATGGGCTGTTTACCCGGCTAAGGAGAAAAAGCGTGCCAGTGAGGATGCCGTGCTTAAGGGCCGTTTGCAATCTGTTGAAAAAGCGGTACTTTTCGACATCCAAACGATTCAATCTCTCCCCGTGGGACAATATGAATTCAGCGCAAAGGCTACGTCCGGTGAGCACAGCGATAGCACCAGCGGTTATTTCATCATTTTTGGAATGAACGACAAGCGGTTGCCCCATATCACCCGAAAATGGTTGTACTGCCCTGATGCTACCTTTAATAAGGAAAGGCCTGCACGGTTGCAGATCGGTTCCAGCCTTGACGATGTTGCTTTCTACTATTCAATCGTTGCCGGCGGACAAGTCGTAACAGAGAAAATGATGATGATCTCCGATGAGATGCGCGTCATAGATATTCCTTATGAAGAACGTTTCGGCGACGGAGCTGTCTTCAACTACATCTTCGTAAAAGAAGGGCATGTTTACAAAGATGAACAAATCCTTCGTCTGACCCAACCCGACACGAGACTCAAATGGGAATGGACTTCGTTCCGCGACCGTCTCCACCCTGGCGACACTGAAACCTGGACGCTGCGTCTGCGTAATCCCGATGGGACACCTGCTTCGGCACAGGTGATGGCAACTATATATGATGCCTCGCTTGATGCCTTGGAATCCCATCACTGGAATTTGTTCATCAGCCGTGCCTATCATATTGAACCTTTGAGATGGTCCGTGACTCCTTATTTCGAGTCGTACTTCAATTCGCAGCGTCTCTTATTCTCCATGAGATCCTATGGGCATC
>JAILCU010000113.1 GCA_024690405.1 Bacteroidales bacterium
TTTAGGCTATTTTTGAACAGATTTGTCTGCAAAACCGCCGAAGCGTAGTGAACTACGCTTCAAGGTTTTAAGGATAAAGATGCCGAAAAGAGTCAAAATCGGACAAAGATAATCATAAGAAGATTTTTTAATTTTTAGAACCTGCCTTAAGTATTTTAGCCCATTTTACTTAAGTATTCTTGTCCATTTTACTTAAGTAATCTGACATAGAAAAGTATACCTATTATATATAGGAACCTTAAGGTTTCTTATCTGAAAAAGTCAACTGAGTATATCTAGGAACCTTAAGTTAACTTTTTCCTCCATTTTCTTTTGTGCGAACGGGATTAATCGCTATATTTGCAGGGACAATTGATTAGACCCCTTTATTCCTCTATTTGCATAATATGGTGATATTCAGGCATTTAGCAAATGGGGGGGGGTATTTTGAAGGCCTCCTCTATTGATGAAACGCGAGCGCGCAAGCGTATGCGCAATGCGCTCATTTTCAAACCACTCCCTCTACTCTTTGCGTTTTTGCTATTTGCCCCTGTGCTCACCAGTTGCACAGCGGAGGAAATAGACCCCAAGCCCCAGCCTGCCGTGCAGGATGAGGGTATTCCATCGAGTAACATAACGGATACACTTGACGCGGCGCCCCAGGCGGAGAGTCGCGGCGAGCGCGAGTTGCCTCCCGGCTACGTGCGTATTGGTGACCTCATCTTCGACACCAACTGGGATGGTGACACGATTATACATTTCTGATTATATGCGATTATTCTGTCGCAACAAACATGCATCAGAGGACAGCATCGCGTTTCAGATAGCGGAGCAATACGGTGTCGGCGAGGGCTACATCCGCTCTCGCAAGCAAGGTATGTCGCCACGCGAGGCGCTGGAGGATTGGGATATAGATGTATCAGAATTAAAGGAAGATAAATAAAACATAATATATGACTATCAACGACATATTGAGTGAGATCCGTCTGAAATCAATGACGGAAAGGGAGAAGGGAACAGACTTCGAGCGATTGATGAAGCTTTGGTTCCTCACTGACCCACGCTATTCAGAGTTGGAAAAGGTGTGGCTGTGGGAAGAGTTTCCCTGTCGCAAGGAGTTTGGTGGCAAAGACCTTGGTATTGACCTTGTGGCTCGCACTGAATATGGCGACTATTGGGCCATCCAATGTAAATGCTATGCTGAGGATGCTCAGATAGACAAAGGTGCCGTTGATAGCTTCCTTGCCAATGCAAGCCGTACATTCACTGACCCAGAGACTTTCCAGACGAAGGAGTTCTCCAACCTTATCTGGGTGCAGACCACACTTAAACGCTGGGGGCCTAATGCAGAAGCGGCCATTCAGGGTTTGTCGAAGCCTTTCAATCGCATATCGCTCTACGACCTTGAAATCTCTGTTGTTGATTGGGAGAAGCTAAAAAAAGGTCTTTACGGTGACAAAGCCAAGTTGCCTGGTAAGCAGCCGAGACCCCACCAGTTGATAGCGATGTCGAAAGCTTATGAGTATTTTGTTACTCAGGGACATGATAGAGGAAAGCTTATTATGGCTTGTGGTACGGGTAAGACCTATACCGCTTTGAAAATCATGGAACAAAATACTCCCAAGGATGGTTTTGTGTTGTTCCTAGTACCCAGTATTGCTCTTTTAGGCCAGACGTTGAATGCATGGATGGCAGACAAGCAAGATGATTTGCGTGCCGTTTGTGTATGCTCAGATGCGAAGGTGACACGCGAAATGCACGAAGCAGACGATGAAGACGCCAGTGTAGTTGACCTCGCCGTCCCTGCCACCACAGATACAAGGAAGATTTTACGCCAGCTGAAGAAGTATGACAAGGAACAAAACCGTACTGTCATCTTCTCCACTTATCAGAGTATCGATGTGGTGAAAGAAGCCATTGACCTTTACAAACGTGAGGTAGATTTAATCATCTGCGATGAAGCTCATCGTACGACAGGTGCCATCCTGAAAAACAGGGAAGAAAGCAATTTCACCAAGGTACACAACAACGACTTTATCAAGGCTGCGAAACGTCTCTATATGACGGCCACTCCTCGCCTGTATAGCGCCAACGTGAAGGTAAAAGCCAAAGAAAACGAAAACATTGATGTGCTCTGTTCGATGGACGATGAGCAGATCTATGGTCAGGAGTTCCACCGACTTACATTCAACGAAGCAGTCAGTCAAGGTCTGTTGGCAGACTATAAGGTGTTAGTGTTGACGGTGAGTGAAGAAGATATACCTGAGACGATTCGCACGCACATCAAAGAGAAATACAATCGTGCCAAAGAGAAAGAGCGCCTGTCAGAACTGAACTTCGACGATGCTACCAAGCTGATAGGTTGTATCAATGGACTATCGAAGCGTATCAAGGGTGATGAAGGTATTACCAAAGAGCAAGACCCGATGATTATGCGTCGCGCCGTTGCTTTCTGCCAGACCATCAATCCCTCAAAGAGTAATCCATCTTTCGCGTCCACTAACCTTGCTAAATACTTTGGAGCCATCAGTCAGGAATATAAGTCAACGCTACGTGAAGATGAATATAAAGAGGTAGTGAATGTGAAGGCCAAGCACATAGACGGCGGAATGGATGCGAATACGAGGAACGAGAAAATAGCCTGGTTAAAGCAGGAAGCAGAAGACCCCAACGAATGCCGCGTACTATGTAATGTACGCTGTTTGTCAGAGGGTGTAGATGTACCGGCTCTTGATGCCGTGCTGTTCCTTTCACCACGTAATAGCGAAGTGGAAGTGGTGCAGTCTGTAGGTCGAGTGATGCGAAGTTTCAAAGGCAAGAAGTATGGATATATCATCATACCTGTTATTGTGCCCAATGATGTGAAGCCCGAAGAGGCGCTGAATGACAACGAGCGCTTCAAGGTGGTATGGGACATATTGAACGCTCTTCGTTCGCACGACGAGAACTTCAATGCCCATGTCAACCAAATCAACCTCAACAAAAAACGTCCACCAAAGATTACTGTCGGCGGTGTGCCTCGTGGTAGTTATACCATAGGAAATGGAGCCCCCAATGATAGAGCAGTCCATCTGAGCAATGACGATGTAGCACGTCAGTTGGATTTGCAGTTTGGTGAATTGCAAAATGGCATCTATGCACGCCTTGTTGAGAAGGTGGGTGACAAACTCTATTGGGAGAACTGGGCAAAGGACATTGGGCAGATCGCACAGAAGTTCATCGACCGCATAGAGTTACTGATTAAGGAGAATGCAAATGCTCACAAGTATTTCGAGGATTTCATTGGTGGCCTTCATAAGAATATCAACGATAGCATAGATGAAGGGCAGGCTGTAGAGATGCTTGCTCAGCACATGATCACACGTCCCGTCTTTGATGCGCTCTTCAAGGATTATGAGTTTGTGAACAACAATGCCGTCAGCCGCTCTATGCAAGATATGCTGGAAGTGCTGGAAAGCGAGGGCTTGGAGATGGATACTGCAGTACTGGATAAGTTCTACATGAGTGTCCGTAACAACGTGAGCAATATCGACAATCTGGAAGGCAAGCAGACCATCATCAAGAATCTCTACGAAAAATTTTTCAAGGGCGCGTTCCCCAAGACTGTTGAGAAACTTGGCATTGTCTATACACCTGTAGAGTGTGTAGATTTCATTATACATAGTGTTGAGGATATTCTACAAAGTGAATTTGGCACTTCGCTGACAAATGAGAACGTTCATATCCTCGATCCCTTCACAGGCACAGGCACCTTCATTACCCGCCTCATGCAGAGCGGACTTATCAAGCCGGAAGATATGCGGCGCAAGTACCTGAACGAGATTCACTGCAATGAGATAGTGCTACTGGCCTACTACATCGCAGATGTGAACATCGAGGCCGTCTATCATGATATTATGCACCCGGATGAATATGAGATGTACGACGGCATCTGCCTTACCGATACATTCCAACTGAATGAACATGGCGACAACGATATTTTCTCTCAGCTCTTCCCCGAGAACTCTGAACGTCTGAAGAAACAGAAGAAAGCACCTGTCCGTGTTATTATTGGTAATCCACCGTATTCTGTCGGGCAGAACTCAGCAAACGACAATGCTAAAAATCTAAAATATGTTCATCTCGATAAGCGCATAGCAGACACCTATGTTAATGCGACTACAGATAAAGGAAGAACGGTTCAATCTCTTTATGACAGTTATATAAAGGCTTTCAGATGGGCATCGGACCGTATTGCACAAATAAAAGATGGCGGTATAGTTGCTTTTATTAGTAACGGAGCATGGCTTGACAGCAACTCCGGCGAAGGATTCCGCAAGTGTATTCAAGCCGAATTCACTTCCATCTATGTCTTGAATCTTAGAGGAAACCAGCGCACATCTGGAGAGCTTTCACGCAAAGAAGGTGGCAAAATCTTTGGATCGGGTTCACGAACCCCCATCACTATCACCTTCCTCGTCAAAAATCCTGCAAAGCTGGGCAAAGCCACCATCCATTATCACGACATTGGCGATTATCTTACTCGAGATCAAAAACTTAAAATGGTTCGCGATTTCCGCTCCATTTCTCAGGTCGAATGGCATACCATTAATCCTAACGAGAAGAGCGACTGGATTAATCTTCGTGATGGCGTCTTTGATTCCAATATTATTATTGGTGATAAAAAAGAAAAGAAAACAGCTTTCTTTAGCATATTCTCGGCAGGCGATATAACACATAGAGATGTTTGGTGCTATGATTCCTCAAAGCATTGCTTAGCTCAGCGAATGCAAGAAACAATCTCCTTCTATAATACTGAAAAGGAGAAATGCCACTCTTGCAAATCTCTCGACGAAGTAATGAAACTTGTCTCTACAGACGAGACAAAAATAAAATGGGACCAGAAACTTTATGAACATGCATTACGTGGTATTGAAGAAAAATTTGATTCTTCAAATATTCGTTTAGCCAGTTACCGTCCATTCTTCAAACAATGGCTCTATTATGACAAATCTTTCAATTGGAGTCAATATCAATTGCCTAAATTGTTCCCATATTCCACATCAGAAAACAAATTGATTTGTTGGACTATGGGAACTAAATCAAGTGCCATTATTACAAATAATCTGCTCGATTTGCATTATAATGGTGATGTCTTAGCTTTCCCCCTCTACTGGTACGAAGAGAACAAACATCGTGAGAAGACACTGTTCGATGGAGAGACAGAAGATAGTTACATCCGTCGCGATGGCATCACCGATTGGATCTTGAAAGAAGTTCGTAAGCGCTACGGTACGAGCTCTATCACAAAGGAGATGATTTTCTACTACGTCTATGGCCTGCTGCACTCTGAGGACTATCGCACACGCTTCGCTGCCGACCTGAAGAAGTCGCTGCCGAGGATTCCTATCGTGGAACGTGTGGAGGACTTTATGGACTTCTACAAATATGGCAAGAAGTTGGCAGATCTGCATCTGAACTACGAAACGGTGGCTCCCTGCCCTGGTGTCGTAGTGAGGGGCGACAGAAAGGTAACTGGCGACGAGAGCGACTATGAATACTTCTGGGTCTGGGACAAGATGCGCTTCAAGTCGAAGCAGGACAAGAGTGTTATTATCTACAATGGCAATATCACCATCGAGAACATCCCCGAGAAGGCCTACGAATATGTGGTGAACGGCAAGAGCGCTATAGAATGGATAGTGGAACGCTATTGCGTCAGTCAGGACAAGAAGTCGCTCATTAAGAACGATGCCAACGATTGGGCCAAAGAGCACAACAAGCCCCGTTACATTCTTGACCTGCTGCTGTCGGTTATCAACGTCAGCGTGCAGACAGTTGATATAGTGAAAGCATTACCTAAACTGAAATTTGATTAATAATAGAAACTATGAGAGTCATATCTATACTGCTTCATTCCGCGGTGTTTTATCCGTCCCTCTAAGGGCTTGCCCGTTTTAAGGCTGGAAAAGCAACTATAGGATGACTCTCTTTAAAAAGGAATAGAAATTTAATAAATAACATAAAGAGCCAAGCGTTTTCGGTTACGTCTCGAAACAACCACTACTCACAACGTGAACCGCCAGAATCGAAGGCTGCCGAGCTCGTACTCATCAGAGGTACGGGCATTGGTAGTATTCGACATGAAGGCGAGGATCGTGGTTGTTCCAGAGACGTAATGTCGTAATATGGTCTGATGCCCCCCTCTGTTTTTTAAAGAAAGCATATATGACCCCAATACTACCCAGAGAAATGCTCTGGACAGACAAAGAGACGATGGACGAGTTCTTTGAGCTCGATCCGATTAATGAAGATTTCTATGAGGTCTTTGTAACTTTTCGTGAAGAACCGTTCGGCGTTCAACTGGATGCTGTAAAAGTGTTCAACGAGGTTTATTATCAGGTGACACGTATGGTGTATGAACACGCTCTTCCTGCTGATCTCCCCAAATTTGTTAATGATATCAAAGCGAACCTCGGTTGGAGCTATGGGGCCAGATTGGTAATATCAATGGGTTACTTTCTGTTCTTACTCAGCGATTCAACCAAGAATCCGATTAACAGGCTAACAATGAGTAGAATAAGCCTTAATTATCACCATTATCCATATTGGCAGCCTTTAAAAGAGTGTTATGAACGATTACGTGTCCTTCAGAGGTCATCTAAATACTCCTTTGTTCCTTGTCCGAACAACGCAACAGAGTTTAAAGGCAAATACATTCAATGGAGCACTATCACGCAGAAATATAATTTGAGTTGCATAGAACATGTTCTCAACCTTTGGCCAAAGATAGAAGATAAGTGTGAAATCGCGAATATGATAAAAGAGAGCTTGAGCAGCGGTTCTTTCATCAGTCGGTATGGTAATGATTACAAACAGATTTACAGATTCTTTGACCAATATTTTAAAGAGGATAGTCTGACACTTACTTGTGCAGAAGATTCCCCTAAATATTATACATACAAGGATTATCAAAAGCTTTCGGAGAAAGCGGAATCCGAAATGTCTGCTCTCCAAAAACGCATCAGCGAACTGGAGTCAGAAAACGAAAGTTTGAAGGCCTTGTTGGAGAAGAAGAAAATCAACGGGAAGGCACGCCGGTTCACCCTTGTAGAGATTGTGGACTACTGCAAAGGTCGTGTGGAATGGGACGATGCCAAGGATATAGTAGCCATGCTGAACAGACTTCTGCGTAAGAAAGGGACTCAAGAGGACAGCGATCTTGTGGATAGCATTGAAGAGGAGTTCCGACAAAGGAGATATGGTAATACCTTCAATGCACCTGTAGGGCAAATCGTGCAACATGCTGACATCGTAGATAACAAAAAACTTTAACTATGGATAAGGACAAAAAGAGTGAGATTCACATCACAAATAATTTCAACGCTCCCATAGGGCAGCACATAGACCATGTTGATACCATCAACTTCCGCATGGATGGTGAAGGCAACTTTCACTTTGGAATGGTGGAGAATGTGAAAAAGGAGAGGCCATGTGATGAAAGGGATGACGCAGAGCAGGCAGATGACACGCCATCCGACGAAGAACTTGTGGCGAAGCTAAAACCTATTTTCTATAACAAGGAGGAGGAGGTGTGGCAGTTCTTGAAAGAGATTCGGGGGATGGCCCCTCCTGACATTACCGACCTCGTGAATCGATGGGTGAAAGATAAGCGCATCTCAAGCTATGGAAATAGCAGAAAAGGGTGGCTTTGGGGTCTGCTGCATGATGCAGGGCTATACTTGAGATCGAATAAAAATTGGAACGAGAGGGTCAAATGACCCTCTTTTTTTACGCTTTTCACTTGCCACACTTGCCGCTTGCACTTGCCATTGCTTGCTTTTACTTGCCATCGCTTGCCGCCCGATTAAATAACGGTTGTCCCCTTTGGAAGGGGACTTTTTTTATCCGTATCTTTGCCCTCGCATTTGGCCGAATGTACAATGTTTAACTTTAAAACCAAAACAAAGGTATGGATAATAATTATACAATGCAGCAGCACATCGACAAGGTGCGGGGACTGCTGGATGATCTGGAGACCTTGTTGGAGGCGATGGACGACTTGGCCAACGCGGACAATGACGGCTCCTGGCTACTGAACTATCTGCGCGACGAGACGCAGACGATGCAGACGCTGGCCGCGAAGCGAAAGTTCACTTTAGACGAGATGGCAAGAATCTCTAACGAGATTTCAGGTATCATTAACGAAATGCAGGAACTATGAAAAACGCGAACAATCAGAAGGAGCTACAGTCGCTCCAAAAGGGATTGAGTAGGGGCCTGGAATGGCTGCCGAGCTACGAGGGCGTACTGCTCTACGACCCCGAGGATATCAAGGAAGATAGACCCGCCAGGCTGTGGCACTACACAAGAATCAAGCGCTTCGGCAACAAGCCTGTGCTCTACGAGCTAAAGCCAGTACTCTGTAAGTATGGTTACAAGGGCTGTGAGTGCCAACAACAGCGGCCACGACTAGAGTTCCATTTCAAACGTCGTGGCAATTCTTATAACCTCTTGCGCTCACACGTTACAATGCTGGCTTATATGGGCTTTGCTATCGCAGACCGCCGCCACTGGGTGATAGACCACAAGGACGGCAATACGCTGAATGACAGACCGTCGAACCTGCAGGTGATTTCGCAACGCGAGAACTGTCACCGCAGCGCCCGCTTGCAGGAGATGCTGAAGCTGAGCCCACGCGATAGGAAGTTGCGCGCGCAGGCCAGCGTAGACAAACGTGAGCGACTGCGGCAACATATAATCTCAACGATGGAGCCTGGGGCGACGGAGATTGATGTGGAGATTGAACTAACGATGCTCATGGAGGAAGGCTATGTGGAAGGGTCATCGATTGAGGTATAGCTGGCGGCAATGCATAGCCGCTATGCGCACGGGAGAAGTTGTACTGCTATATGTCAAAAACGCGGACATGACATTACAAGAAAGGCGTGGCACCTTAGAGCCCTCGCATATCCCGAAGCCGCGGGCCAAGCCCGACAGCCAAGGCGCGAGGAAGAGAAGGAAGACTCACACCGATGTGGTTTGCTACTGGGATCTGGACAAAAACGCCTGGCGCAGCTTCCACAAAGACAGGTTGATTGGGTGGTATTCAATTTCGGGTTTTACAAAAGAAAAACTGAAAGAAAAGGAAAAGAAAAAGAAGCAAAAAGAAAATGAATAAGAAAGTCGCTAAAGAAAAAGCAGTCGATCGACAGTCTGTTAACGTGCGCGAGCCTCAGAGCTGGCGCTCTCAAGAGATAGGATGGTTCATTCCGTTCTGGAACGAACAGCGCCGCAAATACCAAGCACGCCTGCCTGCGCTGCTGTGGTTGACCACCGAGCAGGAGCACGAGCTCAAGTTCCGTCAGGCTGACTACGGTGTTGAGGTGGTGCGGCAGATGGTGCTCAACGCCATGCAGAGTGACTTCTTGAATTGTCGCACTGGCAAGCATGCCCGCAACGACCTCGACTTCCTGCTCTCCGATAAGTTCTTTCCGCGTGTGGCACAAGGTCGCTACAACGATTTAAAAACGGAGGAACGACCAAAGACGGCGGAAGAACTCAGGCGGGAGACTGCCGAAGCCTACCGCGCACAGCAGGAAGCCCGCCGCGCCGAGGCCCGACGCATCGAGGAGGAAGAACGAGAGCGACAGCGGGCAAGGCGACAACGGGAATACGAGGAATGGTTGCGTCAGCGACCTAGCGCCGCCGACCTCAAAAAGATTCTCGGAGATAACTACCTGTTGGACAAATAGATTTTTAAACAACCACGAAAATAAATGAAAAAACAACTACGGATGGTACGGAATTTACGGTTTTTTCTAGATTTACGAACACGAATCTCACTAATCTAACGAATTAGAGCGGCACGCTACGCAGGTGCCGAGTGGCGAAAATGGTTTCTGATGCGCGATGGAAGGATTGCATTCAAAAGCCGCGCAGCCTTTTGCAGCGCATTCGTGAGATTCGAGAAATTCGTGTTCGAGAAAAGACTCGTGGACAAGAAACCGTATAATCCGTACAATCCGTGGTTAAAAAAAACTTTAAACCATTGTTTTTCTATGAAACTGATATTAAAGCGAATAGCAAAGAAGAGAGATTACACTATCGGGCGGTTATACGTCCGGAACGAGTTGGGCAATGCCTACGTGTGCGACACGCTGGAGCCACCCACGAACCCCACACGCCACGGCCAATATAAGGCCATCCCCGCGGGACGCTACGCCGTGGCCGTCACGTGGAGCCCCAAGTTCCAGGAGTGGCTGCCACTGCTCCTGAATGTACCCTACCGCGAGGGTATCCGCATCCATGCCGGTAACACCACGCAGGATACCCGTGGCTGCATCCTCGTAGGCCAGAACCACGTCGTCGGCAAGGTCATTAACAGCCGCCGCACACTCACAGCCCTCATGAAGCGGCTGCGGGAACGGCCTGAGGGCGAGGCCATTTGGATCACCGTGGAATAGTTGCGGGGATGACCTGTGCAAAAAACTATTGACACGCATCGAAAAACGCCGTACCTTTGCACCCGACTATTACAAAAGACTGTTCGAACGGTAAAAATAATCAATTATCAACCCTTTAAAAAATTACAATTATGGCAACAATCAAGTATCGAAAGCGAGAGTTTAATCCTACCCAGAACCAGCCGGGCATGAGCCATTGCTGGTACGCAGAAAGCGTCATCGTCAACGAGCTGGACACCATCGAGATCGCCCGCCTCATCGAGGCCCGCACCGGTGTGCGCCGCTACGAGGCACAGAGCGTCCTGGCCTCCTTCGTGGAGCTCATCAACGAGGAGTGCGCGCAGTCCATGCGCATTAAGCTGTCCGACGAGAAGGGTCAGAAGTTCGTGTCCATCTACCCCAAGATCAGCGGCAGCATCAACGACAAGGACGTGCAGGCCAACCCCGAGAAGTACGGCGGTGCCACCGCGGCCACCGAGGCCATGCTGACTCCCGACATGCTGACCGTCACGCTGGCCTCCACCGTAGGTATCAGCGCCAGCAAGCAGTTCGCCGAGAACGCCAGCATCCAGAAGGTGGCCGCCAATGTCACTGGAATCGTGGATGAGGACGAGGAGAACGGCGGCGAGAGCCAGAATGGCGGTAGTCAGAATGGCGGCTCCAACAACGGCGGCACCGAGAATGGTGGTAGCCAGAATGGTGGCGGCACGGGTAGCATAGACACCGGCGGCGGCAACACCGGAGGCAACGGAGGTAGCACCGATCCCGATGATGGGGATGAAGGATAAGGGACGGCCCTGAACAGTCGGCCCACTCCCAGCCTCTCCCCAAGGGAGAGGTGATGGGAGGGGGACGGGCTACCTTAGATTTTAAACTACGAATACAAATTAAAAACAACCACGGACGGTACGGATTGTACGGAGGTTAGGGTCGTTACTACGTGACTCAAAATCACTCGAAAATCAAACATAAATCACACCCCGTTGCATGATTAATCCGTATAATCCGTACAATCCGTGGTTAAAAAAAAATTATGACTATGAAAAAGGAACGAATTTGGGAGGTAGTGGCGAAGATGGTAGTAGCCGCCCTCACAGCATTTCTCACCGCACTCACCACCACGTCGTGCACTGGTCACGGACCGTTCGTGTTTTAAGCGAAGTGATTATTTTCCTAATTCTTCTTAATAATTTCCCACATCTGCTCGTAGGTGTGGGATTTTTTGTACTTTTGTGGACAAATTAGATAAATGTGATGATGAAGATTGCCATGTTTAAATGATATAGAATATGAGAGCTACGTTATACGGTTTCGGACATTTTTCGTGTGTCTTCATCTTTTTGTTTGTTTCATTATCTGTCTTTAGCCAGAGTGAAATCGATTTTACGAATAAGGTGACTTTCACGAAAACGGGGAACATGAGTGGCGTGAGATTGGTCACTATGCTTCCAGCACCTGTCACCAATGAGTATCAGGAGATTCGTATGTTGGCGTCAAGCGCTGGCACGTTTATGGATGTCAATGCTGCCAATAAGGTTTTATTGTATGATGGCTCATACGAAGGTAAGTATCTGAGTGTCTATGAGTCTTTCAAATACAAGACAAAGCGGGTCAAGATTGACTTCAACGACACGTCGAAGAAGAATATCTGTACTGGTGTCAACCCCCGTGATTATCTTGAAAGTGACGGCTACTATATTAATACGGCCAACAATACCATACAAAGCATCGGTAATCAACTGTGGAATCAGTCCACAGATATCTTGGACTATGCACGGCGCTGTTATGAATATGTGGCTGCAAACTACAGCTATATCAATGGCAGTTGGCGATCACTCGCTAAGATCCTTCAAGAAGGAGGAGGCGAATGTGGAGATTTCACGACGCTGTTCGTCAATCTCATGAGATATAAGGGTATTCCCGCCCGACATAACATGGGCGTATGGGTGGATGGAGGTTACCATGTCTGGCCGGACTTTTATCATGAAGATTATGGTTGGATTCCCTTGGACCCGACGTTCAAGAACTCCAACCCCAGAGGGGATTTCTTTGGCAGATATGACGGCAATCTGATTATTCTGAGTCAGGGACTGACTACGTTCTCGTATGACGGTTTTGAGTTGCAGAACGATCCGTTGCAAACCTTCTGTTATTGGTATTGGTGCGAGAATGGTTCAGGTGACTTGAATGCTGTGCACAAAACGATCGATGTCTATCAGGTGGATGCCGTTGGCAGCGTGGAAGCTAACGACAAGAAAACGGCATCAGTTTATAATCTGATGGGTATCAAACAACAGGGCCTCCGTCGCGGCCTGAATATAGTGAATGGTAAGAAGGTGCTTATAAAATAGTGCGACGTCAATCTGATAGACCGCTTACAGGAAAAATGATTTCTTTATGCTTGCAGTAACCAGTCGTCGATGAGGCGGCGGGCGATGGAGGCTTTGTCGGGGATGGGTGGCAGGTTGTCGCGTGTGAACCAGCCGCCCTCGGTGAGCTCCTCGCGCTGCAGGCGTATTTCGCCACCGGCATAGTCGGCCGTGAAGCCTACCATGAGGCCGAAGGGGTAGGGCCAAGCCTGCGAGCCGAAGTAGCGAAGATTCTTGATGCTAATACCGGTCTCCTCGTGCACCTCGCGCACAACGGCTTCCTCCAAGTTCTCGCCCGTCTCGAGGAATCCTGCCACGAGACCATAATGGTTGGTGCGGAAATTCTTGGCGCGCACTAACAGAATCTCTTCCATTTGACGATTTAAGGATTTTTGATTTAAGGATTGCTGTTGCATTTGGTCTTCAATCTTTAAATGGTCAATCTTTAAATCCTTAAATCTCGTTATTCTGACAATGATGGCGGTGGCTACGCTGGGCCACCACTCCTTGCCACACTCGGTGCATTGCTTGCTGATCTCGGTCTGCCACTTGTTGGGAGCGCCGCAGCAGCCGCAGTACTTAGTGTTCTGGTCCCAGTAAATCAATTCGGCGGCTTTGCCCGCAAGTTTGTATTCCTCGGCGCTGAGTACGGCGTGGCTCTTGCGCAGCCCCATCATCTCCAAGCCCGCGACGCCTACGACGGGGCTGTCCAGACGAACAATCCTCAGTTCTATTTTAGGATTTAAAGATTTTTGATTTAAGGATTTCTGTTGCACAAGGCCTTCAATCTTTAAATCGTCAATCTTTAAATCGTCAATCTTAAAATCGTCAATCTTAAAATCGTCAATCTTTAAATCGTCAATCTTTAAATCGTCAATCTTTAAATCTTTAAATGACGTTACGTGGTTCCACGGCTTGAGCGGCACGGGCGGTTCTACTCCCATGGGAAGAGAGAAGGCGCCATCAGCGCCCTCTCTCTTTAGTAGTATGTCGCCTGCGCAGAGGCAGAGCCATAGGGTATTCATATTCCGAGGTCTGTGCAAACGGCCTTAACCTTGGCCATAGCGGCCTCGCAAGCAGCGGGATAGTCCTTGGCGGCCTTCATATCGGCGGGTGCTTCGATGTAGAACTTGATCTTGGGCTCGGTGCCGCTGGGACGCACACTCACCTTGGTGCCGTCCTCGGTGAACCACTGCAGGACGTTGGAGGTAGCTGGCATATCGAGTTTCACGCTATTGCCTTCGCCGTCGGTAGCGGTGAGGGCCTGATAGTCCTTGATGCAGATGACCTTGCTGCCGCCGAGGGTCTTGGGAGCCTTCGCAGCGCGGAAATCGACCATCATCTGCTTGATCTCGTCGGCACCGGTCTTGCCCGGACGGACAACGTTGACGGTGTGGTTGAGGGTATAGCCGTACTCGAGATAGATGTCCATGAGCAGGTCATAGAGTGTCTTGCCGTTGTCCTTGGCCCATGCGGCAATCTCGCAAATGAGGCAGATGCTGGCTGGTGAATCCTTGTCGCGCACCTTATCGAAGGGCAGGAAGCCGAAGCTCTCCTCGCCGCCGCCGATGTACTTCTTGATACCTTCGTTCTCACGGATGAGGGCGGCAATCCACTTGAAGCCCGTGTAGCAGTCCATCATCTCCACGCCGTTCTTGTCGGCGATGCGCTTGATGAGTTCGGTGGTCACGATGGTCTTCACGAGGAACTCGTTGCCTTTGAGCTGGCCGAGCTTCTTCTTGTTGGCGATGATATACCAGGCGAACATCATGCAGGTCTGGTTGCCGTTGAGGATTTCCCATTCACCCTTCGGGTTGCGGCAGACGATGGCCAGACGGTCAGCATCGGGGTCGCTGGCAATCACCAGGTCTGCGTTCAGTTTAGTGCCGAGCTTCATGCCGAGGGTCATAGCCTCGGAGTTCTCGGGGTTGGGAGAAACGACCGTGGGGAAGTTGCCGTCGATGACCATCTGCTCGGGCACGACGTGGATGTTCTGGAAGCCCCAGCTGCGCAGGGCCTCGGGGATGATGACGCGGCCTGTGCCGTGCAGCGGCGTATAGACGATATTGAGGTCCTTCTGGCGGTTGATGACAGCCTGATCGACCATCGCTTCCTTGACGGCTGCGAGGTAGTCCCAGTCCATCTCACCACCGATAATCTGAATCAGATCGGGGTTGCCTGTCCACTTCACGTCCTCGACGCTGACCTTGTTGACCTCGTCGATGATGCCCGTGTCATGCGGAGCGAGCACCTGAGCACCGTCTTCCCAATAGGCCTTGTAGCCGTTGTACTCCTTGGGGTTGTGAGAGGCGGTGACGTTGACGCCTGCCTGGGCCTTCAGCTGGCGGATGGCGAAGCTGATTTCAGGGGTGGGGCGGAGGCTCTCGAAGAGATAGACCTTGATGCCGTTGGCGGAGAAGATGTTAGCCACTGTCTCAGCGAACTCACGGCCGTGGTTGCGGCAGTCGTGACCGACCACGACGGCGATGTTCTTCTTGTCGGCAAAAGCCTTGTTGATGTAGTTGGCGAAGCCCTGTGTGGCAGCGCCTACGATGTAGCGGTTCATGCGGTTGGTGCCAGCACCCATGATGCCGCGCAGACCGCCTGTGCCGAATTCCAAACTCTGATAGAAAGCATCCACGAGGGCTGTCTTGTCCTCGGCATCGAGGAGCGCCTTCACTTCGGCTTTCGTTTGTTCGTCATACACGGGCGAGGCGAGCCACTCCTTGGCCTTAGCCTCGCAGGATTTAATCAATTCGATATCCATTGTAATACTTTATTGAATTTCAGGAGTTATAGAATGAAGTTAATTTATTCAAATCGCCTTCGCTGCGGCCTTGCGTGCTTTCTGATCAGCCTTCTCAGCCTTTATGCGGGCCTTCTCAGCTTTCTGCTGGGCTTTCAGTCGCTGCTGCTCTTCCTTGTGAGCCTTCTTGGCTGCGGACGCTTTTTCCTTGGCCTGCTTGGCGGCTTTCTCCATTTGCTTGATTTGTCCCTCGACGTCCTTCACCTTCTGCTTGGCGGCCTTCTCGTTGTTCTTGGCCGTTTCCACGCCACGCTTTGCGTCTTCAACCGCTTTCTTGGCTGCGTCAGCCTCTTGTTTAGCGGTCTGCAGGTCGCGCTTCAGGTTTTCGATGTCTGTCTTTGCATCTTGATGAGCCTGAGCGGCTTGAGCTGCGTTGTCCTTGGCGGCCTCTACGCTGGCTTTGATATCGGCTGTGCGCTGTTGTGCGGCTTCCACTGTGGAATTACCCAACACACCGGATTGAATAACGTCCTGTGCATTCATTGCCATCGGCAGGGCGACTGCCAAGGCTGCAATCATCAAAAATCTTTTCATAGTTGTAGCATTTTTAGGTTATTGTTATGTGAATTGTATATTTTGTGGCAAAGATAGGCCTTTTTCTTTAGATGGCAAAGAAAAGATAGATTTTTTATATTATATATTTAAAAATGTTTGCACGCGCGCGTTTTTCTTTATAAAATTTGGTAGCGTGGAAGAAAAGGCGTAAATTTGTCGGCTGAAAGCGAAGCTTACAAGCTTTCGCGTCTCGTCAACAAAAAACTCAAAAATCAATAACTCATAAACTCAACACTTATGAAGAAGTACAATTTCAATGCCGGCCCCAGCAAACTTCCCCGTGAGGTGATGGAGGCCACCGCTGCTGCGTGCCTCGATTTCGAGGGTAGCGGCCTCTCCCTGATGGAGATGAGCCATCGTGCCAAGAACTTCCAGCCCGTCGTCGATGAAACAGTTGCTCTGTTCAAGGAGTTGCTGGACATCCCAGAAGGCTACAGCGTGATTTTCCTCGGTGGCGGTGCCAGCCTGCAATTCTGCATGGTCCCCTACAACTTCCTTGAGAAGAAGGCTGCCTACCTCAACACCGGCGTTTGGGCTACCAAGGCCGAGAAGGAGGCCAAGCTCTTCGGCGAGGTCGTCGAAGTGGCTTCCAGCAAGGACAAGAACTTCACCTATATCCCCAAGAACTTTACCATCCCCACGGATGCCGACTACTTCCATATCACCAGCAACAACACCATCTATGGTACGGAGATCCTGAAGGATTACGACAGCCCCGTGCCCATGATCGCTGACATGAGCTCCGATATCTTCAGCCGTCCCATCGATGTCAGCAAGTATGGCATGATCTACGGCGGTGCCCAGAAGAACCTCTCCATGGCAGGTGTGACCTTCTGCATCATCAAGGAAGACCTCGTTGGTAAGGTAAGCCGTGCGATTCCCACGATGCTCAACTACCAGACCCACATCAGCAAGGGCAGCATGTTCAACACGCCTCCTACGGTGCCCATCTACTGCGCACTGCAGAACCTCAAGTGGATCAAGAAGCAGGGTGGCGTCAAGGAGATGGAACGTCGTGCCATCGAGCGTGCTGAAATCGTCTATGGCGAAATCGACCGCAACAAGCTCTTCGTAGGCACTGCCGAGGAGGACAGCCGTTCACGCATGAACATCACCTTCGTGCTGAAGCCTGAATATCAGGACCTGCAGGACGAGTTCATGGCCTTCGCTACCAGCAAGGGTATGGTCGGTGTGAAGGGTCATCGCGACGTAGGTGGCTTCCGTGCCAGCTGCTACAACGCCATGGATCTAGAAGGCGTCAACGCCCTCGTAGCATGCATGCAAGAATTTGAGAAGCTTCATTGATCTCGCGCAGCCATCCTTTAAACTTTAAACATTAAACCTTAAACTACGGGCTTTGCCCGTGAGAAAAATGAAAGTTTTAATTGCAACAGAGAAGCCTTTCAGCGGTGTGGCCGTGAAGGGCATCAAGGAAGTTTTTGATGCAGCAGGCTATGAAGTGGCCCTGCTGGAGAAATATACAGAGAAGGCTCAGCTGCTCGATGCCGTGAAGGATGTCGATGCGATGATCATCCGTTCCGACAAAGTCGATGCTGAGGTGCTGAATGCTGCCAAGCAACTGAAGATCGTGGTTCGCGCAGGCGCAGGCTACGACAACATCGACCTCGACGCCGCTACGGCTCACAAGGTGGTGGCCATGAATACGCCGGGTCAGAACGCCAACAGCGTGGCTGAGCTCGTCTTCGGCCTCCTTGTCTATGCCAAGCGTAACTTCTTCAATGGCACCAGCGGCACAGAGCTCAAGAGCAAGAAGCTCGGCATCCTGGCCTTCGGTAACGTGGGTCGCAACGTGGCCCGTATCGCCAAGGGCTTCGACATGGAGGTGCTCGCTTACGATGCTTACTGCCCTGCCGTCGTCATCGAGGCTGCTGGCGTGAAGGCTGTCAAGTCGCAGGACGAACTCTTCGAGCAGAGCGACATCGTCAGCCTCCACATCCCTGCTACGGCCGAGACCAAGGAGAGCATCAACAAGGCACTCGTGAACAAGCTCCCGAAGGGCGGTATCCTCGTGAACACAGCCCGCAAGGAGGTCATCAACGAGCCCGAGCTGCTGGCACTCATGGCCGAGCGCGAGGACCTGAAGTATGTCACCGACATCAAGCCCGATGCTGATGCCGACTTCGCCAAGTTCGAAGGACGCTACTTCACCACGCCCAAGAAGATGGGTGCTCAGACTGCTGAAGCCAACGTCAATGCCGGCATCGCAGCCGCTCATCAGATTGTTGACTTCTTGGAGAAGGGAATCACCAAGTTCCAGGTAAACTAAAATTATGGCTAAGATCAAACCATTCCGTGGCTTGCGTCCGCCTAAGAACCTCGTGGAGCAGGTCGAGAGCCGTCCCTACGACGTCCTCGACAGCGAGGAGGCTAGGGCAGAGGCTGGCGACAACGAGAAGTCGCTCTACCACATCATCAAGCCGGAAATCAACTTCCCCGTAGGCACCAGCGAGTATGACCCTCGCGTCTATGAGGAGGCAGCACGCCAGTTCCAGATGTTCCAAGACAAAGGCTGGCTCGTGCAGGACAAGGATGAGCATTACTACATCTACGCTCAGACGATGAACGGCAAGACGCAGTACGGCCTCGTCATCGGCGCCTATGTGGACGACTACATGAACGGCGTTATCAAGAAGCACGAGCTGACACGTCGCGACAAGGAAGAGGACCGCATGAAGCACGTTCGTGTGAACGATGCCAACATGGAGCCCGTCTTCTTCGCCTATCCCGACAATGCCGTGCTCGACAAGCTCATCATGCGCTATGCCGCCACAGAACCTGAGTACGACTTCATTGCTCCTATTGACGGCTTCGGTCATAAGTTCTGGGTCATCAGCGACCCTGCCGACATCGCCACCATCACCGAGGAGTTCCGCAAGATGCCGTCGCTCTACATCGCCGACGGACATCATCGTTCGGCCGCTGCTGCCCTCGTGGGCGCTGAGAAGGCGAAGCAGAACCCCAACCATCGTGGCGACGAGGAGTACAACTACTTCATGGCTGTCGCTTTCCAGGCATCGCAGCTCACCATCCTCGACTACAACCGCGTGGTGAAGGACCTCAACGGCCTCACCAGCGAGCAGTTCCTGGATGCCATCCGCAAGAACTTCACAGTGGAGAACAAGGGCACGGAGATCTACAAGCCCCAGCGCCTGCATGAGTTCTCGCTCTACCTCGACGACCATTGGTTCTCACTCCTTGCCAAGGACGGCACCTACGACAACAGCGACCCCATCGGCGTCCTCGACGTGGACATCTCCAGCCGCCTCATCCTGCAGAATATCTTGCAGCTGGGCGACCTGCGTTCCTCGCAGCGCATCGACTTCGTCGGTGGCCTGCGTGGCCTCGGCGAGCTGAAGCGTCGCGTGGACAGCGGCGAGATGCGTGCTGCGTTGGCACTCTATCCCGTCTCCATGCAGCAGATCATGGACATCGCCGACAGCGGCAAGATCATGCCACCCAAGGCCACTTGGTTTGAGCCCAAGCTCCGCAGCGGACTCGTCGTCCACAAACTTTCATGATCGACAGCTACAGAACAATACAATCCAAAAGCGAGGGTACTTATTCTGAACTCAGGAGTAAGTTCCTCGCTTTTGCTTTCCCCGTTTCTACGGTGGAGGAGGTGAAGGAGCTGGTGGAGGCGCATCAGAAGAAATACTACGATGCGCGCCACGTCTGCTATGCGTATATGCTGGGGCATGAACGCCTGGTGTTCCGTGCCAACGACAACGGTGAGCCCAGCGGCACGGCCGGCAAGCCCATCCTCGGGCAGATCAACTCCAACGAGCTGACGGACATCCTCATCATCGTGGTCCGTTATTTCGGAGGTGTGAAGTTAGGCACCAGCGGACTTATCCAGGCATATAAGGCTGCCGCTGCCGAGGCCATTGCCGCAGCCACCATCATCGAGAAAACCGTGGATGAACAGATCACGATCACCTTTGAATACACGTTGATGAACCAGGTGATGCGCGTGGTGAAGGAAGAGGAGCCCGCCATCGTTGCGCAGTCCTTTGACAACGACTGCCTGATGACCCTCGCCATCCGTGTCTCACAGATGCCTCGCTTGCGCGAACGCCTTGCAAAAATCGACGGCCTCCGCATCGCCTAATCTCTGTTTTCCAGGAGGATATCCGACAGACTGTATTTGTCCATCAGACAGCTGCGGTCCACATGGCCGCGGATGCCCTGTATGCGACTCGTGGCGCTGTACTGCCACATCACGAAGGCTGCGTTATCACGCAACTCGGGGATGTCCTCGTGGTAGCGCGCGATCATATATTTATAATGTGTGAAGGGACCGCTGAGGTACTTGTTGTAGAAGTCGCGTGAGGTGTAGAGGATGGGTTGCACACCGTAATGGCGTTCCACCAGCTTCAGGAACTGCTTCAGTCTGTTCTGGAACTGACCCAGCGGGGCTTTGCCGCGATGTTCGATATCGATGATGGGAACGAGGTCGTTGTGCTTGAGTTTGACGACAGAGGAGAAATTGCGGAACTGCTCGCTCACGTCGGCTGTAGGGCTGTAGAAATGGTAGCAGCCCACCTTCAGTCCTGCGTGCCGGGCGCCTTCGATATTCCGGTGGTAGGTCTCATCTACGAGCTTCGCCCCTTCCGTGGCTTTCACATAGACGTAGTAGATGTTGGCATTACGTGCCACGTCCTTCCAGTTGATGCTGCCCTGATAGTGAGAGACATCGATGCCGCCAAGTCCTTTGTTGGCGACATGTAATCCCGTTTGCTGTGCAAGCACCTCATTGTCGCCCAGCGGCGGCTGGGGCGTCAGGGAGGGCATAATCGCATCGGGTTGGGGGAGGGACGCGTCGTAGGAATCGATGGTCTCCGTCTTCGATTTCTTTTTCTTCTTGTTATTACCTTCAGCCGTGGTGGGATACGCCATACCGACAAGGCACCATGTAAGGCACATGGCGAGGCTGAATCGTGTAATCCGTGAAAACTTAAAAAACATCTCTCTCTCTTCTATTAGGACTTATGGAAGTTCTGAACCGTCGAATGTCAGGGGCAGCAGGTCTCGCATACTGCGGATGACGTAGGTGCCGCCAGTGCCGTAGAGCAACACCCTGATATCTTGCTTGAAGCGCGTCTCAGCCTCCAATAGCGACTGGCGGCAGGCGCCACAGGGGGCCACCAGATTCTCCAGGAACTGTCCGCCCGTCTGCGCAGCGATGGCGATGGTCACAGGCGGCACCTCAGGCGCATTGGCAGAGGCCGCAAAGAAGGCTGTTCGTTCTGCACATAGACCCGAGGGGAAGGCCGCATTCTCCTGATTGCTACCCTTGAAGATCTGACCGTCGGCCAGACGCAATGCAGCACCCACCTGGAAGTGGGAGTACGGCGAATAGCTGGTGGCGGTCATAGCCTTCGCCATATCCACAAGTTCGCGGTCTTCAGCAGACAGCTCTTCGTAGTCGAAGACCTGATATGGGACGATGATTTGAGCTTCTCGCATGACTATTTCATGAAATTTGTCACAAAAGTAGCGTTTTTCTCGCTTATCTCATCAAAAAAACGTACTTTTGTGCGCAAAATACTCAAAAAAACTATGAAGAAGCTTCGAATTGCGGTTTTCTGCGTGTTATTTAGCACTGTTTTAGCTTCATTTGCGCAGGGCGGACAGTCTGTACAATGGCAGTATATTGAGAAATACAAAGACCTGGCCATCGAGCAGATGCGTGAGCATAAGATTCCAGCCTCCATCACCTTGGCGCAGGGGCTCTGCGAGAGTGGTGCCGGGCGCAGCAAGCTGGCCACAGAGGCGCATAACCACTTCGGTATCAAGGTCGGGATGAACTGGACGGGCCCCTATATCGTGATGGCCGACGACCGTCCCGATGACCGTTTCCGCAAATACCGCAACGACCGCGAGAGCTATGAGGATCATTCCCATTTCCTCACCTCCAGTCCTCGCTATCGCTCGCTTTTCAGTCTGAGGGTGACGGACTACAAGGGTTGGGCCCACGGCCTCAAGAAAGCCGGCTATGCCACCAATCCGCGATATGCCGAGATGCTGATAGGCGTCATCGAACGCTTCAACCTTCAGCAGTTTGACTCCTACACGAGTGGACGCTACCACGCTCGTACCACCACACGGCAGGCTGCTGAGGTGGAGAGCATGTTCTTCGCACAGCATATCGTTTATCGTGTCAACAAGAACTACATGGTCATCGCCAACAGCAGCGACACTTGGGAGCTTGTGTCGCGTGAAACTGGCGTGAGTGTCCGCAAGCTCCTGAAATACAATGATCGTCCTAAAGGCTCACCGCTGCGTTCGGGGGACATCGTATATCTGCAGAAGAAGCGCACAAAGGCTGACAAGTCGTTCAAGGGAATTCCACACGTGGTACAACCCGGTGAGTCGCTCTATGACATCGCGCAGCACTACGCCATCCGCCTGAAATCTCTCTACACGCTGAATGGCTTCACAGCAGACTACTCACCCGAGGTGGGCGACCTCATCTGGCTGAGATAATTGAAAATGAACAGCCTCACCCCCAGCCCCTCTCCAAAGGGCGAGGGGAGTATAAACACTTGAAACCTGAAACTTGAAACTTTAAATTCTCAACTCCTCATGGCTGACGACAAGAAAATCATCTTTTCAATGGTTGGTGTAAGCAAGACCATCCAACAGACTCAGAAACAAGTACTAAAGAATATATACCTTAGTTTCTTCTATGGTGCTAAGATTGGTATCATCGGCTTGAACGGCTCTGGTAAGTCCACGCTGTTGAAAATCATTGCCGGCTTGGAGCAGAGCTATCAGGGCAATGTCGTTTTCTCGCCGGGCTACAGCGTCGGCTATCTTCCGCAGGAACCGCAGCTCGACGACGATAAGACGGTGCGTCAGGTCGTTGAGGAAGGTGTGCAGCACATCGTAGATGCCCTGAAGGAATACGAGGATATCAACCTGAAATTCGGGATGCCCGAATACTACGAGGACGAGGACAAGATGAATGCCCTCTTCGCGCGTCAGGGTGAGCTTCAGGACATCATCGACTCCACCGATGCCTGGAACCTCGATACGAAGCTCGCTCGCGCCATGGACGCCCTGCGCTGTCCGCCGCAGGAACAGCTCTGCAAGAACCTCTCCGGCGGTGAGCGCCGTCGTGTGGCCTTGTGCCGTCTGCTGTTGCAGAAGCCTGCCGTCCTGCTGCTTGATGAACCCACCAACCACCTCGATGCAGAGAGCATCGACTGGCTGGAGCAGCACCTGAACCAGTACGAGGGCACCGTCATCGCCGTCACCCACGACCGCTACTTCCTCGATGATGTCGCTGGCTGGATTCTCGAGCTCGACCGTGGCGAGGGCATCCCCTGGCAGGGCAACTACAGCTCGTGGCTAGAGCAGAAGACCAAACGCCTGGAGATGGAAGAGAAGGTGGAGTCGAAGCGCCGCAAGACCCTACAGCGCGAGTTGGAGTGGGTGCGCATGGCCCCGAAGGCACGTCAGGCAAAGGGTAAGGCCCGTCTCTCCAACTACGAACGCATGCTCAACGAGGACCAGAAGGAGAAGGAGCAGAAGCTGGAGATCTATATTCCCAGCGGCCCGCGCCTGGGCAACAAGGTCATCGAAGCCCATGGCCTCTGTAAGGCTTTCTGCGATAAAGTGCTGTTCAAGAATCTTGATTTCACACTGCCTCCCAACGGCATCGTAGGCGTCATCGGCCCCAACGGTGCCGGCAAGACCACGCTCTTCCGTCTGATCATGGGGCTTGAGAAGCCCGATGCCGGCACCTTCGAGGTCGGCGAGACGGTGAAGTTAGCCTACGTGGATCAGAGCCACCGTGATATCAAGGCCGACGAGACCGTCTATCAGATTGTCTCGCAGGGCAACGAGCTCATCCGCATGGGCGGTCGCGACATCAATGCCCGTGCTTATCTCTCACGCTTCAACTTCACGGGTGCCGACCAGGAGAAGAAATGCGGCGTGCTCAGCGGTGGCGAGCGCAACCGTCTGCACTTGGCGATGGCGCTGAAGGAAGAAGGCAATGTCCTGCTGCTCGACGAGCCCACCAACGACATCGATGTCAACACCCTACGGGCGTTGGAGGAAGGTCTCGAGAGCTTCGCCGGTTGCGCCGTGGTCATCAGCCACGACCGTTGGTTCCTCGACCGCATCTGTACACATATCCTCGCTTTCGAGGGTGATGGCAATGTCGTCTATTTCGAGGGCTCCTACACCGACTACGAGGCCAACAAACTCAAGCGCCTCGGCCTCGAAGAACCTCGTCGCATCCGCTATCGCAAGCTCACCGACGATTAAAACTGCAAGGGGAAGATCAGCTTGATGGTGAAGTTGCGGCCGGGGTTGAAGATGCCGCGGCGGCCGGTGTGTGTGTTGATGTCAGCGTATTTCAGACGGCTGAGGTGGCTTTGGTAGCCGCAGTCGAGGAGGTTGTCGGCGATAAAGTAGAGCTCGCAAAGCTTACGCCCGTTCTTTAGGAGTATATCGGTGCCGGCCGAGACGTTCAATAGCGTGTAGGCCGGCGTCGCTGTCTCTGTACCTTCGGCCATGTAATAATGATCTTGGCGGAAATACTGCTCTATGCCTACGCTGACGTAGGCGTTGTCGAAGACGTGGTCGAGGCGGTGGTGGCGCAAGCTCTCGCCCTTATGGTGAGGGGCGCTGGTGTGGTGGTCGCCGTTGTGCGTGAACTCCCATTTCACCTCGGCTGTCAGACGTGGGGCAGGGGTGAGGGGCAAGTAGCGTGTCTCTAATGGTTGCCCAAGCTGGCGAGCATCGACCATTGAGAAGGTGCTGCCGATGTGGAGCTGGTGGATGGGGTGCAGGTCGAAGCCAGCCTCAAAGCCCTTCAGGAGGGCGTCGCCCTGGGTGTAGTGGAAGAGACGGTAATCTGAGTTGAGAGTTGATAGTTGATAGTTGAGAGAGGCATTGTCCGCAAGGGCTTCGGCGAAGATATAGTTGTCGATATGATTGAGGAACAGTGCCAGCTCAAGGGAGATCCACTTGCTGCTGAAGTCGAAGCCGAGGTCGCCCTGCCAGCTGTATTCGGGCTTCAGGTCGGGGTTGCCAATTTCATAGCGGAGCGTGCCGTGATGCGCTCCGTTGCTGCCCAGCTCGCTAAGGTTGGGGGCACGGAAGCCGCGGGCGGCGTTGGCGCGGATATTCAAGTGGCTGTTGGCGTGCCAGACGGCGCCGAGGGAGCCGCTGAGGGCCGAGAAGTTGCGGGTGAAGTCGGCGAAGCGCTCCTCGCCATCTTCCAGAAGCGCGTGGCTGTGCAGGTGGCGGTAGTCATAGCGAAGACCGCCGCTGAGGGTCCAGTTGCGCAGCTCTTTTCTGGCGGTGATGTAGGCGCCGATGTCGAAAAGATGGT
>JAILCU010000141.1 GCA_024690405.1 Bacteroidales bacterium
ATGAGCGTGCTCACGCTCCAGTTCTCGCAGAACAACCTGAAAGAGACCAATGCCTATCAACTGCATATCACCGATGAGAAGGAGCTCAGCGGACTGCCCGATTCGGCACGTGAGGCCGCAGCCTTAGCGGCAAAGGAACGGCAATTGGACGGATGGATTTTCACCCTGCAGGCTCCATCCTATGGTCCCTTCATCACTTACGCCGATCATCGCGAATTGCGGAAACAGATGTATATGGCCAAAAACACCATCTGCATCAAGAAGAACGAGCAGAACAACGAAGAAATCGTGCATCGTATCGTGAACCTGCGTCGTGAACGCGCACAGATGCTGGGTTACAAGACTTATGCCGACTATGTGTTGAAGGAGCGCATGGCAGAGAACGCAGAAAATGTGTACCACCTCTTCGATCAGCTTTTGGATGCATATATGCAACCCGCACGTCACGAACTGGAGGAGATACGCGATTTGGCCCGCCGCACAGAAGGTGACACGTTCGAGCTGCAACCCTGGGATTTCTCCTATTATGGCCATAAGCTGAAAATGGAGCGCTATAATATCGATGCCGAAATGCTTAGGCCCTACCTCGAACTCTCACGTGTGAAAGCCGGCGTCTTCGGTCTTGCCACCCGTCTGTACGGCATCACTTTCGTGGAGAACAAAGACATCCCGGTGTATCATCCCGACGTGCAAGCCTATGATGTCATGGACAAAGACGGCAGCTTCCTCGCTGTTCTTTACACCGATTTCCACCCGCGCAAAGGCAAGCAGAGCGGTGCCTGGATGACAAGTTACAAGGACCAGTGGATAGGGCCCGAGGACAACTGCCCGACACCGTACGATCCCGCTTGCTGGAAGAACAGCCGACCGCATGTCTCCCTCGTGATGAACTTCACCAAGCCCACCGACACCAAACCCGCGCTGCTCACCCTCGGAGAAGTAGAGACCTTCCTGCATGAGTTCGGTCACGCCCTTCATGGTATTTTTGCCAACACCCGCTTTGCTTCGCTCTCCGGTACGAATGTCTATTGGGACTTTGTGGAACTGCCCTCGCAGCTGATGGAGAATTTTGCCGTAGAGCCCGACTTCCTGAACACCTTTGCATGCCACTACAAGACCGGCGAACCCATCCCTCAGGAACTCATCGACCGCATCATCGCCAGCAGAAATTTCAATGTGGCTTATGCCTGCATCCGACAAGTCAGCTTCGGCCTTCTTGATATGGCCTTCTACACGCTCACCGAGCCGTTTACGGCCGATATCCAAACCTTCGAGCGCGAAGCCTGGCACCGGGCGCAGCTCTTCCCCGAGGAGCCCGGCACATGCATGACGGTACAGTTCGGACATATCATGTCAGGTGGTTACGCCGCCGGCTACTATTCCTATAAATGGGCAGAAGTGCTCGATGCCGACGCCTTCTCGGTATTCAAGCAAGCCGGTATTTTCGACCGCGAAACAGCCCAGCGCTTCCGCGACTGCGTGCTCTCGCGCGGAGGCACCGAACATCCCATGACCCTCTATCGCCGTTTCCGCGGCGGAGAACCTACTATTGACGCTTTACTCATTCGCAATGGAATCAAAAAATAGACCCCTCGACATGCGCTATCTGCGCATGGCTCGCATCTGGAGCGAGAACAGCTACTGCGTGCGCCGTCAGGTGGGCGCACTCGTCGTGAAGGACAAGATGATCATCAGCGACGGCTACAACGGCACGCCCTCGGGTTTCGAGAACGTGTGTGAAGAAGACGGCGTCACGAAGCCTTACGTCCTGCATGCCGAGGCCAATGCCATCACCAAGATAGCACGTTCCGGAAACAACTCCGAGGGCGCTACGCTCTATGTCACCGACTCCCCCTGCATCGAATGCTCCAAGCTCATTATTCAAGCAGGCATCAGGCGTGTAGTCTATGCCCGCGACTACCGTCTCACCGATGGCATCGACCTCCTCCGCCGTGCCGGCATCGACGTCCAACACATGCCCATCCCCGGCTTCGAATAAACCCCATCTTTATATATTCCTATTTCATTCTGCATTAAACTATAAACATTAAACATTAAACTTTAAACTATAATCACATCACCCACCTGTATCATTCAGCATTAAACATTAAACATTAAACTTTAAACTTTAAACATTAAACAACCATCATATTTCCTTTTTTCTTTCATGAATACCAAATCACGTCTTGTTCCGCTCATGCTTGCCCTTGCAGTGATTGCAGGAATCCTCATTGGCGCTTTCTATGCCAGTCATTTCTCCGGCAACCGTCTAAGTATAGTCAATACAGGAAGCAACAAGCTGAACTATCTGCTGCAGATTATAGACAACAATTACGTTGATACCGTCAATTCGAGCGACCTTATAGAGAGCGCCATGCCCGTCATTCTCTCCGAACTGGACCCTCATTCCAGCTACATCAGTTCCAACGATGCGGAGGAGACCGGTGCCGAACTCAAGGGCAGTTTCAGTGGCATCGGCGTACGTTTCACGCTACAGAAAGACACGGTGAACGTCATGAATATCATCAAGGGCGGCCCATCGGAAAAAGTGGGCGTGCTGGCTGGCGACCGTATCATCGCGGCTGACGACAGCTCGTTGGTAGGCATGACGGACAAAGAGATCATGAAGCGTCTGCGCGGGCCTAAGAATTCAAAGGTGAAGCTGACGATTCTCCGCCATGGCCACCAGAAGCCTCTGCAGTTCACCGTAGTGCGTGGTGACGTGCCCGTGGAAAGCGTGGACAGCTATTTTATGCTCGATGAGCAGACGGGATATATCTCTATCGAAAGCTTCGGCGAAAACACCTATCCGGAAATGCTCACGGCCTTGGCACAACTCAACATGCAAGGCATGAAGAACCTGGTCATCGACCTCAGGGGAAACAGAGGCGGTTATATGCAGACCGCAATCCTGATGGTCAATGAATTCCTGCCTGCAGGAGAGCTCGTGGTCTATACCGAAGGTCGCCGCTCACCGCGTGAAGAATACCGCACGGACGGACACGGATCGTTTCAACACCTTCCGCTGATTGTGCTCGTTGACGAGGGCTCGGCATCAGCCTCGGAGATCTTTGCCGGTGCCATTCAGGACAATGACCGCGGAACCATCATTGGCCGCCGTTCTTTTGGTAAAGGGCTGGTGCAGCAACCCATCGAATTCAAAGATCACAGTGTCGTGCGACTGACCGTTGCACGTTATTACACGCCTTCGGGACGTTGCATTCAGAAGCCATACGAGAAAGGTCACGGCGAGGAATATGAAAACGACCTCATCGCCCGTTACGAGCGCGGCGAGTTCTTTTCGGCCGACAGCATCCATCAGGACGGTCCCGAATATCATACACGTCTCGGCCGTACGGTTTATGGCGGTGGTGGCATCATGCCTGACATCTTCATCCCTGAAGATACGACCCTCTACACCCGCTACTTCCGCGAAGCTGTGTTCACGGGGCTCACCGTGCAGTTTGCCTATGTCTTCACGGACAAGCACCGCCAGGAACTCAATCAGTTTGACAATGTAAAAGACATGGTGAGATGGCTGCAGCGACAGGATTTGCTCGAACAGTTTGCCCGGTTTGGCGAAGAGCATAGTCTCAAACGCCGTAACCTGATGCTGCAACGGAGCGCCATTCTTTTTGAGCATAACCTCATCGCCAACATCATCTATAATGCCCAGGACCAGCCTTGGCGGTTACAATACGTCAGCACTTTCGACCCTGCCATTCTTCGTGCTCAGGAGATTTTAAAGGCAGGAGAATCATTCCCGAAAAAGGAGGATGGGAAAAAAGCATCTTGAGGCGGTAAGGGATTGACGACACCATAGCAACAGCACAGATGACAACAAGCAAGGCGAGCATACGCAGTGAGATAAAATCGCGGAAGGCGAGGTGTGCGGACAAGGAGCGCGCCGCCCTGTCGCAAGCTGTAACAAGCCGTCTGACGAATCATCCCCGCTGGCATCAGGCGCAAACAGTGCTTCTTTATCATTCCTTACCGGACGAGGTCGATACGCACGCACTCATCCGTCGGGCTTTGTCAGAGGGAAAGAAAGTACTGCTTCCAGTAGTGATCCGCGATGAGCTTGAACTTCGTTGCCTGAACGTGGAGGACGAACTTCATGAAGGTGCCTTTCATATTCAGGAACCCACAGGCGAACGCTTCACCAACTATACCGCCATCGACCTGGCCGTTGTTCCAGGTGTCGCTTTCACATCTGATGGGGGACGCTTGGGGCGTGGACGCGGATTCTATGACCGTCTGCTGCCACAGCTGAAGGTCGGCCCCACCTACACCATTGGTCTTGCCTGGCCATTTCAAATGGTAGACGAACTGCCTCTTGAGAAACACGATATTCCATTAGATGAAGTGATCACGTCGAATCTCTCCTCGCCGCTCTGACGAATTACGAGAGCACTACAAAACACAATGGAAGGTACGTAGAGGCTGAGAAAAGAACAACCACCTTCCTTCGCCCCTCTGAGAGCGACACTCCTGCGTGGTATCAGAAGACACAAGAAAGCCCGGGACTTCACCAATTGACGACGAAGTCCCGGGCTAAATGGGATCTCTTGTTCAGAAGGTTCAGAATTCTATGACACTAAAGCTGTAGGCTGGAAGTGTCAGGCCCTGTGAGATGTCTACATCCTGATGAAGTACAGGTCTGGCATCACTTGAATTCCAGGCACCGGCCAACTGCTTGCATGTAGCTTTGGCGGGCATGGAGAAGCCCAAGGTAGCCAACTGTGTCTGTACCGTGAAGGGCAAGAGATTGACAATCTTTATATAGGTGCGACCGCTTTGCGTGTCACGCACCGCAGATACCGCTAAACGTTGTGCAACATCAGCCGCAACGGCTTTGCCGTCGGCACCGGTCTTAGCAGAAATGCTGGTG